>JAPYTO010000331.1 GCA_029941865.1 Fuerstiella sp. | reverse complement strand
CGGGGCCCTTGTTTGACTGCGCCCATAGTTTCCCACCATGTGCTTCGACAATCGAACGGCTGATCGGAAGTCCCATCCCCATGCCTTCCTGCTTGGTTGTAAAGAACGCATCGAACACCTGCTCCAGTTCGTCCTGAACAATGCCCTTACCCACATCACGCACGGTCACTTCAACCGAGCCGTCCTGCAGAACCCGAACCACCACGGTCACCTTCCGTCGCTCGGGCGGTATCTCGTCCATGGCGTCAATGGCATTGCGGACCAGATTAACCAGAACCTGTTGAATCTGAATTTCGTCGACCAGCACAGAAGCAGACGTGTCCTCGGCAACCTGCAGCGACAACGTGACTTTCGATTCTCGGATGTTCGGCTCAACGAATCCGGCCACATCCCGGACCAGCGAATTGAGATCGGTGAGCTCTCGCGGCCCCTGATTCTTTTTCAGGAATCCCCGCAATCGACGAACGATGTCGCCGGCTCGAACCGCCTGTGCCTCCAGCTTACCGAGAATTTCCTTAAGCTCGCGAGGGCTGGCATCGATGCCTTCGACTATCATCTTTGCGGCGTAACTGTACGCTGCAATTCCAGTCAGTGGCTGATTGAGTTCATGGGCGATGCCGGTCGCCATTTGTCCCATCGTGCTGATGCGTGATACATGTGCCAACTCATCCTGGTGTTTCCGTGCGATGCCCTCCGCCCGTATTTGTTCGGTGATGTCTATCCCGGCACTGATCGTTCCGGTGACTCTTCCGGCACCATCCGTCAGGAGCGAATTATGCCACGAGATGAATCTCAACTCACCGCTGGCGGTTCTAATCTCGTTTCTATAGCGTTCCAGTTTCCTCGGGCCACCCATCATCAGTTGGGCGAACCTCTCACGAACGGCCTCATGGTTCGAGCTGGGCAGGAAATTATCGAACCAGTTACTTCCGACGATCTCCGACTCATGGCGTCCAAGCAGATCACAACCTTCACGATTGATCAATGTGACAATTTCATTTGAGTCGATCGCCACAATGATTTCTCCGGCGACATCAAGGTAGCTTTTGGCCATGTCGCGTTCGTCGAGAACGGCTTTTTCGGCGCGTTTAAGGTCGGTGATGTCGTGCACGGTGCCAACCATACGAATTGCCACGCCGTCGTCATCGCGTGACACGTTTGCTTCCTCGTGAACCCAACGAATTTCTCCGTCCGGCCTGATGATGCGGTGGTCGATGCTGTAGGGCGTATCTGCAACCAGGGCGTCTTCAGTGAAAAGCCGAACGTTCTCACGGTCTTCGACATGGACGGTTTCAATGAATGCTTCATATGTTGCGCCAAATTCCTGCGGCTTGAGGCCGAAAATCCGGTAGATCTCGTCCGACCAGTAAAGATCTCCGCCAGCAATATCTCAGTCCCAGTGTCCAAACCGTGCTATTCGTTGCGCGGCAAGATTGCGTTCTTCGCTCCGGACGAGAGCCTGCTGCGTCTCTCGCCGCTCACTGATGTCCTGGCCAACGCCGATCCGTACATTGCCAAACACAGGATGCTGAAACGTGGAGATGGTTGTCTGCACCCAGAACACCGAACCATCCTTCCGCGCCATGTGTAATTCGCCGTACCACGATCCGATTTGCACCGGTGCTGCAGCGACTGCTTCCGCGGATTCCTGCCGAGCTCGCTCACTCCCACCGTACAGGACAGAAGTATGTTTCCCGATCAACTCACCTTTCTCGTAGCCGAAAAGCCTGTCGAATCCGGAGTTCGTGTAGACCAGCGTGCTGTCGGAAACGCGAACCAGGCTCACTCCTTCGGACAGGTTTTCCATAATTTCGGTGGACAACAGCTGTTCCTGTTCCGCCAGTTTTCGATCTGTAATGTCCAGGACGACGGCGACAAAACACGGAGAGTTCTCAAAGGACGCCATTTGTAAATTCACTTCAACCGGGTATTCGGTCCCGTTCTTCCGCTGGTGAACGGTCTCGAAGCTGATGGTTGCACCTCCCCCCTCTCGCAAGGGACTCACCAGTTGGGAAAACTTTCTTGAAGAAACTGCGGGCTTCAAGTCCAGCGGCGTCAATTCACGAAGTTCTTCCATCGAGTAATCGAGGTTCTTCCGGTCGCCTTGGTTGACGTGGATAAACCGCAGAGACTCTGCATGGAACACATAGATTTCGTTCAGCGACTCATCCAGAATTCGACCGAATTCCGTCTCTCGAATCTGGGCCTGTTCGCGCTGCTTGATTTCTTTGGTGAGTTCCTGATTCGTGCTGGCGAGCTCGGCAGTCCGTTCCTGGACTCTCAGATCCAGCTCATCGTTCGATTTCTTCAACGCATGGGCGATCGCTTTTTGCTCGGTAATATCCAGAGCCAGACCAGAGATGCGAAGTAACGTCCCGTCTTCGTCTCGAATTGGAAATGCGCGATCACGAATCCATCGAATCGATTTGTCGGGACGAATGATGCGATATTCTTCGTCGAACAAGCCAGTTTCAACGTCTCGAAGCAACGCCTGTTTCACTGCATCACGTTCTTCCGGGTGAATGGCCGACGACCACGAACGTGGATCGTCGTACAGACTCTCACAAGTTCGCCCCCAAATCTGTTCGAACGCCGGACTGACGAAGATCATTTCCCGGTAATCGGGCGACGTGATCCAGAATACCTCAGGGATCTTTTCGGCCAGCTCGCGAAACCTTTCTTCACTTTCCCTGAGTGCTTCGTAGCCCCTTGCATTGCTCAGTGAGACCGACGCCTGGGCCGCAAGGACCTCGACAAAACCGAGACTCTCTGCGTTAAACGCATGTGACGTCAGGTTGTTTTCCAGATAGACGTAACCTATTGGGCGATCATGAAGCATCAGGGGAAGACACAGCACAGAAAGGACCTGTCTTCGTTTCAGCTCCGGGTCAGTGCCGAACGGCTCGCTTTTCGTTGCATCGTCCAGCACCAGTCGTCTGCCGGTGCGGGCAGTATATTCAATAATTGAACTGGCTCCGTGTTTGCCGGGGTCAGCGTTCAGAAGCTGCCCGTCCACGTTGACTCCCGCAGGCCCGCACGAGTCGCCGTCTCATCGGGGAATGCTTCCAGATCGATCCCCAACTCACTTAGAGCGACCAACGCTACGTTGAGCGAACTACGCAGGTCATTTTTCATCCGGTAGAGCGTGCTCTTTTTTTCATTGATCGCACAGCGATCCCGCAGATCGGCGGTCTGGTCAAGCGCCTCGTTGAGTGTGGCCAGGGAATCGTCCCATTTGGCATTGAGATACTCGATTTCTCCTTTTTCCAGCCAATACGAAAGTGCGAACGAATAGTCGTTGTCCCCGCAGTCGCCCGGCAGGAGATCGATTCCTGTGGTGATATACTGCAGCGCCGGACCGTGAGCTGACGACAGCCGGGCTTTCCGGGCCGCTCGCAGGTTTAACTCGGCTACTCGTCGTCTCTCGTCAATCGACTCAATCAATTGGCAGCCTTGATTAAGGTGGTTGACCACCTCGAACAGACTGTGTTCCAGTCGCTCGGCATTCATGGCGTCAAACAGCAACCGTCCGATATTCAAATGCGTTTCGGGTCGGGCCTCACGAGAGCCCCAGGAGTAGGCCGCCTGCTGCACGCGATCATGCAGGAAACGGAACGAAACGGATGTGTCCCCACCTGCCAAATCGTCTTCGGCCAGGACCTCGGATTGCTGTAGTTCTCGGCCCGACACACCCGTTGGCAACAACAAACCGTTTTCCACCGCCGGCCAGAGGGCCTGATAGGTCCACGCAAAATCCTGCTCCGATACCATCGACAGCGTCCACAGATCGAAAGTGCTGCCAATGCAACTTCCAATCCTCAACGACTCGCGAGTGTCCGCTGGCAGCTCACCGATTTTCAGGATCAATCGCTCGACCACATTGTCGGTCGTCTTATCTGCATTGATCTGATCAATTTGCCACACCCAGGCCATCTGCCCTCGATCAAAGTTCAGCAAATCGGCGTCGTACAAATCGACGAGAAACTGGTTAAGGAAAAAGGGATTGCCTCCGGTCCTGTCCAGCAATAGCTGGCAAAGCGAATGAACACGATCCGGCGGCGTGCTCAGGGTGTCACTTAGTAACTGTGCGATGTGCGCTTCTGCCAGCGGCTGCAGAACCACGGTGTTAACCGCAATGTTTTCGGTTTCAAGGGCGTCGACCACTGACAGCAACGGATGCGTGGGACCGACTTCATTGTCACGATAGGCGCCCATGACCAGCAGATGGCAAGTCCCCAACTCTCCCAACAGCACCCGAAGCAGCTGCAGGCTGGCCGCGTCGGCCCATTGCAGATCATCAAGAAACAACGCCAACGGGTGTAACTTATGCGAGAAGACGGAGACGAAGTCCTGAAAGACGCGATTAAATCGGTTCTGCGTTTCGGTCGGCCCCAATGGTGGCACGGCTGGTTGCGGGCCAATCAGAAACTCAACATCCGGAATGACGTCGACGATTAGCTGGCCGCTGGTGTCCAGTTTCTCCAACAGCACACGACGCCACTCATCAACGCGTTCCGTGGGTTCGGCAAGTAACTGTTGCACCAATCCCTGAAATGCCTGCACAACTGCAGAATAAGGTATGTTCCGGTTGAACTGATCGAACTTCCCTGCGGCGAACAGTCCCCGACTCTCAGTGATCGTTCGATGGATCTCGCGGACCAGAGAAGTCTTACCGACCCCCGAATAGCCCGCCACCAGAACCATTTCCGGCCGACCTTCGGCCGCGACACGACGGAAGGAATCCTGCAGGATTTTCACTTCGCCTGTCCGGCCATAGAGTGTCTGAGAAACATTTAACTGGCTGCAATAATCCTGACGCCCCAACTCGAACTCATCGATGTGTTGTGTTGCTCGCAGCTGCGCCAGAGCGTACTCCAGATCAGCCTGAATACCCTTGGCGCTCTGATAGCGATCCGCAGCCTCCTTGGCCATTAGTTTCATGACGATTTCGGAAACAGCGACCGGAACCGGGGAATTAACGGAATTTGGGCGTGGTGGCGTTCTGGCAATATGACAATGTACGAGTTCCACGGTGTCGTTGGTCGAGAACGGCAGCCGACCGGTCAGCATCTCGTAGAACGTCACACCCAACGAATAGAAATCGGTGCGGTAATCGACACCTCGGTTCATAAGTCCGGTTCGCTCGGGAGACATGTACGCCAGCGTCCCATCCCGCGTTTCGCATTCTCCGGAGACCGAATTCGCCCGGGACATGCGTGTGGAAACGCCGAAGTCAATGATCCTGAGTTCGTCGGTCGTCGCGTTCCATATAATGTTCGAGCAGCTGATATCTTTGTGGATTATGCTCGCGGAATGGATATCACCGAGCGTTTCGGTAATTCGAACTGCCAGCGACAGGAACGTTTCCAGATCAAGAGTGCGTTCCTGCAACCACCGAGACAACGATTCGCCGCCAATGTCCTCCATCAGAATCATTAGCGAATTCTCATACGTCTCCAGTCCATAAACCTTGATGACTCCCGGCGCATCCAGCCTGCGGGTGATCTCGTACTCCTGTCGAAACCGAGCAAGCTCCTGTGGCGACGGATAGGCCTTATTCAGCAGTTTGAGAATCGTGGACGGACGCCCGCCAACCGGCCCGGTCCGCAGCAGAAGCGAACCCGTGGTCTCACACAGCGTCTCGGTCACGTCATATCCTGTGACTATGGGCAGCATTTTTGCGTCCTCGAAAATCCGTTATCGGCGCCAAGTCAAACAATGACCGCGTGCTACTGAATTTGGTCGTGACTGCTCGTGTGAACGGCATTCGAAGCACCTCAGGTGCTGATTCAATCATGCACATCGGTACTATGCCAGCGTTCCTCTGGAATCAACGATGTCAGTACACGACGATCCTGTGTCCGCTGACTCGGCATTCGGCACACAGTCAGTCAGTCAGCCCGCGTCAACGTGGTTGTCCTGGTTGTACGCGTTCATCAATCCAGTATGTAACGTATCACACGCCAGAAATCTTCCGGGTTGTAGGGTTTTGGCAGAATTGCCGCTGCCTTTCCCAACTCGCTGCCTGACAAATTCACAGTCGCATCGTCCCCGCTGGAATACACCGCTTTCAGTTCCGGAGCGATCGTCTTCATCCGGGAAAGCGTCTGTTCACCAGACATCGGCTGCATCTTCCGGTCGATAATGACGAGAGCAATCTCGTTGGAATTGTTGCGCAAAACATGCAGCGCTTCGACCCCGTCCCCGGCTTCCAGAACGGTATACCCGTGCAAATTCAGAATTAACCGCAAGGCGTCACGAATAACTTCCTCGTCGTCCACAATAAGGATCGTTTCATCTCCCTGGCGGGCGGTGTCACCCGCAGCTGTTGTTTCGACGACCTCTCGTGAACGCACGGTGTCGTGTGACTGTGACAGTGCTTGCCGCATCACAGGAAACAACTCGTCCGGCCCATACGGCTTCTGAATGAAACCGGCCAGCCCCTTGCCCGCAAACCTTGAAATGGCGTCCTGGTGGTTGTATCCACTCGACAGAACCACGGTCACGTCGCGCTGGATGCGACGCAATTCACGGAACGTCTCCTCTCCGCTCAGATGCGGCATCGACATGTCCAGAAGGACGACGTCAATTTCATGACCTTTTTGACGATAAAAATCAACTGCCTGCCTGCCATCGTTGGCAAGGACAACGCGACACCCTGATCGTTCCAGCATTGTCTTGGCAAGCGTTCGAACCGTCTCGTCATCATCCACGACGAGTACCATGGCATCCGTCAGACGTTGCGTCGGCAGGAGAGATGTCCGTGGCAATGTTTTGGGCGGTGCATCACTGGATGGAAAGAGTATCTTGAAACTGGTGCCATGTCCCGGCTCACTGTAGACCTTAACGGCCCCTCAATGCCCACGTATGATTCCAAGTGTTGCCGCCAGGCCC
>JAPYTO010000330.1 GCA_029941865.1 Fuerstiella sp. | reverse complement strand
CTTCCCCTCCTCCACGGAATTGGCAATGAAACAGCGAGCACTTTGCATCGCCGCCATGTGCATTCTCCAGACGATCACTGCGCACCCTCTTCGCGCCGCAGATAAGGTGGACTACCTGACGCAGATCAAGCCCCTGCTGGCAGCGAAGTGCTATTCCTGCCATGGAGTACTGAAACAGGAGTCCGCACTGCGACTGGAAACTCGTGCGCTCATGACTCTGGGCGGTGACAGTGGGACGGCCGTCGTCGCCGGTGACACAACAGCCAGCACGATACTGCAACGCGTCACCGCAGACGAAGATTCACGTATGCCACCGGCGGAAGACGGTGCAGCATTGACACCGGAACAAATCGCCCTGCTCCGCAACTGGATCGCGTCGGGCGCCGTCGCTCCTGATGAGGAAACTCCGCGGGCACCGACAGAACACTGGGCCTTTCAGCGAATCGAACGTCCGCCAGTCGTTCAATCTTCCACGAACTCTATTGACGTTCTGCTGGCCGCGAAACGTCAGGCACGTGGTTTAAAAACTCAGCCTCCTGCCGAACGGTCCATTCTGATTCGACGACTGTACCTCGATCTGATCGGACTTCCTCCGTCGCTCAAGCAAATGCGCGACCAACGTCCCTGGGACGTTATCGTCGACGAACTTCTGGCAAGTCCGCATCATGGCGAACGGTGGGGACGCCACTGGATGGATATCTGGCGATATTCCGACTGGTATGGCCTGGGAGCCCAACTGCGCAACAGTCAGAAACACATCTGGCACTGGCGAGACTGGATCGTGAACTCGCTAAACGCAGACAAAGGCTACGACCGCATGATCCACGAGATGCTGGCCGGTGATGAAATCGCTCCGGAAGACCCGGACGTCGTGGCGGGAACGGGATTTCTGGCGCGTAACTATTATCTGTTCAACCGCACAACATGGCTGGACAGCACGATTGAACACACCGGCAAAGCGTTCCTCGGCCTGACGCTCAACTGCGCCAAATGCCACGACCACAAATACGACCCGATCACTCATGTTGACTATTACAGCTTCCGAGCGATCTTTGAACCGCATCAGGTGCGGCTGGACCCGGTGCCCGGTGTGACCGATCTCGAAACAGACGGTTTACCACGCGTCTTCGACGATCACCCGAACGCCGAAACCTTCCTGCACCTCCGCGGCAATCCCAAGGATCCGGACAGCGAGACAATAATCAGTCCGCGAGTCCCCGAGATACTCGCCAGCTTTCAGCCAAAAGTTGAGCCCATCGCGTTGCCAGTCACAGCCTACGCGCCGGGTGTCCGCGAATATGTGCAGCAGGACTATCTGCAGGCCGCTCAGAACTCGATCGCGGTAGCGGAAAAGGGACTGACTGCGGCCCACAAGCGGCTGGCCGAAATACCGATCGCATCTCAGCAGAACGACAGCAATGGGGCGGTCACAGATTTTGCATTCTCTGACGACTTTGAAGCGCCCAACCCCGACGCCTGGGAAGTCGTCGGCACTGGCTGGAAGTACAAAGACGGGTCGCTGCACCAGACGATCGCCACACGCGATCCGCAGTTCGTACGTTTAAAACAACCTCTGCCACGCGACTTTGATATCAGCTGCCGCTACACCACCACCGGCGGGACGACATACAAATCAGTCACATTTCGTTTTGACGAATCAGACGACCGAAAGTACGACAACTTCGTTTACACCAGTGCCCACGCACCAGGCCCCAAAGTTCAGGTGGCATACACGCGAAACGGCTCGAACACGTATCCGCCACAGGGCCGGGCCGCTCATCCGATCACGGTCGGTGAACGATACGAACTTCGATTCGCCGTGCGCGACCGGCTGGTGAATGTCTGGCTCAATGGAAAATTCATGGTCGCGTACTTGTTCCCCGACCGCCGACCGGACGGCCGCTTCACTCTGTCCGGCTTCGATGCGACGGTTGCTTACGATTCGATCACGATCAAATCACTGCCAGCGGACGTGAAACTTGTCGACGCAAAAAACGCAGCTGCGCCGTCGCCTCAGGATGCAGCGGCAGCGGTGAAGATTGCAACGGCGAAGCTGCAAGCGACTGAAGCAAAGCTGAAGTCACTGCAGGCGATCATCAACGCCGACCACGCGAAGTACGGACCGTCTTCCGGCTCGGACGCAGCCATTGGGCTGACAAAAATCGCGGCAACGCTGGAAGCAGATGCGATGTTGGCCGCAGCCGACTACGAACTGCTGGCCGCGGCTGGTGACCAGAAAAAGGTGCAGGCGGCAAAGAACAAGACAAAAGTCGCAAACGAAAAACGCGAAGCAGTCGAAAAAGGAAGTGTCAGCTATTCCAGCATTCGAGCCTCGCGCAAGGCACTGGAAGGTCCGGCTCACAAAGAGGCAGACTATGCGCCGACATATTCGAAAATCAGCACAGGCCGACGCCTGTCGTTGGCACGCTGGATGACATCACGTGACAACCCATTGACGGCCCGCGTCGCTGTGAATCACGTCTGGGCGAGACATTTTGGTGAGCCGCTCGTGGAATCCGTGTTCGACTTCGGCCTGCGAGCAGACAAACCGCTGCAGGCGGACGTGCTGGATTATCTGGCGGTCGAACTCATAGAATCAGGCTGGAGTTTCCGACATCTGCATCGATTGATCGTCACGTCGCAGGCCTACCAGCAAAGTTCGTCGAACGCCGATGCGGATCCCGACACCCTGGCCGCCGATCCGACCAACGACTTCTACTGGCGCATGAACACACGCCGCATGGAATCACAAATTGTGCGTGATAGTCTGCTGCACCTGGCCGGCACACTCGACGCGAAGCTCGGTGGACCGTCACTGGACGTCGGCAATGCCAGCAGGCGTCGCAGCCTTTACTTCAAACATTCGCGGGACGATCAGGACAAATTCCTGACCATGTTTGACGACGCGGACCTGCTGCAATGTTATCGCCGCAGCGAAAGCATCGTACCGCAACAGGCGCTTGCATTGGCCAACAGCGAATTATCCATGTCGATGGCCGGACTGATCGCTGACAGGATTTTCAAATCTCTGCCAACAGCGGACCAGGGCCAGTTCGTGAGCAATGCCATTGAAACCCTGCTCAGCCGCGCCGCGACCAACGATGAACGCGACGAATGTCTGGCGTTTTGTCATCAACTGCGGCAACTACTCGAAGACAACGCATCCGTACCTGCTGAAGATCTGGACTCAAGAATCCGCACCCGGCTGATTCACACACTGCTGAACCACAACGACTTCATTTCCATCCGTTAGAGCCGTTTACAAATTAGCGGAACCGGTTCTGGCCCGTGGGGGCGGCCGGCCTGCTATCTTAAACACGTCAATCACAGCCATGAGGCAGCCACTGTCGCTGTAGACCTGCCATGCACAGAAGACAATTACTCAGCCAATCAGCACTCGGCTTCAGCACGCTCGCCCTGCAATCCATGTTGCAGGCAGATAGCCCTAAAGCTGACACGTCGGCCACCGACCGGACGCTCCCGCACGACAGTCCACATTTCGCGCCAAAGGCAAAAAACGTCATTTGGCTGTTTATGCGTGGCGGCGTCAGCCACATGGAAAGTTTCGATCCCAAGCCCGCGTTGAATCAATATGCCGGGATTTCCATTCCCGACACACCCTTCGCCGATGTACAGAATCCGGAACGGCTGAAGAAAGTGCGCGTGGTGGTTGTCAACGACGCCAATGGACAGCAGCGAAACAAGATCTATCCGCTGCAGGTTGGCTACAAAAAGTATGGTCAAAGCGGTATCGAAATCAGTGACTGGTTTCCGCACACCGGATCTGTCATCGACGACATTTCTGTCATTCGTTCCATGTGGACCACCGACGACAACCATGGAGCTCAGGTGCAGTTTCATTCCGGTCGCCACATGCTGGACCCACGAGTCCCCACCATCGGCGCATGGATTACCTGGGGACTGGGAACACTGAACGAAAACCTGCCGCAATTCATTGCCATGGGACCTCGATTCTTCGATCGCCGCGACGGGCATTACCTGGGGCCCGCCTTCGATTCCATCGCGTTAAAAGTCGACCCGAAGAATCCGCTGGACTACGCCAAACCGGAAGCAGACATTACCGCAGCTGAACAGCGGCTGAGCTTTGACCTGGTCAACCGACTGAACAGACTGACAGCACAGCGATATCCGGACGACGCAGCACTGGACGCCCGCATCAAGTCGTATGAACTCGCATTTCGCATGCAGACGGCGGTGCCGGATGTCATCAACTTTTCGGCAGAAACCGAAGCGACAAAGAACCTGTACGGCTTCGACCAGAAGGAAACGCGTCCCTTCGGCGAACAGCTGCTGGCAGCAAGACGCTTCGTGGAAAAGGGTGTTCGTTTCATTCAGATTCAGCACGGCAGTGGCGCCGCCGGAGCGTGGGATCAGCACTCCGGGCTGAAAGCCAAACACGCGCAACTGGCCATGCAGGTGGACCGGCCGGTGGCGGGGCTTATCAAGGATCTCAAACAGCGAGGTCTGTTCGACGAAACGCTGATCGTCTTTGCAACAGAGTTCGGTCGCACGCCGGGGTCACAGGGATCAGACGGCAGAGATCATCATCCGCTGGGATTCAGTGTGTGGATGGCCGGTGGCGGTTTGAAAGGCGGAATTGCTCATGGAGCTACCGATGAAATCGGGTTCCACGCCGTCGAGCATCCGCATTACGTCACCGACGTGCATGCGACGATCCTGAAACAGCTGGGCCTGAATTCTTACCGCATGGAGATTCCCGGCCATAAACGCCTGGAACAGGACTTCGGGCATCCGATCGATGAGATCATCGCATAAGGCCCGCGCACAATTTCACGGCGCAAAAAGAGTCCCGGTCTTTTTAAGGACCGGGACTCTGAAATTGAACTTCTTAGCGCTGTTGTTACTTGCCGAGTTCCTCTTCCAGCACCTGCACGACTTCCGGTGCGTCAGGCTGTGTGCGGGTCTTGAAGCGAGCAGCTACTTTTCCGTCTTTGCCGATGATGAATTTTTCGAAGTTCCAGCCGATGTTGCTGTGATCCTTCGCTGATGTTTTCAAAAAATCGTACAGCGGTGACTGATCATCTCCATTGACGTCAATCTTGGCAAACATCGGGAACTTGACTCCATAGTTCGCGGAACAGAACTTCTGAATCTGACCGGCGTCGCCGGGCTCCTGACCACCGAATTGATTGCAGGGAAAACCCATGACGACTAATCCTTCGCCGGAGTACTTTTCATGCAGCTTCTGCAACTGGTTGTACTGAGGCGTGGCGCCGCACTCGCTGGCAACGTTGACAACAAGCAGGACTTTGCCTTTGTATTTTGACAAATCAACGTCCTTTCCGCCCAAAGACTGCATCTTAAGATCGTGGACGGACGTGACCGGTTTTTTATCCGCTTCTTCTGCCACAACACAGACTCCTGATACACAGACGAGTGTCATGATCATCACAAGGAACAGTTTCATTTTGATTATTCTCCTGAGTAAGTTAGTCGGACAATGCACGCTGTGCAGACTATGATCCGCAGAGTCGGGGACGGCTTTCGCTTAACCGTTTCCATTGTTGCCGCAAACCGGACTTCGGCAAGTCAACCGTCGTCGATTTCCTGAACACTGAGTTCATGTCGTCTCGCTGGGCTGAAAAGCAGAGTCTGATTACTCGCCGATTCTTTCTGGCGACCATCACCCAGGCCGCCATTTGCATCGGCATGGCATGGGCCCTGGCAGCCTTCGTCGGAGCCCCCGAACAATCGGAACGCATTCGCCTGCCGGCAGCCTTTCAGTTTGGAACGTTGTTTCTACTCATTGGCAGCTGGTTTCTGCATGTCAGCCAGGGCCATGTGCAGAACGAGCGGCAGGCAGAGTTTCGACGGTCACTTTTGCTGGCGCTGCTGTGTGCCGTGCTGTTCGTGGGGGTACAATCTTTCGGCCTGTGGGCATTCATGCGAAGCACAACCGATTACCAGAATCCTCAGCAGAACACTCACGGCTTCGTGTTCATGTTCGCAGCACTGCATGCCATGCATTTTCTGGTGGCTCAATCGGTGCTGCTGTGGGTTACGCTGAGCGCCTTTCTGGACCGTTACGATCACGAATATTACTGGGGCGTCACGTTTGCCACCTGGTTCTGGCATGCACTGGGAATCGCATGGATCGCGATCCTGTGCGTGTTTTCAATCGCGTCGTAGTGTCGTGCACGACAGCAACAGGCCGAGAGTCGTTGCCGAATGAATGACTGTCAGAATTCAAAGTGCACAATCCAAAGAAGTCGCCCGTACGCTTCATTCCCCGCACTCACGTTGCCGGCCCAATCCGGTCATTGGCAGACTTGCCGATCACCGGGATCATCGCTCCGAGGATAATCAGACCCTGCAGACCGACGAACGCCAGCAACGCCAGCAGACGTCCTTCGGTGAAGCCATAGTTGTGCAGTCCGGCACTCAGTTCGTTCACGCCAAACCATGACCATGCTGTCACAATGTTGCCGAACATGGCCAGGATCGCCGTTCCATAGTCACGAACCAGCTTGTCCCAGCGAGCATGCAGAATCACAGCGTTCCACATCACGATTAACATGGCTCCGTTTTCTTTGGGGTCCCAGCCCCAGAACCGGCCCCACGAATCGTCCGCCCAAAGTCCGCCAAGTACGGTGCCCACGAGACTGAAGAAAACAGCGAAACAAAGAACGCCGTAAATCATCTTGCCAAGCTGCGGCAGATCGCTGCGACTTTTCTTCGACCCAAAATTGGAGATGAAGCAATAAGCCACGCCCAACGCTCCGGCAAGAAACGTGGCCGCATAACCAAGCGTGATGCAGACAACGTGAGTTGCCAGCCAGAACGTCGTGTCCAGTACCGCCTGCATGACGCCCAGCGTGTCGCCTTCGTCGATTGCGAGGTAGTGGGCAATCATTAGCGTCG
>JAPYTO010000329.1:5728-6910 GCA_029941865.1 Fuerstiella sp. | reverse complement strand
CTGAGGAGCAGCGGCTGAATCTGATCGTACGCGCGATTGAGGCGGCTCAGGAAGTTGATGAACAGATTCAGATCAGCCTCAGAGTGATTCAACCGTGGGGCGAATATCTGAGTACAACAGAGAACCGTCTGCCGCCCATTCAGTTCGTTGATACACTCCGTCGCAGTGGGGCAACATTATCTGAAATTAACCTGGACCTGCGGTTTGGCGACGGTGATCTCGAAAGTCTGCCACGTGACATGTTGCACGTATCACAGTTGCTCGATCATTGGTCGTTGCTGCAACTGCCTCTGAATGTGATGGCCGCATTGCCATCCTATTCGAATTCTGCAGACTCAAACGCGGCTGAATCCGCTCCGGAAATGATTCAGACGCAGCTGATGGAAGACCTGTTTGTGATGAGTCTGTCGAAGGAAAGAGTCACCGGGTTTTATTGCCTGAATTGGGAAGACGAGGACGCCGCTGGTGGCCGTCTTTTTCGCCCTGACGGCAGCGTTCATGCAGCGGTGGATAAATTCAGCGAACTGGAAGAGACTCACTGGCCGACGTAGTCGACGATCTGCCCGGATACCGCAGCCAGAAGACGCATTTCCTCCGTCTTGCCTTCCGACTTTGCCAAATCCTTCGTTTTGCTGAGATTCCAATGCCCGGAAGCAAATAACGGTGCTGGACTTGACAACAATAACTCGATAGTATGCCGGCCCGTTTGCTCGATTCACGCTGTGTTTTCCCGCCTTTGTTGTGTGGGGGCGTGTGAGTCTTCACCCTTTTTTCAGTACGCATTCCGAACTGTCGGAGTGCGAACAAGTTTCAGGCTTTAACAATGGTCGATCGTAACCTTCTTCGTGAGTTTAATGTTGATAACGCTGAGCTGGAAGCCGTTATGCAGGCTTCATTCGAGGCCCTTGAGGACGTAATCAACGCAGAAGCTCAGACGTACGACATCAACGACATTTTGACCGGCACAGTAGTGCGGGTTGACGACGAAGAGGTGATGGTCGATATCGGCTACAAGAGCGAAGGTGTCATACAGCGAGACGAATGGGAAGAAGGCGATATTCTTCCCAAAATCGGCTCATCGATCGAAGTGCTGTTGGAGGAATTCGAAGATTCCATTGGCCTGATCGTCCTGTCGAAGCGGAAAGCAGATCGTGTCCGCGACTGGGAAGAGATCATCAAGAC
>JAPYTO010000329.1:3947-5628 GCA_029941865.1 Fuerstiella sp. | reverse complement strand
TCCTGTCGAAGCGGAAAGCAGATCGTGTCCGCGACTGGGAAGAGATCATCAAGACCCACGACGAGGGAGACATCGTCAAGGGACCAGTCGTTCGCAAAATCAAGGGCGGTCTGCTGGTTGCGATTGGCCGGGAAATGGACGGCGAGTCTGTCGTCAAGAATGGCGTGAACGTCTTTCTGCCGGCCAGTCAGGTTGATGTGCGTCGTCCGTCCGACATTGCCGACTACATCGGCCAGGACATCGAGTGCATGATTCTGAAGATCGATGAAGCGCGTCGAAACATTGTCGTTTCGCGTCGCCGACTGATCGAAGAAGCACGCGAGAAGATGAAGAAGGAACTTCTCAGCGATCTGGAAATTGGCGACCTTCGTACAGGTACAGTCAAGAATATCGCAGACTTCGGTGCCTTCGTCGACCTTGGAGGTATTGATGGTCTGCTGCACATCACCGATATGAGTTGGGGACGCATCAATCACCCAACGGAGATGGTGAAGATCGATGAAGAGATCGAGGTCATGGTCCTGAACATTGACTATGACAAAGAAAAGATCGCTCTTGGTCTGAAGCAGAAGTCCAAGAGCCCGTGGGAAAATATCGGCGAAAAGTACCCTGTCGATTCCGTCATCAAGGGCGAAGTCGTCAATGTGCTGTCGTATGGTGCCTTTGTTAAGCTGGAAGACGGCATCGAAGGCCTTGTCCACATCAGTGAAATGTCGTGGACACGGCGAGTGAACCATCCGAGCGAATTGGTTGCTATCGGTGATGAAGTCGACGTGATGGTTCTGGGAATCAACGAAGAGAAACAGGAAATTTCTCTGGGTATGAAACAGACTCAGGCCAACCCGTGGGACAACGTCAGCGACAAGTACCCTGTTGGTGGCAAGGTCTCGGGAACTGTCCGCAACCTGACCAACTATGGTGCCTTCATCGAACTGGAAGAAGGTGTGGACGGACTGCTGCATATCAGCGACATGTCCTGGACTCGAAAGATCTCACACTCGAATGAGATGCTGAAGAAGGGTGAACCGCTCGAATGTGAAATCCTGTCGGTCGATCAGGACCGCCGCCGTATCGCTTTGGGACTGAAGCAACTTGCTGACGACCCATGGGAAACAACCATTCCAGAGAAGTACAGCCCTGGCAGCAGTGTCAAAGGCAAGGTCACCAAGATCACGAACTTTGGTGTGTTTGTTGAACTCGAGGACGAACTTGAAGGCCTGCTGCACGTTTCTGAGCTTTCCGATCAGAAGATTGAACATCCGGAGAGCATGGTCAACGTGGGAGACGACATCGAAGTTCGAATTCTGCGGGTAGACACTGCCGATCGAAAGATTGGACTCAGTTGTCGTTCGGATGAAGAAATCCGTGAAGCCGCCGCCGCTGCCGAAGCGACCGGTGATGGCGGCTCCTCAGCAGCGGCGGGCGGCGGTGATGCAGCCCGCAAGGTGGCCGAAGATCTCAAGGGAGGAATGGGCGGCTCAGCCGGGCCGTTGTTTACCCTTGGAGCTGATGCTGAGGAAGAGGGTGAAGCGGCCGTGGCTCCGGAAGCCGCAGAGTCGTCAGATGCCGCAGACGTGGCTGAAGCTTCCGAAACTTCAGATGACGCCGCGGATGCGACTGAGACGGCTGACTCAGGCGAAGCAACGTCTGACTCAGGCGAAGCAACGTCCGATTCAGACGA
>JAPYTO010000329.1:0-3847 GCA_029941865.1 Fuerstiella sp. | reverse complement strand
CTGACTCAGGCGAAGCAACGTCTGACTCAGGCGAAGCAACGTCCGATTCAGACGAAGCAACGTCCGATTCAGACGCAGCAGATACTGCTGATGACGGTGCGAAGGAAGAATAGCGACAGTGGAGACGGGCCTCGCTCGTCTCCGTGTTTCTAACAGGAACTGAAACGCACCCCGTCGAGTCTGACTTGGCGGGGTGCTTTTTATGGTCCGTCCGTGTGAGGACTGAAGATTTGAACCTCGGTTGGCCGGGGGGTGTCATGGCGGCCAGAGACGTCCGGGGTCGCAGAGTCCCGGTCTTTTGAAAAGACCGAGGCTCTTCGTCGGAATTCAGGCTTCGGATTGGTAAGTTATTTGGTCAGGCCGTCTGTTCGTTGCTGATGATCAGCTCAAAACCCTGATTGGCTCCGTGCGTCTTTTAAGAACCTGTTTCCATGTCGTCGAATGAACTCTCTCCCGAAGATTCCGTGGATGAATCCGAATTGCCGCCGGTCGACTCAGAATCCGCCAACAGCGATCTCGCTGCGGCCGAGGAAAAAATTGACACCACCGACGACACAGAGACCGTCACCGTGCCACGCGACGAGGGCCTGTATCAGCGCAGTCTGAGCAACGCTGTCATCGCCGCTCGCTGTGCTGACGAAATGCGTGCGCAGGACGTGGTTGTGCTGGACATGACAAAAATTGCGTCGATCGTAGACTTCTTTGTCATCGGTACCGGTACCAGCCGTCGCCAGATGCATGCGATCGCCGATGAGGTGAACCGAAAGCTGAAGGGCGATCGCGGCAACGATCGACTGGGCATCGAAGGGTATCGGACGGAAGCAAACTGGATTCTGATGGATTTCGGTGACATCGTTCTGCATATCTTCACCGAGGAAGGTCGGGAACTGTATGACCTTGAGAACCTGAAAGCTGATGCCGAACGAATCGACTGGCAGTCTATTGCACCCGCTGATGGATAACGCTCGCTACCAAAAACAGATCCTCTTCTCCGAAATCGGCGAAGAGGGCCAGCAGGCACTGCAGGATTCTCGAGTGCTTCTGGTCGGCTGTGGCGCTTTGGGCTGCGTACTGGCCGACGCCATGACTCGGGCTGGTGTGGGCCACATAAGAATTGTTGATCGCGACTTCGTGGAACTCAGCAATCTGCAAAGGCAACTGCTGTTCACGGAAGATGATGTGGCGGCACATCTGCCCAAAGCTGTGTGTGCAGCGGATCGTCTGCGGCGGGTGAATTCCAGCATTAACATCGAACCGATCGTGGCGGACGTCGACTTCACGAATATCCGCGGGTTCGCAGACGACGTTGATCTGATTCTGGACGGCACTGACAATTTCGAGGTCCGGTATCTGATCAACGACCTGTCGCTGGACACGGGTATCCCATGGATCTTTACGGGGTGCACCGGCAGCCACGGCCAGATGATGCCCGTGTTTCCGGGCCAGTCGGCCTGCCTGCGTTGTCTGATGCAAAACCCGCCTCCGCCGGGGACGACCGAGACGTGTGACACTGCGGGCGTCCTGGGGCCGGCGATCAGTGTGATTGCATCGCTGCAGGCCGCGACTGCCCTCAGGATTCTTGTTCACCTTAAAGCGGGATCGGGCCTGACCAACCACGGCGTGCCACTGAAGCTGACGATTGTCGATGTCTGGGACGGTACATTTCGCCAGATGGATGTGTCCAAACTTCGCGACTCTTCCGAATGCCCGGCCTGCAAAGGTGGCGAACGGCTGTGGCTGGATGGCTCACAGACCTCCGGGTCGACCATTTTGTGCGGACGGAACGCGGTTCAGGTCACTCCTGTGGAAAAGCTGAGTCTTTCACCTGAAGAACTTGCGTCCCGGCTGGAAACTGTCGGTTCGGTGACGTCCAATCCGTTTCTGGTGAGAGTTGTTCTGAGCGATACAGAATTGGAAATGACGGTATTTCCCGATGGCCGTGCCATCGTCAAAGGCACGGAGGACCCCGCCATCGCCAGGGCAGCCTATTCTCGTTACATCGGAACATGATCTGCGGTTGTTGCGACAGAGTCTGACGATCATCCCACTTTGAGCCGAATTCGGTGTTACAGAACGTTCGAAATTTTCTTGAACTGATCCGCTTCAGTCACACGGTCTTCGCGCTGCCGTTCGCATTGCTGGCGGCCGTACTGGCGTGGACTCAGCCGGACACGGTGTTTCGGTATCGAGATCTGGTCGGCATCCTGTTGTGCATGGTCTTTGCGCGGTCTGCGGCCATGGCCTTCAATCGTCTGGTGGACCGCGATGTGGATGCGCGGAATCCCCGGACAGCCGTGCGTCACATCCCCGCCGGCCGATTGTCGGTCAGAACCGTAACCTTTTTTACGGTTGTCTGCAGTGCAGCTTTCCTTGCGTCCACGCTTCTGTTTCTGCCGAAGCAGTTACCCGTCCTGCTTTCTGTTCCTGTGCTGCTGTTCCTGCTGGGATACAGCTATGCCAAACGCTGGACCAGTCTTTGTCATTACTGGCTGTCGGCCGCACTGATGATGTCGCCAATCGCCGCCTGGATTGCTGTTCGCGATGAATTTGCCATCGTGCCCGCACTTCTGGCTGGCGTGATCTTCTTCTGGGTTGGTGGATTTGACATCATTTATGCCTGCATGGACGCTGACTTCGACAAGGAAGAAAAGCTACACAGCATCCCCTCAAAATTCGGAATCGTTGCGGCTTTGCACATTGCCTTCATCAGTCATCTGGCGACTATTGCTACGCTGTTCGTGTTGTGGTCAATGGCTGACCTGGGGCACGTTTTTCTGGGTGGCGTTGTGGTGCTTAGCCTGCTGCTGTTGTACCAACACTGGCTGGTACGGCCCAACGACCTGAAGCGAGTCAACATCGCGTTCTTCAATGTCAATGCTGTCGTAAGTTTTGGAATCCTGATCGTCGGTTGCATCGATATCTGGATGCGCCGGAGTTCATAAGCCCTGCTTAGCGTTGACGACGCAACGGCATGATCATCGTTGCCGGAGTTTTCGGTCTGCATGGCTGGCAACCTCTATCGAAATCATAAAGGTCCGCATTGAATGTTTCAGACACTTGACACTCCTCTGCAGGAGATCGCAGACAAGGTACTCGGCGAAGAACGCCTGTCGTTCGAAGACGGAGTGTACCTGGATGAGGTGGCCGACATGCATACGCTTGGTCATCTGGCCAACATTGTCCGGGAACGCAAGAGCGGCAACTTCGCCTATTACAATACTAACATTCATCTGAACCCGACGAATGTCTGTGTCTACCGCTGCCGGTTCTGTGCGTTTCGCGCGGATCTGAAGGATGAAAAATCATACACGTTTGACGAACCGATGATTCGCGAACGTGTGCTGGAAGGACGTGCGGCCGGAGCGACGGAAATTCATGTTGTGGGTGGCCTGCACCATAAGAAAAAATTTGACTGGTATCTGGACGTTGTTCGCACGATTCACGAGACGTGTCCGGAAATCCATGTCAAAGCATGGACGCCGGTCGAAATCAGCTGGTTCAGCTTCATTACGAAGAAACCGATTCGCTGGGTCATGGAGCAGATGATCGACGCCGGGCTGGGCAGTATGCCTGGAGGTGGCGCCGAGATCTTTGACGCGGAAGTCCGTAAACAGCTGTGCGAACACAAGGCGGATTCTGCCGTGTGGTTTGATGTCCACAGAACCGCCCACGAATTGGGTCTGCGGTCGAACGCGACGATGCTGTACGGCCATATCGAACAGGCCAGGCACCGAATTGATCATATGCTGCAGCTGCGAGATCTGCAGGACGAAACGGGGGGATTTCAAACCTTCATTCCGCTGGCGTTTCACCCGGATAACACAGAACTGGACTCTCTTGAGAAGTC
>JAPYTO010000328.1 GCA_029941865.1 Fuerstiella sp. | reverse complement strand
CACGGCGAGGTCCTTGTGCGAATGCTGGCGAGTCCCGTCAACCCGTCAGACCTGATGTTCATTCGCGGCGTCTACGGCGTGCAACCTCACCTGCCGCAGAGTGCGGGCTTCGAAGGCGTGGGCATCGTTGAGACATCCGGCGGTGGTCTGCGAGGAAAACTGTTCCGCGGCAAACGAGTTGCCGTACTCAACAGAGCCGGAGGCAACTGGTCTGAGTACGCCGTCGTTCCGGCGGCACAGGTCATACCACTCAGCAGCAGCCTGTCCGTTGAGCAGGCAGCCACGTTTTTCGTGAATCCTGCGACCGCATGGATCATGACGCAGGAAATACTGCGAGTGCGACGCGGCGAATGGCTGCTGCAGACGGCTGCCGCTTCGTCGCTGGGAACAATGGTCGTCCGACTGGGAAATGCTCTGGGATTCAGAACACTAAACGTTGTCCGTAACAAAGCGGCCGTCGCCGGCCTGATCGCAGCAGGTGCAACCGAAGTGGTTGTGTTTGATCCGGCAAAGGATTCGGCGGACGAGCTGTTATCAGCGATTCGGGGCATCGTCGGAGAGCAACGCGTGCTTCACGCCATTGACCCCGTCGGCGGTGCCACGGGATCTATCGTCATCAAAACGCTGGGCCGCCGAGGCCGCATGCTGGTCTTCGGCACACTTAGCGAAGAACCGCTGCAATGCAGTCCGCGAACGTTGATCGCACAACAAGCCAGCGTCGAAGGATTCGGGCTGGGCAACTTCATGAACGACAGAAATATGATCTTCAAGTTGAAACTCGTCCGGCGGATCACACGTCTGATTCTGGACGGAGTGCTGTCAACGTCGGTCGGCCAAACGTTTTCACTGGACCAGATCGCAGATGCAGTGACCGCAGCAGAAACCAGAGCTCGTGACGGCAAGGTGCTGCTGCAAATTGGCGACTGAACCCAGTCGAACAAGCCTCCGTCGGCGAACTACACTCGCGGCAAACCTGCCGTTCGCCAAAGTCGCAGCCCAGTCCTTCATTGAGACATTGGGACTACTGCTTTGTCAGTGGTTGTGTGCCACTGGCTCTGCCAGTGTTTTCGAAAGCCGACAGACACTGGCAGAGCCAGTGCACACATCAATTTAGACCAGTTTACAAATTGACGGAACCGGTCCTGCCTCGTGGCGGCAGCCGTTCTGCTATTGAAACACGTCAACCACGGCCATCAGTCAGCGAGATTCGCTGTAGATAGCACGCTGGCATCGGCCTATGCCAGTTTCTTCTCCGCGATGGTTCCTTCCGGAGTTGTCTGCACGTGGTAGCCGGCGTCCTCAAGTTGCGTTCGAATCGCATCGGATGCGGGCCAATCCTTTGCACCGCGAGCGTCGTCGATGGCTTTACACAGCGAAATAATATCCGGCTCGTTGTCCGTACCTGACGCCGCGCCCTCGACCACAGCCAGAGGTGCCACCGCCAGCACGTCGTTGATTTTGTCCAGCACAGCCAGCGCCTCGGCCGGGTTGTCCGGTTCCGTCGCAGCCCACGGCAAAACGACGGCCAGCGCCTTGGAGAAGTTCAGATCATCCGCCAGGGCCTCTCCGAAGGCCTGTAAAATCGGGTGAGTCAAATCGACTTCCACCGTCGTATCGCCGGCAGCCGCTTCCAGCTTCTTTCGAAATTCGTTCAGACGTTTGACCACGTTGGCCGAATCCTGCAGACCCTTTTTTGTGAAGTTCATATTGGAACGGTAGTGCGACTTGATGAGCTCCAACCGTAATACGGCCGGGTGCACTTTCACTCCCGTCGCCCGGCCTTCCAGAACATCACGCACCGTCCAGAAGTTGCCCTTGCTTTTGGACATCTTTTCGCCTTCCACCATCAGAAAGCGTGCGTGCATCCAGAATTTCGCGAAGGCATCTGCACCGGTGGCACCACGTGACTGAGCGATCTCGCACTCATGGTGTGGGAAGATCAGGTCTTCGCCGCCGGTATGAATATCAATGACGTCTTTTTCCAGACGCTTGCGAGCCATGCACGAACATTCGATATGCCAGCCGGGATAGCCGGTGCCCCATGGCGAATCCCATTTCATGATGTGCGTTTCGTCGGCCTTCCACAGCATGAAGTCCGACGGATGCTTCTTATTCGATTGATGCTCATCGCTGATTCGTCCGCCAGCACCCGTCTGCAACTGATCCAGAGTGTTGCCGCTGAGTTTGCCATAGTCTTCAAAGCTGTCAACGCTGAAATACACGACTCCATCAGGGCCAACGTAGGCATGGCCCTTGTCAATGAGCTGTGAAATCATCTCCTGCATCGTGTCGATATTGTCGGTGGCTTTCAGGATATTTTCCGGTTCGAAAGCGACCTTCAGACCAAGCAGCTGAGCATCTTCAAGAAACGCTTTCGTGTAGTAATCTGCAATCTGAAAAGGATCTTCGGGATTCTCAACGGCACCTTCCGGCACCTTGCCGGACTTTTTGTCTTCTTTCACCCGCTGGGCAGCGGCTGCCATCTTGTCTTCGCCCGCACCGTCGGCATTGCTGTCGTCGGTCATGTGACCAACGTCGGTGATGTTCATGACGTGATGAACACTGTGGCCAAAGAATTCCAGCGATCGACGAATCACGTCGGCGAACAGAAAAGACCGAAAATTGCCGATGTGAGCGAAGTCGTAGACCGTTGGACCGCAGCTGTACATCCGCACCGTGTCGTTGTCGACAGGCGTGAAGTCTTCCGTGGAATTTGTAAGTGTATTGTAGAACTTGATTTGCATGGCTGGTTCTGAATGAATCGGCAACGATGTGAAGAGGTGGGCTGCTGGCCAATTGGAATTGCCCCTGAGCATAGTAAACTGCTCTGAATCAGTGGAGACCTGATTCCAAAGTGCCCCCACAAATTCCCGCAAACGCACTCAGATACTGCGTTCAGTCCCGATTAACACTCATTCGACGCTTCGCAGAAAGCACACCGTGGCGAATAGATTTCGAAGTATCGTACAACGGCCACTGCTGCGAACGGCCACCATCCTGTGTCTGCTTTCCACCGCGTTTTTGCTGTCCGCAGCTCCGGCACAGGAAAACAATTACGCCCCACGCACACTTTGGACGACGTCGAAAATCACCGGTTCGCCGGAACCGCCGCCGCCACTGAAGCAGACGCTGCGATTTCCCAACTTGAAATTCGACCAACCGCTGTACATCGAACGCGACCCGTCCGGCAGCCGGCTATGGGTGATCACTCGCACTGGGTCTGTGTTCTCGTTTCCCGACGATCAGGAAGTCGCCCAACCGGACCTGTTTGTCGACCTGGCACAGGTTTTTAAGCAGCTGACACCGCACCGCTCCGCAACAGCCGTGAAAAGCGCGTATGGACTGGCATTCCATCCGAAATACCCGAAAGTCCCGGTCTGTTGGCTGACATACAATTTGGTGACCGCAGACAGAAAGGTCCATCTGAAAGATGGCACTCGGCTATCACGCTTCAACGTCACCTTTGATGACAAGGGCGTTCCGCGGTGCGATGTCGCCAGCGAGAAGATCGTGCTGACATGGCCCGAAGGAGGTCACAACGGAGCGTGTCTGCAATTTGGCCCGGATGGGTATCTGTACATATCCGCCGGTGACGGCGAAGTGCCCAACCCGCCGGATCCTCAACGAGCCGGCCAGGACGTCACAAATTTTCTTTCCACGATCATGCGCATCGACGTTAACCCGACGGATCAGGGGCCACTCTACACTGTTCCAGCGGACAACCCGTTTGTGAAAGGTGACAGCGACAGTGCTTCGGCAAGTGGCACCAATGCTGGTTTCGGCGACGATGGCCTGCGTTATTCTGTCGACGAGGCTCTGCCGGAAATCTGGGCCTATGGTTTTCGCAATCCGTGGAAGATGAACTTCGGACCGGATGGCCAGTTGTGGGTTGGCGATGTCGGCTGGGAATTGTACGAAATGGTTTACAACGTAAAACCGGGAGCCAACTACGGCTGGAGCATCGTCGAAGGGCCGCACACCGTGATCCCGGATGGCAAGCGAGGACCGACACCAATTGTCGCACCGGCGATTGCATACTCGCATGCAGAAGGAGCTTCCGTCACGGGTGGCTTCGTCTATCAGGGATCGCACTTCCCGGAATTGAAGGGCCGGTACATCTTCGGCGACTACGAAACTCGGCGCATCTGGTCGGCAACCATCACGAAGAATGAAGATGGCAGCGCGGATTCGCTGTCCGACCTGACTGACCTTGTTGATCCTTCAGTGCGAATAGTGGCATTTGGCGAAGACACGTCTGGCGAATTGCTGCTGTTGCACTTTGACGAAGGCACGATCTACGGCTTGGAACGAAACGAAGCCGTCGGCGAACCATCAGCGTTTCCACGGCTGCTTAGCGAAACCGGACTTTTTGCCGATGTCACCAATCAGGTGCCCAGTCCCGGAGTCATTCCCATCGAAGTCAATGTTCCCATGTGGAACGACGGTGCCACGGCCGACCGCTGGCTTGGCATTCCGGGCAACGAACCCATCCAGGTGCTCCGTGGACCTAAGCGGATGCAGGAAAGCAGCCTGCGGGAATCCATGCACTTTCCAGTCGACAGCGTGCTGGCTCGCACTGTTGGAACGAGCAACTCACCCGGTAGTTCGGGGGTCGCTCTGGAAACGCAGATCCTTCACTTTAACGGAAAAAGCTGGGCCGGTTACAGCTATCACTGGAACGCAGATCAAACAGACGCTGAACTTGTCCCTGCTGGCGGCACCGACATTCAACTGTCCGACTACGGAGAATCGTTCGACAAAACAAACTGGCATGTACATTCCCGCTCGGAATGTATTCGCTGTCACAACTCATGGGCCGGCGGTGTTTTGGGCTTTACGTTGTCGCAGCTGAACCGCGGAGTACGTTTTTCAGAACAAGACGACACACAAGTTCGCAGATCACACCGCGCAACAGTGACGACAGTGTCCACAGCGGACACGACCACGCACAATCAAATCGAATGGTTGCGCGACATCGGCGTACTGGCCGGCAACATTCCTGACGATATTCGCAACTCGCAGGATCCTCGAGTAGCTGCGCTGGCACATATTCAGAACACAGAATCAGAACTGAATCACCGAGCACGTTCGTATCTGTCCGTCAATTGTGCTCACTGTCATCAAAAAGGTGCCGGAGGCACGGCGACCATCGACCTGCGCCACGAAGCATCACTGGAAGAAACGAAGACGATTGGCACAACGCCGGTTCAGGGTATGTTTCAGATCCCCGGCGGTGCCATCGTGGCTCCCGGACAACCGTCAAAGTCGGTCCTCTTTTATCGCACGGCGTGTTCGGGTCGAGGTCGCATGCCACACATCGGTTCTCAGCAGGTAGACGTCGAAGGTGTGAACATGCTGCGTAAATGGATTGCGTCTCTGCCATCCGACGAATCGCCAGTTCAGATCAAACCGTCCCTGCAATCGACGCCTCAAGCGCTGGAGGTCGTAGCCAGACTGGACCGAGGAGAAATTTCGGACGTGGATCGCATAAGATTGCTGGCCGCAGCTCGCGACGCGGCTCCGGAGATCCACAATCTGTTTACCCGCTTTCAACCTCAACAGTACCGTGACCAAATTAATCGACGACTGGACGTGGCACATCTGCTATCGATCGCAGGTGATGCGACAAAGGGGGCGGGGTTGTTCGCCGAGAAACGCATGCAGTGCATCAATTGCCATCGGGTTGGTCAGACCGGCGGTCAGATCGGCCCGACACTGGATGATGTTGGCAAACGGCTGAAGCCTGCCGAAATGATCGGATCGATATTGGATCCGTCGCAGAAAATCGACCCGAAATTCGCCGCGTGGACGGCGCTGACCATTGATGGAAAGGTGTACTCGGGATTGCTGATGAGCCGCACAGAAACCGCGGTCACCCTGCGGACGGTCAGGAACGAAGACGTCGTGATCCCGAAGATGGACCTGGAAGAACTGATCCAGCAAACCGTTTCGCTGATGCCGGACCGCCTGCTGAATGACCTGACCGATCAACAGATCGCCGACCTGCTGGCCTTTCTGTCAGCCAGGAAAACAAAGTGACGCACATGGGCCACTCAATCATTCCCCGGGTGGCCCTGTTACTTGCAACAAGGGTTGCGCAGCAACAGGAGGCTCGTGTCTGCAGCGTCGATTTCTGTCACGCCGCTCTGTCTCAGCCTCTTGTGCCTGCGGCACTCCGTTTGCGAGCAAACGGTGCCACCCACTATGTGAGCAAATTACAAGTGAAACCCGTCCAAAATCACAATCCGTTACAGCCGCCCCTTCCACGATTCAAGCCAGCCGCTTGCATGCCGATTTCGGTATTTGTAGCTTACCCGCCTCTGACGGGTCCGCGAAAACACGTGCGCCCACTACCTCTGACTGAAGCTCCTTTGGGACTACGAATTCCATGTCTGAACGCATCGTCCTCCGTACCGGTGAATCTCTTGTTGCTGGCGGGCCGACCTTTACGGCAGCCGAACCGGAAGTCGTAATTGGTGAACTCGACGGCCCCGTCGGCACAGCACTGGCCACGCTCACCGGAGACCAGTCGATGGGGCACTCAAAAGTGTTCGCCATCCTGAACACCGACATTCAGGTCCGCCCCGTGACGCTGTGCGTCAGCAAGGTCACCGTTAAGAGCACGCGTTACACCAACATTCTGATGGGCACTGTTCAGGCCGCCATCGCGAACGGTGTTCTGGATGCGGTACGCGCGGGTGACATTCCCAAAGAGAAGGCCAACGATCTGGGGATCATCTGCAGCGTCTGGCTGAACCCCGGCGTGGCAACCGACGACAACCTGGACCACAAAGCGTTGTTCGAAATTCACCGTAAAGCAATGGCACAAGCGATTCACAAAGCCATGGCGTGCGAACCTTCCATCGACTGGCTTCTCGAAAACCAGGACAAGATAACGCACAAGTACTATCAGATGGGGCTGGACGGAAAAATCT
>JAPYTO010000327.1 GCA_029941865.1 Fuerstiella sp. | reverse complement strand
TTAGCTGGAGCGTCTTTAGCTGGAGCTTCGTCAGACTCGTCCTTCTCTTCTTCTTCCGTTTCCTTCTTGCTGACGACGTCTTTGCGTCCGATGCGGAACTTTTCGAAGCTGTCCGACGAGATCACGTAGTACCAGCCAGCGAAACGGGTGGAGAGTTCGGCCGCTTTCTCTTTGCCTGCCTTGACCTTGTCCTCGTATTTCTTCAGGTCGCTCTCAAATGCGGTCTTCTGCGCTTCGTACTCGCCCATGGCCGCGTCGTACTCTTCCTGAGCAACCTGCCTCGGATCCTTTTCAGGTTCCTTTGGTTCTTCGTCTTTTTTGGCATCTGCAGCAGGTGTTTCGTCTTTGGCCGCTTCGTCCGCTGCTGCTGGAGCAGGGTTCGTTTCTGCATCAGCGGCCGGAGCATCCTTCACAGGTGCGTCAGCGACGGGTTTTTCGTCAGCAGCTTCACTGGCCGCAGGTTTTTTAGCGTCTGCCTTTTCCTGAGGGGCGGCATCGGCTTTCGGTTCATCTGCGGCAGGCTTTTCGTCAGTCTGAGTTTCTGCTTCCGTTTTGACCGCATCTGCGTTTTCTTCGTCGGCACCGCAGGAACCGTCTCCTTCTGACTCTTTCTCTTCTCCGTCTGAGTCGTCTTCTTTTGCGGGAGCAGCATCCTCTGACGTTTCTGCTGCGTCTTCTTTCGCAGCCTCATTCAGAATCGCTGGCTTTGTTGGTTTTACGGGAGCGACGGGTTTTTCGCCCAACAACGATTCATTGAAGTCGGCCTTTATCAACAGGTAACGACGGGGACCGTCTTCTGAAGTCTCGTCTTCATTCGCCCCTTCGTCGTCCTTGTCTTCGCTTTCTTCTGTGCCGTCCTCCTTTGATGCATCCGCTTTCGCTTCGTCGCCAAGGCCTACTTCAATTTCTTTGCCCGTGCCACGAGCAATCTCGCCGAAGTACAGTGTGTATTCGACACCGTTGTTGATGCCGGCGATGAGTTCACCTTCGTTGGAGTACAGCCGTTCGCTGCCTGGGGCCATAAAGTAACCCTGAGCCTGCATCCGCGCCGCCAACTGCTCCTGCAGCAGCTGTTTGATTGCGGGATTGACACGCAGATTGTCGTCCAGCCCCTCAGGTTTGAGGCGGACCCCGACGATTTTCAGTTGGTCCAGATTTGTGGCAATCGTGTTGATCGGACTTTTGTCGAGTTCTTCCGTTTCTTCATCGAGTCCTTCGAGTTGCCAGTCGCCCGACGTTTCCAGGTCCTTCTTCGTGAACTGCAGCAATTCCTTTTTGTCGATCGTTCCACGATCTTCGTCGATGGAATAGTTGTCGACAACAACCCTGACGATGTCACTCTGGTTGATTTTCAGCAGGTCCGGTTCAATCCAGTCGCTGAATTTCGCTGACAGATCGACGTCCAGTTGTGCGATATAGGTGGTGTCTTTGGCCGGTTCTCGGACGTAGTAACTGCCATCACGACCTTCCACCTGGTGGCCCTTGATCAGGTCGACCAGTGCGTTGTCGCTGCCATCGCTGAGCGTCAGGCGAGTTCCGCGTTCTTCGGTCGTCGCGGCCCCTTTCTCGGACGGGTCAACAACGCCGTACAGATTCCAATCGTCTTTGCTGCGACTCTTTACAGCCGTCTTCTTCAGGCCCAGCAACGATGTTGCCGTTTTGGCAAGACGGTCTTCCGCTTCTGCCGGGTAATTGTGATGAGATGGAATGACCCATAACCCATCGTCGTTCTGCTTGACAGCAAATGTCTGAGTCTCCTGCTCGTCACCATCGTAGTCAACGACGGTAAGAGACGAAGCTTTTGCCGGGTCAGTGAAGTCCGCAAAGAATTCCTGGCCTACTTCTCCAAATCCGGCAACGGAGGATGGCTTGGACGCATACCACGCTGCAGTTGCCATCAGGGCGGAAATGCCAGCGACTGCGGCAAAGGTCAGAGTACGAGATGTTGGGTTCATTTCTCAACCTGTGTTCTGAAACGCTGAGACGATGTGTGTGATTGGGTTTGCCAGAAATTCGATTACTGGCGAGCCGGCGGCGTCAGCCGACGGTTTCATCTGACATTTGAATTTGTTGTGTCCGAAGCAGTTGGCTGGCGCCCACCGGTCTTCTTTTCAAACGCATTAACGACGACGACGTTCTGCCGTAATGGATTGTTGTTCGGCACTGCGTTGCAGGCCAAGAAACAGCAGACCAAAACAGATCGGCAGGATTGCCGGAAGGATGTATGCAAACAGTCGAACGCGGGTTTCGATACGGCGGATCTCCCGTTTCATTTCCAGTCCCGCTTTGCGAATACTGGCATTTTTTTCACGTTCAAGCTCCTGCTGGTCCAGGTCCAGCTTTCGATTCAGCTGCTGCTCCTTTTGCCGCAGCAACGAATCCTTGCTGCGCGGATCAAGATTCTCCATGTCCTGAACTTTCGTGATTTCCGCCTGCAGTTCCTCGCGGGCTTCGTCCAGGCGATCCGTCATGAGCTGATCGGCGGCTTTTTCCTCGTCGTTCATTTTCTTACGGAGTTCACGAGTCTGCCGCTCGACGTATTCCAGTGTCTTGAGGCTGGCACGGCGAGACCGCAAGTCGATGAACGTTTCCTCTTGTGCCAATGCATCGACAGCATTCAGGATGAATGTCACGTTGTCGAATTCGATGTCAAGATTGCCAAGATTTCGCTCCATAAAGAACCAGTCGCTGATCATGTCCACGTCTGAACAGAAGATGACGTTCAGGGGATTGTCGTCGCTTTCGTTTTTGATGTGCGCGGCAATGACATGTGAATATGTATCGTCGAATCGCTTGACGTCCTCTTCACGCATGATTTGAGCTGTTGGCGACATTGTGAATGGGCTGAATGACTGAGAGATGTATTCTTCCCACGCTAACAGCCCTGATTCGCCACTTGTCTGCAGCAGCGGGGTGAATTCCTGCTCTTTTTTCCGGCTGGTTTCCTGAATGGATCCGGCGTACAGGCAGACCAAATCATCCAGATCCCTTGTGATCGAGCTTTCGGAGCTGAACGCCTGTTTGGGATTGCCGGACCGGGATACGAAAACGTATTCCGGCGGCAGCGCCCCAAACTGACTGTGCGGGTTCATGCGGTCGTAGACAGCCTGTCCGTTGTCCCAGCGGACGTCAAGAAGACTCATTAAAGACCGCAATTCGCCGTTGTCGGCCTTGGGTTCGGGTCGCTGCTGCTGCTGCCCCATCATCGCCGCCATGCCGCCACCGGGGCTTGGCTTGGCCAGTTTGGGAGCCATCGTCAGCCCCGATTGTCCCTGAGAAAAGATTGGACAGGGATCGTCAAAGACAAGGACGGGCTTTCCGGCCCGCACATAATCCATGAAGTTGTCCATCTGAGGCTGAGTGAGTGACGATGGCATGACTGCCAGAAGAACGTCGAAGTCCTCCACGGCATCATCAGGACCACCTTCAATAATTCCGTCAGCCAGAATCTTTCGCGACGGGTTTACGCCGATTACTTTGTATTGCTTGCGGAGTTCACTGACGATAGCCCAGTCGCGTCCACCACCGCCCATGCCGCCGCCACTGGAAATCACATTCGCATCAGTTTGCAGAACACCAATCGTCAGGCGATTTTTCTGAGAGACCGTCCGGACAGACCGTGTCAGTTCGTATTCAATCGGCAGGCCCTTGCCGAAGAATGGGATTTCAACATTGTCTGTCGGGCTCTGTACGATCGCTCCCATGAAGACTTCTGCTACTTCCAGCTTACCGTCCTGCTGGTACTGAATCCGGCGAGGGTTAACACCCAGTGCCCGAGCTTCCTCGGCTGCTTCACTGAAGGGTTCAACGTCCACAACTCGAACATCCAGTTGACTGCCGCCGCGAAGATCAAATTCACGCAGCAGCCCCAGCAATCGCCGCCGCGTTTCGCTGTATTCGCGAGGTACGTCCGGGCTGACGAACGCCTGGATCGTAATCAACTGACCACCTTCGAGGTCGTCGATCGTCGTGTAGGTTGCGTCTGACAACGTAAACAGACTCTCCGCCGTCAGGTCAGCTCTAGCCGGCCACATGCTGACAAGCACCAGCATGCTGACAAGCGTGATGCCAAGACAAACTGTACGGCTGGCATATTGCATCTCCATGCCGACGACTTCGGTCGCATGCCAGCGGCGTTTTGATATCACGACAAGGTTCAGATACAGCATCAGTCCCGTCAGGAACACGAAGTAGCAGAAGCTCGTCAGCGGCAGCACGCCCAGACTGAAGTCACGCAGCTGTTCCTGCAGGCTTAAGCCGTGGACCGCGGTTCGAAACCCATACGATTGCCCACTGAATCCAAACTGGGTCAGCAGCCAATCTGTCAGTCCGGCCAGATTGCCGATAAATACCGGAACGCAGCAGAATACGACGCCAAGCACGAATGCAACCGTGGCACTGCTTGTCAAAGCCGATGCCAGCATCCCCACGGACAGCAAGGCCGCTCCTGACAGCCAGTAGCCACAATAGCTGGAAACAAGCAGACCGGTATCGGGGTCACCCATAAATGCAAGAAACACCGCGTTCACCAACGAAAACACGATGGCCACGGTGTAGACGCCAAGGACGGACAGGTACTTGCCGAGCAGAATCTCGACATCCGTTGCTGGCAGCGTGAACAGCAGTTCGTCAGTGCCCAGCTTTCGTTCATCGGACCATACGGTCATGGTAATGGCCGGAATCAGGAACAGCAGCAACAGCGGAAACTGCAGACTGAGCTGATCGAGGTTTGCCAGATTGGCCGCAAAAAACTGAGTGTTAAATGCCATCACGGAAGCTGCAACGCAGAACACAATGATGAACAGATAGCCCAGAATGCTGGAAAAATAGCTGCGGAAATTGCGTTTGGTGACAGCCAGAATCACGTTTGCGCGAATCATGGTGTTGCGACGCCTATTAGAAATGAATGGTGAATGTGAATGTCTTCAGTGGGTGCGGAAGCCGGGAACTGTTGCTGCCCCTTATGGGCTCACGCTACGCTGGTAAGTGAGCGAAACTTTTCTTCCATTTCGAGCTCGTCGGAACCGAGATCCGCGGTCGGCCCGTCAAAGACGATTTTGCCGTTGTGAATCATGATGACTCGCGGGCATATGGCCCGCACTTCCTGGAGGATGTGAGTCGACAGCAGAATTGTCTTCGTCTGAGCCAATTCTGTAATCAGTTCACGCACACCGTGTACCTGGTTCGGATCCAGACCGCTGGTGGGTTCGTCCAAAATCAGCACCTCGGGATCGTGCAGCATGGCGTTCGCCATGCCAACTCGTTGCCGAAATCCACGCGACAACTTTGCAATGGGCTTCCGCCAGACTTCGCCCAGAGAACACTTGTCTGCGACCCACGCCAACCGGTCCGACAAAACACCGCCGGTCACGCCACGAACCTCTCCGATGTACTTCAGCATGCCCTCCGGAGTCATTTCCGTATAAAGCGGGCCGTTTTCCGGCAGATATCCCAGCTTCTCGCTGGCTTTGATTCGATCGGTCGCGATGCTCAGGCCACTCAGCCACGACTCACCCCGACTGGGCGAAAGATAGCCGGTCAGCATCTTCATCGTTGTGCTCTTGCCGGCACCGTTGGGTCCCAGAAACGCGCAAACCTGACCTCTGGGCACGGTAAACGACACATTCTGTGTCGCAGCAAATTCTCCGTAGAACTTGCTCAGCCCCTTGGCTTCGATCATCACGTTGGCGTCAGAACCGAATTCCGTTGCGGTACTCGACTCAGAAACTTCTGAGGCTGAACTCATAGCGTAACTCTCGACCTGTTTATTTGTGCGGAAACAAAACGACGTGAACGCAATGTTCAACGCAATGATTGAGACTTATGGGCGGGACATCGCAAACACCATACGAAGGTATGATGCTCAAATGTTGTTTAGGCGAACTTCACCAGACGGGTTGTCTGCTAAAGTCGAGCGGAACTGCCGGATCGGCAGTAAGGGCTGCACCTTAACGCGGCAGCAAACAGCATTCCAATCTGCACCACGGTTTTTGAGGCAGAATTCTCCCCGATTCTCGGTTGCCGCAGGCGGTGAGCTCCCGAAGAAATTCGAAAATTGTCAAATTGAACCCTGGAAGTGAGACTCGTGTCGGCCAGACAGCACCGTAAAACTCTCATCGCATTGTGTATCAGCAGGCGGGCGACTACGTTCCGACGACCGACAGCTGATTTTTGTAAGATTTGAGAACTGTTGGCCTGTCTCAGTCTGCCGATTCTTGCCACCGTTTATCGGAGTTTCATACATGCCACTTCTTGGAGTCAACATTGACCACGTCGCCACCGTGCGGCAGGCGCGGAGGACCAACGAGCCTGACCCGGTGCATGCGGCCGTCTTTGCGGAATTGGGCGGAGCCGATGGCATCACTGTGCATTTGCGAGAAGATCGTCGCCACATCCAGGATCGCGACGTACGCATTCTGCGACAGATGATTCGAGTGAAACTGAATCTGGAAATGGCAGTCGAACAGGAGATTGTCGACATCGCCCTCGACATTCTGCCGGAACAGGCCACGCTCGTTCCTGAAAAACGCGAAGAAGTCACAACCGAAGGCGGGCTCGACATTGTCGGTAACCGCGATCGCGTACAGCGAACGATTGATCAGCTGCAGGATCACGACATCAGCGTCAGCCTGTTTATCGATCCGGACGTCGCTCAGGTAGAAGCATCTGCGGAAGCAGGTGTCGAGGCCATCGAGCTGCACACCGGAGCCTTCGCCGATGCTCGGACTGCCGCGGAGGCCAATGCCGAATTCGACAGGATCGTCGCCGCCGGTCAGTCAGCCATTCAAGGCGGCCTCATTTTGAACATGGGACACGGACTGACGTACCGCAACGTACATCGGATTGCGGACATCGAAGGAGTCCACGAACTCAACATCGGCCACAGCATCATCAGCCACGCCGTGATGGTCGGTCTCGAACGCGCCGTCAGAGAGATGAAGG
>JAPYTO010000326.1 GCA_029941865.1 Fuerstiella sp. | reverse complement strand
GGCCTCCAAAACCGTCCCTTCGTTTCGACAACGGTTTCGAAATGTGGACGTGCTGCTCGTGGATAACATTGAATTCCTTGACAACAAACGAGCAACTCAGGAGGAATTTCTGCACACGGTTGTGCAGGTTGTGGAGCACGGCGGGCAACTTGTGGTCACTGGCGACCGTCATCCTCGATTGCTGAACAAGCATCGCGAAGAGTTAACGACGCGTTTTATGAGCGGACTCGTATGCCGGATTGAAAATCCGTCCGAGGAGACTCGACGCCGCATCGCCGCATCACTGGCTTTGCCAATTCGAGACAGCTTTACCCAGGAGGCTTTGGATTACGTCGCCGCGAAGTGTCGCAAGAACGTCCGGGAAATACAGGGTGCACTGAACTGCCTGCATGGCCATTTTACGCTTGGCGGAAAGCGAATCACTGTCGGGCGTGCGCGCGAGATTCTCGGCGATATGGAACGCGAGTGTCGACGCCTGGTGCGCATCAGCGACATCGAAAAAGTTATCTGCGATGCGTTCGGCGTGAATACCTCCGACCTGCGCTCAAAATCACGCCGCCAGGCGGTGAGTTGCCCGCGGGCCCTGGCCATGTACATCGCTCGGAAACTGACGAAATCGGCGTACCGGGAAATCGGCATGTACTTTGGGGGCCGCGATCACAGTACTGTTGTGGCCGCAGAGAAACGAGTTCAACTCTGGATCGACAGTGACTCACCAATTAGCCTGCCAACATCGTGTCGCGGCCGCACCGTAGCGGATGTGATCCACGAAATTGAGGATCGGCTACTGAGCCTGGCGATGTAGCTCAGAAGACCTGAGGCTGAAACGTTTGGGTTTCTGATTGACGTGGACGTGCTCGTCTTTTCAAAGTCTATCAGCCCAATCGTTCAATCGAATTAGTATCGGGCCTGCACGGGTTGCAGCCCGCCGTGGGTACCATCGACCTGTTGAATCGCCTGATTGTACTGGTTGTTCAGACCACGGAGTTGCTGTTCATACGCCGCTAACGGACCTGGCGTAGTAATAGAACGGACCTGACCAGTCTGTGTCCGGCCAGCATTGTATTGATAACCGCTGGGATTTATTCCCTGAGGCGCCGTTTGCATTGTCGCAGGGTTTCCTGTGACTTGTTGGCTTAGTGCATGATACTGCGGCGACAAACCGGGCGGGGTCAGAACACCGCCGGCCCCAAATGTTGGACGTCCCTGTGTAGGAACGGCCGACATCGGCTGTTGAATCATCGGTGTCGGATTCTCCCGTTCGTATTGCATTTGCTGCATTTGGTGCATGTGTTGTTCGGCCGGAAGTATTCGTTGTGGCTGTTGATACATCGCACCATTTATCATCATGTTTGTTCCCGGTACCAACGCCTGACCGGGCAGACCACCATTATTCGGCCCTTGAAACTGGGCCGGAACAGGAACCTGAGTGCCTCTGGACTGGACCGGGTTCATGCCTGCTGCATCTGGTGACACGCTTCCCGCGCCGATTGGGAACAACGCTCCCGGACCGGCGTTAAGTCCGGCCACTGGTGCGTGGTAATTCTGCTGCATTGGTGCTGAAGACCGCGGGGAGCCGTAGCCATTGAGATTCTGTTGCTGTGTGACCTGCTGTATCAATCCCTGTGGTGGCGATACCTGTGCGCTGTACTGCGACTGATGTTCGTACTGTGAGGGCGCCGCCGAATTCGATGCCATCTGTGGTGGGATATGTGTCGACAGATTTGTTGTCGAGGAAGCAGGCACGACGCCGACGGCAGCACCACGGGCGACCGGCGTAGAAAGGTGACTCATGGGATAGTTGTTTCCCGGGACATTTCGGAGTGTCGTGCCCGATGCGGCGGCGACGCCGCGCTGCGGAACGTTCTCAGGTGAAGGTTGCAGGTAGCCTGCGGGAGGAATACTCCCCGGCGGAATACCTCCTGTATTGTTGAAGCCCATCGGGTAACCTGGGGTGTTTTGCTGTGGTGTGCCAAATTGCTGCTGCGGCAGAGTCAATCCGCCTGCCGGCGCCTGCTGCCTGCCTGCTGCCAGTCTTTGTTGTTCCCGGAGAGACCTTTCCTGTCGAGCCCTCTGAGCACGTGCGCGTTCTTCCGCCATCAGCCGCTTGGTCTCCTCAAACGACGCGTTCATTGGCTGTGAGGCGTCTGCCCGAACGGCGTTGCTGTCCGCCGACCGCAGGTCGGCGGACAGGCGAGCAAGCGTCGTGTTAACGTCCTGCGGGGAATAAATACCTGACAGCTGTGTTTCGGCCGTAATGCGGTCGCCGCGTTTCAGAGACAGCAACGCCAGGTTTATGTGAGCATGTTCATGTTGCGGAGACACCTGAAGAGCCTGGTTCAGGTACTGTGAAGATTCGTAGTAGCGATTCTGCAGCAGATAACTGTAGCCCAGGTCATTCAGGATGCCGGGATCCTGTGGACGCTGTCTCAGCGCCAGTTTGTAGTGGTCCTCCGCTGCGGGCCAGTCCTCTTCCAGATCGGCTACGATCGCGATTCCATGATGAGCCCACGCATTGCTGCTATCCAGATCGAGCGCCTCCTGGAAATATTGTCGAGCTCTGCCAAGCTGGACGGGAGACCGACCGTCGCGAAGGGCTGCCTGCCCGGATTGAATCAGCTGCTCAACTCGTTCAGAAGACACGGGTTGTGAATGGGCGGTCGCAAAAACCGATTGCTGAACTTCATCCCCGCCACCAACGCGCGCAGCGACTGGCTGAGGATTGTTCATGGCCGTAATCTGTTCGGCGGTGTACTTTGTCTCTTTTGATGTCTGCCAGGGGAAGACGGGCGCGTCGATTGACTGACATCCTGAGAGTACAGCAACGCAAATCAGCCCGATACAGTGAGGGCGTCGTGTCATGGTAAGCCATCCGTCTTGAAAAGATGGGAGATGGTCAGACGTGTGGGAAGAGAGAGGGCTGACCGCAGGAATCCGGCGTTATATGGCTGGTCTCGGATCATGTCGAGATCGTCAGACGCAGCAGAATCCGGAATCCCCGCGTGTTCGGAGACAAGCGGCAAATGTTGCCGGTGCAATGACAAACTCTGCGTGTGTCCTGGCCCATAAGCGCAAAAAACGCGGCAGGAAACCCTGCCGCGTCGAATTGATCTGATATGCGAAGGGCTTTTCGCCACAGCGTATTACGCTGACTTGTGGCCGCGGTGAACGTCTTCCCACCTGAGAAATCGGCCTGCCCACCAGCCAGAACGGTTCACGACAATAAGTAAACTGTTCTAGAAAGCGCCACCACCACCACCACCGTTTCCATTTCCGTTGCCTCGCGACAATCGGAAGCGACCGTAGTCCTGTTCACCTTCCACGGCGTTAATGCCGTTGCTGTACGGCTGTGAGACGACCGTCCGCCGTTCTGCGTCGCGGGCACCCAGGTCCGTCAGCACACGCACGACAAGGTTACGTCGCAGTGCATCGAGTTCCGGGTCGGAATTGTTGTCGCTCCGCTGAACCAGAACAGGAAACGGAGTCGACGGCATTCTGGCAGCGATTTCCATGATGTGATCGCGGCCATACGGCGACAGTTCTGACGAGTTATCCGCAAACTCGTTACGATGGATAACGAAGTCACTGGCTTCGCCATTTGTTTCCATGGTGTGCCAATGGGCCCGACTGACGGCTCCCAGTGGGATCATGTCCGGGACTGCCATCGAGCGATGCCCGGACAAACATCCGGAAAAAACTCCGCTCAATGCGGCTATCGCAAACAGTTGCCAGGTCTTCAGGGATTTCATGTGATTCCTCATATCGCTGTGTTACAGCGTTCGAGAATACGTGGTTTTTTCGTTTGTCATCAGCCAGCTCAGCCGCGTGGCAGGCGTACTACCTCTGCCAGCTGCCATTCCAGACTGACGGTTTTCCGGAAAATGCCGGCTCTTTGAGCATTGCAGCGAATCGCGAACTGTAACTTCGTGCGGATGCCTGAGGTGCGACCGCTCCCTGAGAGTTGCCAGGAATCGGAGGCGAGAATTGCTGTGTTGACGGTGCAGGTTGGAATTGCTGAGGGGGCTGGAATTGCTGTGGCTGCCCCGGATACGGCAGCAGGTTTGTCCCCCGCCTTTGTGGCGGCAATGTCGCTTCGGGCCGAGGACTAAGTGTTCGCATTCCTCCGTGCTGCGTTGGTGCTCCGGGAAACGCTCCGTTCATCCCCGGTGCGGCATACTGCGGCAACACGGCTGGGTTTTCCATGTGATATCCGGAACGCACTCCATGGGTGGCACCTGTTCCGTACGGTTGGACCTGATAGACGTTCTGATCCGGATTGCCTTCGGTACGGCCATATTTGTAGAGATCGTGATCATTGGGATGTGTCACGTAGAAATTCGGCAACGGAGGCACTTCATCAGCTTCCATCGGTCGCACAATTTCCGGTGTCACGAGTACCAGCAGTTCGGACTCCGCTTCCTGCGCTTTTTTGCTGTGGAACAGTCGACTGCCGATAAACGGGATGTCGCCAAGTAGCGGAATCCGACTGACTGATGCAGCTGTCTGTCGCGTGATCAGACCACCCAGAGCAAGAGTTTGTCCTTCACGCAGTTCAACGGTCGTCTGTATCCGCTTAACCGAAACGCCCGGAATACCATTGACCGCGTTGTCGTTGTCGATCGAACTGAATTCGGGCACGATCTGTAGTCGAATCAGGTCTCGGTCAATGACCGTCGGTGTGACCACCATGCTGGTCCCCACGCCGCGGAATGAAGTATTCTGTCCGCCCCCCAGCCCGATAATCGTGGGCACGGCAAATTCACCACCGGCCAGCAAGCTTGCGGAATGGCCGCTCATGCAGACAATCGTGGGCTCGGCAAGCAGAGTTGCCGTACCGTTTGTTGTCAGCCACCGAATCAGGATGCTGATTTCGCCGCTTTCAAAGATGCCACTCAGCGTCGTGCCAGTCGCACCGCCAAGTGCAGTACTCACGACACTACGCCCCCCGTCGAACTGCAGGTTTGGGAGGTCAACGGCCATGTTTCTCAATTCGTCGCGGCTGAGTTCCGCGATGATGACCTTCATCTTGATGTTGAAGTCGCCCGGAATCTCAAGCATGTTCACAACAATGTCGTCGAACCTGAGTCTACCAGCCTGAATCTGATTCTGTCCCGCATCTCCGCCCAAATTGCCACCGGCTCCACCGTTCAGATTATTAGCCTGGCCGTTGTCGCTGTACCGATTCAGCGACCGCAACACTTCTGACCGAGCGATCTGCATAATCTGATTCGCCTCTTCCGAATCGTATGCCTGCCCCTTCAACAGTACCTGGTCGCCAATCGGGATGAGATAGACGTTAGAGTTCGGAAACAGCTCCGCGAGTCGCCGTTCCAGGCGTGCAAATTCGGAGCGGCGCTGGTTCTCAAGGTTTTCGTCGCGCACGACCGTGATTTCGTAGATGGCCGGTGTCTCTTCACCTTCAAACCAGATCATGAGGTCCGTTGATCCCAGCTCCAGCCCAATCACAGCCAGTTCCGTTGGACTGTATTGAACATAATTGCAGACGCCGGAATCTGTCACCGCGAGTCGACGTACGTTGCGCCGAGTAATGACCAGTTGGCTGTGACGCCGTTCGACGTCAAGCTTGAATTCGGGCTTCAGCAGTTGTTTGATGTTGGGACTGTGTTCTGCCGCAACCTGTCCGGACAGCCCCGGCTGCTGCACCATCACGGTAGAGCTGGGAATGACGGGGACGCCCCTCTGTGGCATCAGCGGCAGACTGAACTGGGCGAATGCGGAGCCTGCAGCAAAGGATATGGCAGCGGCAAATATGACACTTCTGCGTACAACAGCACGCAGGATGCCAGCAGAACCTGAGGCTACATTTTTTAAACCGATATTTTCGGCAAACATCCGAAGCTGCTCCTTCCATGTCGCATCTTCGTTGAAGCAGGGGCATCCCGCGAAATTGTGTTCGAACGGAACTTAGAGGTTTCGAGAGGTTAAGTTCCGATCGATACACCCTGAGCTGTAGATACGTTCAGTGAATTCCATCGTCCGCTCGGACGTTGAAACTTGCTGTTGTTGGTCGGCAAAGTGATTTCGTCTGGGGCAATTATGGCTATGAGTCCGGTTAGGCAAGGTGTTGGGATCAGCTGGAATAAACACTGGGCGTTTGCGACTGTTGGGTAATATGGGGTTTCTGTGTTGCCTGTTGGCTCTGCTCTCAGTTGCCTTTCTGTGACGTTTTTTGGACGACCTGGCCCCTGGGTGGATCATCGTCCTGTCGCCGGTTGGGCCACTCTGATTCTGTTCAGCAAAATTATTAGTAGTCGATGCTTCAGAACTCAGTCGCCGCGTACGCATACTGGAGTGTGTGGCATCTGGATCGACGCCGCACAATTGGTTTCCTGAATTCAGTGTCAACGGGATGTCAGAGCAGTTGGCCTATTTCCGTAAACTGTTCTGGCTCGTGGGCATGCCGTTTTTCTCATGCTGGAATACGTCTGTCGCGGCCAAGAGTCAGCGAAATACGCTGTGGTCCCATGTATGTTCCTGAAGCACATTTGGAATCAGCGGCTGACGCAACAAACCGTCGACACAATTCTGTCCCTGACCGTTTTGCACTTCCGCGTTGTACAGGACACGAAAGATATAGGGATCAGTGGAACTTGTATTCGATGTGTAGTCACGATTCGGCGGAAGTATCTGCTTTTTCAGCATAGGAAGAAGATGCCTGTCCTTCGGGCCGATATCGACCACTGCCCGAGGTGGATGTCACTGCCTCTGTCAGCGATAGAGTCCCGCAGCGAAAGGAATTGGCTGCGAAGATTTCGACCTGGAGGGATTCAAATGCGTCGGATTCAAATTCCCGTTGCTGTGCTATGCGTTTTTGCAACAGTTCACAGTCTCGCTCAGGAAGGCGGCAGCTTCACGAACAGCAATGTTTTTGAGACGAGCGCCTTTCCTTCTGGTGTGCCCAACACAGGAGCCTGCAACACAGGAGCCTGCAATACAGGAGCCTGCAA
>JAPYTO010000325.1 GCA_029941865.1 Fuerstiella sp. | reverse complement strand
TTGAACAGCGGCAGCAGGTGAAACTTCTGCCGTACCAGCAGGCGCTGGAAAATCGCTTCACGATCGATTGGGACAACTACGCACCGCCGACGCCCGACTTTCTGGGAACTCGGGTGATCGAAGATCTGCCGCTGGCGGAACTGGTGCCGCATATTGACTGGTCTCCGTTCTTCAGCAGCTGGCAACTGATCGGCAAGTATCCGCGAATTTTCGAAGATAAAGTTGTCGGTGAAGAAGCAAAGAAACTGTTCGACGATGCGCAGGCGGAACTGCAGCAACTGTTAGCAGACAACAGCCTTCGTGCCACAGCCGTCTACGGGTTCTGGCCGGCCAATTCGGATGGCGACGACATTATTCTGTGGACCGATGAGACGCGCAGCCAGGAACTCATGAGGTTCCCGATGCTGCGACAGCAGTGGGAGCGAGTCGGGCAGAAGGACTACCGCAGCCTTGCCGACTACATTGCTCCCGTGGCGGAAGCATCCAGCCGCAACGCGGCGAACGGAGCTTCCGCAGGTCGTCCCGGCGTTGACTACATCGGAGCTTTCGCTGTCACGGCGGGCCACGGTTGCGATGAACTTGCCAAGGCCGTCGAAGCATCCGGCGACGACTACCGGGCGATTATGATCAAAGCCCTGGCCGACCGCTTTGCCGAGGCATTCGCCGAATACCTGCACGCGAAGGCGCGCACAGAATGGAGTTTCGGCAACGGTGAAGATCTATCCAATGAAGACCTGATCGCCGAAAAATATCGAGGCATTCGACCGGCATTCGGCTATCCGGCATGTCCTGATCACCTTCCCAAAGGCGAGTTGTGGACACTGCTGGACGCAGAAGCCGCGACCGGCATGTCGCTGACGGAAAGCTTTGCCATGTGGCCCGCCGCATCGGTCAGTGGCCTGTACTTCAGCCTGCCGGAAGCTCGCTACTTCACCGTCGACCGCGTGACAAAAGATCAGGTCGAACACTACGCGGCTCGCAGAAGCATGTCGGTCAAAGACACCGAACGCTGGCTGGCACCGAATCTGGGCTACGAACCGTAACAACCGTTCCGTAGTTCGCTACACGTGGCCGCGAGCGACGTGTTCCAGCCGGTGAAGCCAACATGCCCACGAGCCAGTACGGTTCACGGAATCAGGTGAGTCACGCTAATCCGTATTCAGTTCGCTTTCCGCGATATCCAGAATGCGTTTCACGGACATAGTGCTCTTGATCGTGCTGACTTCGGCAAACGTGTCGCGATTGGCGGTCGATTCTTTCTGCTCACGAGTCACCACTACCTCCCAGCGAACGAGACCGAATGGAACTTCCGGCGTGACCCAGAAGTGTCCTTCATTCGTGGACCGGCTTTGCGGCCGCTCCATGACCGTTTGCCCCTTCAGGTGTCTGGCGTTGAACGACATATTGGCCGCTTTTGTCTGAGGACTCTCAGAGGGAGAGACCACCAATGGCTCCGGATAGTTGTTCAGCAGGCAGATAGTGGGGTAAATCCGCAGAGCCTGGCTTTTGATGGCTTTCACCTCGTTCTCCCCAAGACGGCGATGCCCCTTGACGATAGGCAGCATCACATTGGGCACTGAGTCACCATCGACCGAAGTATTCAGCACTTTGCTTTCCGGTACGAGAACCTTGTAGATGCGGGCTCCCACCGGGCCTGGATCAATGCCGGCTGCTCCAGGGTCGCCCGTGATCACCTTGATTTCGATCCATCGACATGGCTGCATCACGCCTTCGAATTCCGCCTCTTCACGTCCCACAGATTTGATGCTGATCTCACGACTCCACTTCAACGTTTCTTTGCCCTCGGCGATGTCCGGTCGTACGTTCTCCTGAATGACCTCGCCTTCGTACTCAACGCCTGTACCGTCTTCCGGCAGATGAAATATCAGCCCCTGGGCCATTGCCGGCGCGGAAAACAGCGACACGACCATAGCGGTAAGGCAAAACCCGAAGAATTGCTTTTGACGATTCATTTTCGATGTCCGTGTTTGCTGTGAGATCACGTCACGTACGCACGGGGATGATTCCGGTCGACGAACCTCAGAATTTCCGAACGCATCACAACGACGACGTCGGTCTGCATAGTGTGTTCGGCAGAAATCAGCGCCCAACTTCTGTTCGGCATAGTGTGCCCCGCAAACGAACAATGAAGCAAGAGGAATCGCTGACAGTCTGGCAAATTCGACCGGTGGAACGGCCTCAGGATCGAATACCGCGCCAGAATCCGCAAACCGGCGGCCGTTCGTCGGCATTACGGGTGGCGCAAGCGGAACTTGGGGGCGGTCGGCTGTCGCTCTCCGGTGCACATCACGTTGGGCAGGAAACTGTAAATGGACGCCAATGCAGGTGAGCATGCTTCCTGTCAATCCGCGGCCAATTGCGAATTCGAAACAGATTTCCCAAAAGTGGCCGGGGCAACCGGTCGCAGCGTTGCGACGCGAAGCCTCAGCCACGATAAAAGACATCCGGCCCATTGCCCCAACACGTTTCCTGAGTCAGTGAAAGCACCACCATGTTGCGTATTTTCTTCGTTTTCACATCTGTCCTGACATGCCACGGCTTCAATGCGGGGGCAACCGCTGTCGCAGACGTCGGCGTGGGCGCTGCCCCGCTTGGTGGCGCGGAGGTGATCATCGACGGGTCTCGAAAAATGCTGGATGAAAAGTGGACCTATTGGGAGGGACCACGTTTTTCTTCATCACTGCCGATCAAGTGGAAGATCGTTGATGATCCGGTTGACGATGGCACAGTCGTGATGACAGACGATCCGGCGGCCGCCGGTGGTAAATACGGAACTGCCGACATCGTGACAAAGAAACCGTATCGCGACTTTCGACTGCACATCGAATTCCTGGTAATCAAGCCCGGGGGTAACAGCGGCGTCTATCTGCAGAACCGCTTCGAAATCCAGGTGCTGGACGGAGATAAAACGAAGCACGGTATGGGTGCCGTCATCAACGAAACCGAATCTCCGTATCACGCCTACAACGGCTTCGGCAAATGGAACGCGTACGACATCAACTTTCGGGCGGCTCGTTTCGAAGACGGCAAACTGACTCAGAAGCCCAGAGTGTCAATGTACTTCAATGGTAAGAAGGTTCACGATCATGTCGAGATCAACAAGGTCTGGGGCGGTCCCAATTCCGGCGTTGACGGTGGCAACGACAATGGCTTCGGGATCACGGACACACCACAGGGACTGAAGCTGCAATGCGAAGGCCACGATGTGCGTTACCGTAACACGTGGATTAAGGAACTGGATCTCAAGGAATCCAGCACCGACTTCAGCGAATGACGCTGCCGGATGGCAACCTGAGTCACCGTGGGCCGCACGAAGTGCGGCACTGTGGTTCGGAAGGCAGTTGCAACGCCGCGTTTCACGCGGCCTGCCGTGTCGCAGGTTTTTGTCATGTTTGCCGTCTACGGCCAGGACACGGCACGCGGCCGCAGACGACGCGTCACTGCAGCTTCCAGAATCCCGGGATCAGCAGGACGATGATAGCGAAAAGTTCCAATCGCCCCAGCAGCATCAGAACCGTGAACAGCAACTTCGACGCGTCTGAAAAGCCGGAATAGTTACCGTGAGGACCACAGACGCCCAGTCCCGGACCAATATTGTTCAGCGTTGCAACCACGGCTCCGGCACAGTCGATCAGTTTTTCGGCCGGTGTTTCTCCCTGCCACTGCGTACCCGGTTCCGACACCATCAGCAGACACCAGCTGCCTGCGAAAATAACGGCGATCAGGCAGAAATAGACAAGCACATCACGTCCCATAGAATCGTCGATTCGGTTGCCCGCGATCCGCAACGGGCGAACAAGATTGGGACGAAACGCACGTTCCGCCTCCAGCTTCAGAACTTTCCACAGGACCAGAAAACGGATCACTTTGATGCCGCCACCGGTGGACCCGGAACATCCTCCCACAAACATCAGCAGCAGCAATAACGAGCGAGAGAACTCCGGCCAGCGCGCAAAGTCTTCCGTGCCGAAGCCCGTCGTCGTCATGACGGCAACAACGTTAAAACAGGCGTGACGCAAACCATCGGAAACGGAATCATAAGTGTCGGTGCTGTACAGCACACCTGTGAGCGTCGCGGTACTGACAAAGAGAATTAACAGGTACGCTCGAAACTCCGGATCTGAAGAAAACGCACGGACACGGTCGATAACGGTGCGTTCTGAACGTCTGGACGGCTTTCGCAACAGCAGATAATACAGGTTAAAGTTCGTACCGGCAGCGATCATGAATACGATGATGGTGACTTCAATACCCGCGTTCCCAAATGCGCCGACGCTGTCATTCCGAGTACTGAAACCGCCTGTCGCCAGAGTTCCGAACGTGTGGCACAACGATTCAAAAACATCCATCCCCTGAATCAGCAAAATTATCGTCATCAACGCCGACAGACCGAGATAAATGCCCCACATCAGCATCGCTGTCTCGCGAACTCGCGGCCGCACCGTGTCCGTGAGCGGCCCAGGAACTTCTCGACGCATTAACGCTTTGCCGCCAGCACCAAGTTGACTCAGAATCGCGACGAACAACACGATGATGCCCATGCCTCCCAGCCAGTGCGTGAAACTACGCCAGAATAGAACGCTGCGAGGAATGTAGGCGATCTCTCCGCGTATGGCCGCCCGTTCACAGTCGTCGACGCCGGTCGGAACCTCAAGGTTTTCCAGTACAGACGCACCAGTCGTCGTGAAGCCGGAGATCGATTCAAACAAGGCATCAGACACACTCATCGGAACTGCCGCCATGCGATAGGTCGGCGTCAGCAGAAACGGAAGTGCCCCCAGAATGCCGCACAGGATCCAGCCTACGCCGACGACCGCCAGCGCCTCTTTCCGCAGTAACTTCTCCTTTGCGCCTCGGCCGCAAAACAGAAGCAGTCCGCCAACCACGCCACACGCTGCGATTGACCTGAGCATGCCTCCCAGGGCGGCCCGTTCAAAAACAACCGTCTGGCCGAACCACGGGTAGGACCAGGGCAGCGTCACCACCATGGCACCGCCGATCAACAGCGAGATCAGTCCCAACAGACGTGCAACAAGTGCCCAGTTCATGTTTGATCCGATGGAAACAACGGCTGCCTGTGGCCTGATGTCATCCGCAGCATGTCAGCCAGGTGCCGTCAGTTGGACACACCGGACAAAGGTCACAGAACAGATTTTCAATCCGTCAACGACAGATTGAAAGACAGGTTACAAACCAGATCGATGGCAAAACGGCCAGCCCCCGTGTCTGAACTACCGCGTCGCCGCTGTAAAGCGTGGATCCGGCACGGGCACAGCGGCCTGATTTTCTCCAATGACAATCGGCTGGATTCCGGATCCTTCGTAGCCAGCCATCGGCTGGCCGTTTGGCTGCAACCGATCTACACTCCACAGCAAACCCCTTGCAACAAGATTCAGCCAGACGTCGTTATTCATGGTCTCGTTGTGGTGCCCCAGCGAAGTCCCGAACACCCGCGCTCGGCCGAAGGTGTTAAGCCAGATGACCGTGTGTTCCTTCTTCGTGTCTTCGCCGTAGGCCTGTGCCAGCGGAATACAGTTCGGCCACACTCGTTCGATCTTGTACAGCTCACCGCTCGGTGTCTGCCATGCCTTCGGAAAACCGCTCATCACAGGGTGTTCGGCGTTTACCGTCACTGCTTTAACAGCTCGTTTCTTTTCGTGACTGCGCGACGTCACGCCGATCAATTCCCGCCACGAATCAGCAGCCACGGCAGCATTGCGATAACTGTGCAGCGAACAGTGTACAAAAATCGCTGGCACGCCATCGTGGTGAGCCGCCGTGATGGCCTGTACAAAATCGTCATCAACAACACCGCCAAAGCACTCGTTGTGGAAGATGACGTCGTACTTTTTCGCCCATCCTTTGTCACTGTAAACGGAGATTTTGTGGTCTCGACCTGTGCCACCTTCGTGGACGATGTCCCACGTGATGTTGACTCGCTGGCTCATTCCTTCCGTAATAATTCGCTTTTGATTTTCGTAGTCGTGACAACAACCGCCAGTGACCAGCAGCCCTTTCAGTGGCTCCGGTTTCTCAGCAGCAGAAACGCCGACGCAGCAGGATGTGATAAACAACGGGGCAAGAAGAATTCGAAGACCAAAGTGGTTCATTTCATGACTCTTTAAGTTGAGTGAAGCGAACGTTGATTCGCTGCCATTGTCTCGTCTCCCGCCGAACGGGGCGGGGCAGACCGTCACTGGCCTGAATTGTATCAATTTCTTACGTTTTCCAATCAGAGCTCTGAAATCCCTGACCTCAACGTCGGGAATTGTACAGCATTCCTGTGGCTCGAAACATGCAACAGTTGAGCCAAATCCAGCGACTAACGCGAGCAGGTTGCTGATTCCGAGCGTTAGCTCGCAGTGGCTTGCGGGCCGTCCCGCGTCAGGATTTCCTTCACGACACTTCCGTGAACATCCGTCAGCCGAAAGTCTCGTCCCTGCGAACGGAACGTCAATTGTGTGTGATCGATGCCCAGCTGATGTAAAATTGTCGCCTGCAAGTCATGAACATGAACCCTGCCTTCTGTCACGCCGAACCCAAGCTCGTCTGTCGCCCCCAGCGTAAACCCGGGTTTGATTCCCGCGCCGGCTAACCACATTGTGAAGGCATCGATGTGGTGGTCTCGACCAGCCGGCGTACGTTCTTCACCCATCGGTGTGCGGCCGAATTCCCCGCCCCAGACGACTAACACGTCGTCCAGCAACCCGCGCTGCTTCAGGTCCTTCACCAGCGCTGCCGACGCCTGGTCAACTTCTTTGCAACGCAGCGGTAATTCGCCATCCAGAGACTCCGCAGCGCCGTGTTGATCCCAGCTGGTGTGGTACAGCTGAATGAAACGCACACCACGTTCGACCAGACGCCGAGCAAGTATGGCGTTGTTCGCGAACGATGGTTTACCAGGTTCAACGCCGTACATTTTAAGAACGTGGTCCGATTCGTCACTCAGATCCATCAGTTCCGGAGCACTCATCTGCATGCGGTAGGCCATTTCATAGGCCGCAA
>JAPYTO010000324.1 GCA_029941865.1 Fuerstiella sp. | reverse complement strand
AGTCCGTCGTCTGCAGAATCTCTTCCCGCAGTTCCAGGTAATTTGTCAGTTGTCCATTGAAGGCAAAGCTGAACCACTTGGACCGGGCGATATGGTGCCGTTCGAACGGCTGAGCATAACTGCGGTCATTCTTTCCGCAGGTCGCGTAACGCACATGCCCGATGGCGGCATATCCCGCGTATTCTTTCATCAGGTTCAGGTATTGTTCCGGATGATTCATGCGGAACGCTTCAGCGACGCCGCCCACGTCCTTGTGTGTGTCGATCAGCTGCAGTCGATCGGGGTTGTACGTCGTAAATCCGGCCGCCAGCTGGCCGCGATTCTGCATGTCCAGCAGCATCCCGGGGATCAGTCGTGACGCCTGGTCCGCGCTGCCCTCCGGAACCTGTGGACTGGTGGTCGCGGAATCGAAGTGATATACGGCGGCAATGCCGCACTCGTGAAATAACTCATCCATGCCAAGTGAGATTATGTTGCCGCAGCGATTCAGCCGGTTGCGTGATATCTAATCACCGTCGTCGCGGAACAGGAGCTAAGCCCTCGTTCAGCCGGATGGCATCGGGTTGGGTGACAGGTCACGCAGTGACTTGGGTTTCGTGAAAGCGCAAATGTACGGTTTCTGATTCCGGCCAGGAATTGCCGAATTCTCAGTGAACACTCCTGCACGGCGCGGATAATAGTGGCACAGGTGGCTGACACAACCCTGACCGTCAACTTGGGGCATAGATCCTCAATTATGCTGCAATCCGCACCCACGTTTCCCTTCTGTGGGCCGTAACGGGATGGACGAGTGGGTCGCCATGGTCGAGAAGTGTGGATTCTGTTCTCAAGACGAAGCCCAGCGCGGCGATCCGTTTTTTAGCGGTCATTGGAGCGACCGACGACAGCGGCTTGGCAGTTCCAGGGCGCAAACGCAATAGTCCGACAAAGACGCTTCAATCGGCTTGCGGCCGTTTCGCATCACAGGGCGGATACCTTTTGCTCGATGAATCGAACATGATGCGGAATGTGTTCCGTAATCCGCTCCACGATTGTTTCCAGAGTCATCGCACCGTCGGCGGAATGCACGCCCGTCCGCTGAAACGCTTCGATTGGACAACACTGAAGAATCCGGAGAATCTGACGACGTGTCAACGCGATCAGCTGCAGTTCCTCTTCGATGTCTCGTTCGGACCAGTACAACGCTGCACAGAACAGATTCGGGGCGGCGTCAAAGAGCGTCGGGTTGTCTTCCGCAATGACCCGCTTGATTCGGTCTGCATAGACCGTCTCTGCGTCACACAGATGACAAATGACCTGCCGGATTGACCAATAGCCTTCGCAGGGGTGAGCATCAAGGTCGTCCGCTGCTACATTCGCAACCGACTGTCGCAGAGTTTCCGGACCGGCCGCGTACTCCGCAAGCAGGCGTTCGAGGTCGGACATGAAACGTGGCCTTCAACACGAAGAAATTGAGCAGCATTCGCCCGGCGTTCGAATTCGAGACGAATTGCAGACGGCTGACAGCAGATCCGGCCAGGCCTTGAGAGCCGTATTCAGAAAGATGTGGTCGAGGGGCTCGTGGGAAAGCGACTCTCGCAGGCGGAAAGACGTTCGCCGCGGCCACAAGTCAGTGTAATACGCTGTAAAAGGGGCGGCACGCCGACAGTGTTGAGGAATCTGTCGGCGTGCCGTTGCCCGCCCGAGTTCAACTTTTTTGGTCGCCGCTACCGACGATAGTTTGGACTGTATTGCTTGAGTGCGGGGCCGACGTATTTCGGAGGAACTCCCAACAGTTCAAGTCTTACGGAATGCTCGGAATTGACCTTTCCGCTGATGGACAGCAGCGAACGCACGGCCTGCTCAAACGGTTCGTCGTGTTTGTTGCCAACTGAGTACCATTCGCAGCGTGTGACCTCTTTGAACAGTTGCAGCAGTTGAAGGATGTCGATACGGAAACCGACGTGTTCAACCTGGCCGTCTTTCGGGCCGCCAATAATCTCGGTGGTGCCCAGATACATCGAAATCAGCCACCCGCGCTCGTCTGCCTGGCAATCAAAGCCGACTCGGCCGACGTTTGCCAATGGCTCAAACATATCTGCCACGCGGCAGATGAAATCCTTTAACCATTGCGGGCGATGGTCACGCTGTTCTCGGCGTGTCTTGTAGTCCTGCATCTGCTGCAGGAGTTCTTCGATGGACATAATTCGGGTGCCAACGGTTTAAGGAATCGTAGCGATCAGTTCAGGGGGAGGCTGGTTACAGAACGAATCCTTCTTCACCTGGTCGGGTGGCCACCGATCACAACTCCGTTGTCTTGTGTCTCCTGGAACTCAGTACCGCAGATATCGGGATTGGCGGCGTTCGGGTTAAGACAAAGCACCACGACACGGGTAGATGTCCCCAGGGGGGTCCTGTCCTTCCAGCGGCGACGCTCCGCGACTGTTGATCCAACCGTACCGATTGCTCCGCCTTTACTTTTTTCACGGTCTGACGGCTGTGGTCGGTTTCCACTGGCGCCGTCCTCGGATGAAGCGCAGGCATCGACGACCGGGCCGGGATCCACGTGTTTTCACCGCCTCCAGAACCCGGTTTCAATGTGGGGCCGGGAAGGCTTATGGCCTGGCTGCCGCCACGAACGATCCGCGTCGGCGCCCAGGTGGCGCTCACAAATCCTTACTATGAGGGTTTACACGATGTTCCGGGTCCTGATCGTCTGCTGCGGGCCGTTGAAGTCCGTTCCGCCCCACCACGATTGAGTGTCCGCCGGAAGTACTGTGGCCACAGTTATTTACGTTCCTTTTCGGAATCTGAGGGTTCGTGGGCATCCGGCATCAAACGTTTCGGCGTGTGGCTTGCAGGAAACAAATGTTGACCAAAGGCGGCACCAGTGTTCTGCGTCAGACAGCACGGCCCGCCAGCGGCAGTACGGCCACCCGCAACACGGTGTATTGCAGAAATCTGCATCGCTGAGGCTCAATTGCGCGTGCCCGAACAGACTCTCTACACTCTCTCAACAAGGTACAGGAAAATGTTGAACACATTCTGGAAGGACGAAGAAGGAGTAATCCTCTCGGCCGAAATTGTGCTGCTGGGGACAATTCTGGTCCTCGGCATGATTGTGGGTCTTGTGGAAGTACAGTCTGCCGTCGTGGCAGAAATGAGTGACCTTGGCGACGCCATTGGAAATATGAACCAGTCTTATCAGACTCCCGGAATCGTGTCGCTCAAGCACATCGGTGTCTGCGGTATCAAGGCCGCGACCTACGGAGCGTCCTACAACGATCTGCCTGATGTTTGCGACTGCAATGCGATCATCGTGTGTGACCCCCGCCACAGCCGGGGAGAAAAGGCGGCGTTCGGAGACTGTGGTGCTGTCGGCGGTACCTCCGCTCACCACGGAAGAGTATTTCATCCAGGGGCGATCAAACCAGACGCCAGTGAGACTCGTAAACGCCAGCCAGTACCTCCGGTTCCGAGCCGGAAGTGATAATGTGACCGGTCCAGGTGACTGGTCCAATCTCCAGGAATTTTCGAGCGACACCCATCTGCGGGTGTCGTTTTTTATTAAGCTACTGCGCTGGCAGAACGGCGAGATCTCTGCCGATGCAACACAGCGTGGGAGTTCTGGTGGACAACAGGATCGATTGTCACAGCGACTGGAAAGTCGGAGCTCGAGTTCTTCGACGGGACGACATTCCTTTGCTGATGGGTATTCTGAACGTCACGCCTGACAGCTTTTCTGATGGTGGGCTGCACGTTCAGGTTGACGCTGCAGTCGCCCATGGAATCCAACTGGCCAATGACGGAGCCGACGTGATCGACATCGGCGGAGAATCAACACGGCCCGGAGCGGCTCCGATTCCTCTTGTCGAAGAACTCGCTCGAACGATTCCGGTCATCAAAGAACTGGCCAATCAGACCGACGTTCCGATTTCCATCGACACGACCAAGGCCGAAGTCGCCCGGCAGGCACTGGCAGCGGGGGCTGTCATCGTCAACGACATCTCCGGATTGACATTTGATCCTGATATGAAGACGGTGTGTGCAGAATCCAATGCCGCCGTGTGCGTGATGCATATTAAAGGCACGCCCCAGACAATGCAGCAGGATCCGGTTTACGAAGATGTTGTTCAGGAAGTTACGGAATTCCTGAAGGCTCGGCTGTCGGCCTGCGAACAGGCCGGTATCGACCCTGCCCGCATCTGTGTTGATCCGGGAATTGGCTTTGGCAAGACGGCCCAACACAATCTCACGCTGATGCAGGCCACCGCCCGCATTCGAAAGGCGGTGGGACGACCAATACTGGTTGGACATTCACGCAAGCGTTTCCTGTCAAAGTTGCTTGGCCGGCCCGTTGAAGAACGCAACGCCGGCACTGTCGGCGTCGCGGTCGCACTCGCACAGAACGGCGCTGACATGCTTCGCGTTCACGATGTCAACGCCACTCGCGACGCCCTGACGGCGTGGAATGCAGTGCGAGGATCGCAGGAATCATGACCATTCGACTGCTTGTTTCGGTGAGGAATGCTCAGGAAGCCGTGATCGCAACAGATGGCGGTGCAGACATCATCGACGTGAAAGAACCCGGTTTCGGTTCGCTCGGTTTTGCGGGCGCAGCGACGATCCGTGAGGTTGTTGATGCCGTGGCCGATCGGGTCCCCGTATCAGCGGCGCTCGGCGAATGTCTCGACTGGTCGTCGGGAATCAAGGCGATTGAGGCCCTTCAGTTTGACGGCATGCAACACGCCCTGGCATTCGTCAAACTGGGGCTTGCAGGATTGCTTCCCGCTACAGCTCACGGTTTATGGGTTGACGAGTGGTTAGGAACTCGCCGCGAATTCGAAAGCTCGTTGCCCGGTCACGCGACTGGCACGCATCGCGATCTTTCACAATCAGAAGCCAGATCCATGACGGCCGATACGTGTGCCGTCGCGGCGGAGCAGAGCGAGCCCAACTGGGTGGCGGTCGCGTACGCAGACCACGAACAGGCAGGTTCGCCGCCCTGGCGTGACGTACTGCAGGCGGCTCAATCGAGCAAGTGTGAGTTTCTGCTGATCGACACTCATGGCAAAGACGGACAGAGCACGCTTGACTGGTTGTCAGAGTCAGAATTGGTTGAAATTCAACAGCGTTGCCATCGGAGCCAACTGGCGTTTGCCCTTGCCGGGCAACTGAACCGGACGCATCTGCCGATCATAAAGCGAATTCAGCCCGACGTGTTTGCAGTACGAGGGGCGGTCTGTGACGGGCTCGATCGATGCAGCACCATCAGCGCCGACAAGGTGAAAGCACTGAAGTCGGCTCTTGTGCAATGAGGTCAAGTGAATAAACCAACGTCTCCGGTGGCACAATTCGTTAAACCGCGTGGGCATCGCCCCGCGTTTTCGCCCGCCCGGCGAGGGGGGGGGGACGTCAGTCCCCTGATTTGAACGCGGGTAACACTCAGCCGTCGCCACAGGCGCTCATACGAATCCGCACCATCGATATGCCTCAATTGTTACGGACGCCATCACCATCCGGGCACTCACGTGCCCGGCTCGCCGGTGCCGCGCGATGTTCAGAGTTCATTGCCAACAAGTCAGAACGACCCGCCGATCTTATCTTCTGAATTGTTCGACATCATGCGGTTCGACCGGTGTGTCAGGCTGTGTGGCCCCGTCAGGCTCCGGATTCATGAGATCCACCGAGGTGATGCGTTGCAGGCTCGTTCCGGAAGGTGTGTCCAGAGCCAGGTGGTCCTCCAGACGTGGCGGCGGCGCGACGATGGGAAGTTGTATGACAAACACGCTGCCCTTGCCGAACTCGCTTTCCAGATAGACGTCGCCACCAAGCAGTCGTGACAGTTCCCGGACAATCGACAGCCCCAACCCGGTTCCGCCGAATTCGCGTTTAACGTGATCTCGCTCACCAGGAATCGTGGTCCCCTGCCGAAATTTTTCGAAGATCTGATCCTGCTCCTGCATCGGAATCCCGATGCCCGTATCTTCGACGCTGAACTCAAAGGTGGTCTCATCCTTCATCTGCGACGACACGCGCACGCGCCCTCCTTCGGGAGTGAACTTGACAGCGTTCGAAAGCAGGTTTGTCAGGATTTGGCTCAGTTTTCCGGCATCCTGGTGGACTTCGGGCAGGGGGGGATCCGGATGGCGGACGCGCAGGTCGATGTTCTTTTGGTCAGCCAGTGGCATCATCTGATTCGCCTGATTCTCAATTAGCTCACGCACGTTGACCGGTCCCGGCGTGAGTTTCATCTGGCCGCTTTCGATCTTGGCCAGGTCCAGCAGATCATTGATCTGAACCATCAGGTTGCGACCTGATGTTCGAATGTTGTCGACGTAACGTTTCTGTCGGTCGTCCAGATTCGCGGCATGGGCCAGCACGTCGCTGAAGCCCAGAATGCTGTTCAGCGGAGTGCGCAATTCGTGGCTCATTGTGGCAAGGAACTCGTCCTTCAGCGCATTGCTGCTGAACAGTTCCATATTCGCCTGTGCGAGTTGATCAACTTTGGCGCCAAAACTGTCGTTGACTCCGCGAAGTTCTTCGTTGACTGTCGTCATGTGGCGGAGCATGCGATTGAAAGCATGGCTGAGTTCCTCAAACTCGTCGCCCGTGTTGATCACGGCGCGGAGGTTCAGGTTTCCGCGAGCAATTTCGTCGCTTACGTCTTTCAGGTGAAGGACCGGCTTTACGATGATGTAGCGAACAATCAGGTAGGCCACCAGCATGGCCACGAATGTTGTCACAATCGCCGATGCCACCAGAATGATTCGGTTATGGTTGAGTTGATCGACGACGCTGGCCATGGGTAAGGTGACAGTGGCCATGGCGACCAATTCGCCGGCATGGTACGCCGCTGCGTTTTTTCCGTTGTGACATTGCAGACACGAATTTGTTGCCGTGATCGCCTCATAGTACTTCAGGAATCGCTCACCTTCGGCATTGTCGTCCATCCGCCAGTCCTGAGTGTCGCCGTTCTTGAACTTCACCCACGCGTCAATGGCTTCGCCGTTCTTCGTTGCGTCGCTGTTGATCAAACTCCATTTCACGACGAGTCCGAATTC
>JAPYTO010000323.1 GCA_029941865.1 Fuerstiella sp. | reverse complement strand
AAGCCCGGCATTTGAAAAATGCCGGGCTTCAGATGTTTCGTTCTACCGAGCTCGTTTACCCTAGCAGATCCTTCACGGTGTCTCGCTCTTCGCGAAGTTCAGCGACAGTGGCGTCAATCTTCGCCTGGGCGAATTCGTTGTGCTCCAACCCCTGTGCGATAGACCATTTTGAGCCATCGCTGGTGACAGGAAAGCTGCTGATCAGACCTTCGTCCACTCCATAGCTGCCGTCACTGCAGACGGCAGCGCTGAAGGTGGCTCCAGCGGCTGTGGGGTTGTGAACAGCCTTGACCGTGTCAATGATGGCATTGGCAGCTGAAGCGGCGCTGGACGCTCCACGAGCCTGAATAATGGCGGCTCCGCGTTTCTGCACTGTCTCAATGAAATCGTTCTGCAGCCATGCTTCATCGTTGATCACTTCGGCTGCCGGCTTGCCTCCGATCTTTGCGTTGTAGAAATCCGGATACTGAGTGGCCGAATGATTGCCCCAGATCGTCATGTTGGAAACCGCAGTCACTGGTTGCCCTGACTTCTGCGCGAGTTGCGAAATCGCTCGATTCTGGTCCAGCATGGTCATGGCGTACCAACGGTCATTCGGTACGTCAGGGGCATTGTTCATCGCAATCAGACAGTTCGTATTGCATGGATTGCCAACCACCAGAACTCGAACATCAGACGCGGCGGCATCAGAAATTGCTTTTCCTGTGCTTGTGAAGATCGGTCCGTTGATCTTGATCAGGTCGCCGCGTTCCATGCCCTTACCACGAGGAATACTGCCAACACACAGCACCCAGTTGCAATCTGCAAACCCGTCGTTCAGATGATCGCTGTCGGCTTTCACAACTCCAGCCAATGTGGGAAATGCACAGTCATCCAATTCCATGTGAACGCCGTCCAGAGCGGACATGGCGGGCGAAATTTCAACAAGGTGCAGGATCACAGGCTGGTCCGGCCCGAAGACCTGGCCAGAAGCAATTCTATACAGCAGCGAGTAGCCGATCTGGCCTGCAGCACCTGTCACAGCAACTCGAATGGGGGCGGACATCAATTCTCTTTCCAATGCAAAATTCAATAGCAAACCCGCCGAGATACAAATCTCACAACAGTGGGCAGGATTGCCGCAGATTGTAGCGAGCCGGCGGGCGCGATTTCAAAGCACCCGAACATGTTTGTCGGAAGACGTGGCAGCGTTCCGCCAACTCAGTCAATCCGGTTACACATCACACAGTTTCATCGCTTCCGACAGGCCAATAAGCGGATCCCTGGTGGGAATAAACTCCTGTCCCACGTAGCCTTTGTAGCCCACTTCCAGCAGCTTTCGCATGATCGGGGCGAACTGAACTTCCTGAGTATCGTCCAGTTCCGCTCGACCAGGGCAACCGGCGGTGTGCACGTGGCCAATGATGTCCCGCATCTGATCAATTCGCCGCATGACGTCGCCGTTCATCACCTGAACGTGGTAAATGTCAAACAGCAGCTTCACTCGATCAGAGCCCACGCGTCGCAGCATGGCGGCGACTTGATCGACATCGTCACCCTGATAGCCGGGATGGCCTTTCATCGGATGCGTGTCGTCTCGCGTATTCAGGTGCTCAAGGCAAATCGTCACGCCTTTCTTTTCTGCGTACGGCGCCAACTTCTTCAGGCCCGCGACACAATTGTCCATGCCCTCTTCCAGTGGTATCTCGCCGCTATTGGGGTCCTCGGCGTCGCGCCATTTGAAACCGGTGAACGCGATCACACTCGGAAAACCGGCGTCGGCGCAGCCGTCGATGACTTTTTTCGTACGCTCGATCACTTCATCGTGATACAGCGGGTTGTTAAGCCCCTTCACGAACGGAGCCCCCGGCATTCCGTTGGATGCGATCGCACAGACGAGACCGTGTTTCTTCAGAGTGCCAAAGTCCTCCGGGCCAACGATCTCCACCGATTTTCCGCCCAGCTTCGTGGTGATTTCGCAGGTTCTGTCCAGACTCCACTTGTCGCCGGCGACATTGAAACACCAGAACACAACCGACTGTTTAATGCGCCCGTTCACCACAGCGATTTCAGGAACGGCAGCGGACAGCCTGGTTCCCGTCAGTCCCGCGACAGCTGCAGCTCCGAGCGAACCGCAGAGCAACTGTCGACGGTTGACCGGCCGCGGGCCGGCAGAAGTGTCGTCCGCACTGTTGACGGCTTCGTCCTGACGGAATGTGGATGCTGCAGTGGAACGGTCATCGGACATGGGTTCTTCTTTCTGTGAGGCGCGAGCGACAGGATCACGAGAGTCGCAATTCGTTTCATTTCTGACGTGCGTTCCTTCCTCATTCGCTAGTGTTCGAATGAACGCACATGGCAGTCTTTAATCCTACCACTCTACTGTGACAAATGAAACTTCCTGCAGTCACTGTCCGTTGAGCCCTGTGATCGACAGTGCCGGGACTGAGCCCGTGACCGAGGCAACTGAAAATCAGTGAGTTGGAGAATGGCGAGAAACTCGGCGGCACGCCCGCCGAGTGTCAGCGACACGTACTTCCATTGACGGGGCAGCATGGTCGTGTATCGTGATTGTCGCAATTCGCTGGAAGAATACTGATCAATCCGGTCGTAGATGGTTTTCCATTTATTCGTGGGGCGGCGTTAACATGTCTGATGAGCTACGAAATTCACGTGACACGGCCTACGACAAGTGGCGCGCGAAACCGAACCTCAATAGTCCGCCGGGCTGTTTGCGGCTGGGCGTGATCTCTGACCTGCATCTGGGGGCCGATGGCACGGCAGGACCGCTCGGTCATTCGGAGCTGTTTCTGCAGGATGACGTCATGCAGCAGAACCTGGACCTGCTGGTACTGAACGGTGACCTGACAGGAAACGGCATCGAAGGTTATCCACTGGTCGAAGAGTTGTTCGCAAAGATCCATCCGGTCAGTTATTACCTGTCCGGAAACACGGAAGCGCGGACCGCGGAAACACTGGCACGATACCATCAGATCGCTCAGCGGCCACTGGATAGTGTCGTGGTGCAGCAGGGCATTCGACTGGTGTTTCTGGGTGTGGCCGAGTACGGACACGAAATTCCGATAGCCGCGTCGCGCATTCGCTGGCTTGAGGAGCAGTTATCAGACCACCAGAGAACGACGATCGTGTTTCATCACTTGCCTCTGGCGGACACTGTTTACAATTCAGGCGATCTGGTGACGTTGTTTCCCGGGGCGTACCCGTTCAATACGCGGGTTCCTGCCGATGATTCTCAGGCAGTTCGTGAGGTGCTGCGTCGTCATCCGGAAGTTAAACTCTGGGTCAGTGGCCACACGCATCCTGATCACCGAGCCGTGGATCGCCTGGGAAATGCAACGACGCACCGCGAAATGGGATGTCTGCATCTGGCCGTTACGAATCTGGGCTACAGGAAGCCGACGCCCGAAGGCAGGCTGATTGTCGTTGAACCCGAACGAATCCTGATCCGCACACGTCGCTTTGATTCGCATCAGTGGGTCGATGAACTGAGTTACGAATGTCCCGGCGCCACAACGTTGCAATGACGCGCCAATTGTAAGTCCTGCGGGACGGCTTCAATGTTGACCGACGCGCGCGATCCTGTGTCCGGTGTATCCGTCAACTGACCTGCAGGAAATTTCTCAACAGGTCGTACCCTTCCTCAGTCAGAAAGCTTTCCGGATGAAATTGCACGCCGTGTACGGGAAAGTCTTTGTGCTGTAGTCCCATCACCTCAAAGGGCTGTCCGTCTTCATCGACCCACGCTGTGACTTCGAGGCAGTCCGGAACTGTCTCCCGAGGCACAATCAGACTGTGATAGCGTGTTGCAGTGAACGGATTGGGCAGGCCCGCAAAGACGCCGGTGTCGTTGTGATGGACTTCCGACGTCTTGCCGTGCATCAGCCGATCCGCGCGAACAACCTGGGCTCCGTAAGCTTCAGCCAGACACTGATGGCCAAGACATACGCCCAGGACGGGAATCGTTGGACCAAAACGTGTGATCACGTCGCTGGAAATCCCAGCTTCCGCAGGTGTACATGGTCCAGGTGAAATAATGATCCGTTCCGGTGCCAGGTCCGCAATATCATCCGTGGAAATCTGATCGTTTCGGGCAACGTGAATTTCCACATCAGGATCGATTTCGCCAATCCGCTGCACGAGGTTGTAGGTAAAGGAATCGTAGTTATCGAGCAAAAAGATCATGAGATGGTTTCGTGGGCCAATTCCACAGAGGATGTCGAGTCCCGTCTGGTCGGGCTACGGCATCACCGCGATACACCTACAGGTCACAGACGAGAGTGACGCGTCTAACCCCGTAGCCGTTGATTGTTTCTGAATGATGTTCTAACGGCGGTTATTGTCCGCCGTCACGGACTGAACGACAGTGTACCTATGTTGACTGAGTACCGCATAGACCGTCAAAACACGGGCAAATCATAGGCGCATCGTCGCGATGGTTGAGCCAGTTCTGTCATGGTATTCCGGATATTCCGGTAATTCCTGTTGGGTAGTCTGGGCAGACTGTTGCTGTCAGGAGCGGCTCGAGATCAGCGAAGTCAGTCACATCATGGTTTCGCGTCGAATGGCTGGTTCGAATTGGACGATTTTTCCGACAACGAAGAAGACGCGTCTTCGCCGTGCAGGTTCAGTTTCCTTTCCACACTGTCGTCGCTGTCGCCTTTTCTATGATTCAGGGACGAACGCCATGAAGACACCCGCTCTGACCTTGCTGCTGACAGCTGTGACTGCTGTTTGTGGATGTGCGACCGGATCATTTCCGGTTTGTGATCCTGGAGACGGGGGTCGGCCTGGATCTGCTGAATGGTGGGCAAAGAAGGCTGAGTTGCCACCGGGCGTTCGTCAAGTGTGTCACAAGGGCAAGACGTGGCCCGTCCGACCGCGCCCTACATGTGAGCGCCAGCAGTTCACACACACCTATCATTCTGCTCACTACTGGCCGCTGCCGTATGTTTGCCAGGATCGCGAATATATGAGAAACATCGTGGGCGTTCAGACCAGTCTGGGCTGGCAGCAGGAAACAACACTGTACGACCGACATTTTGAAGGTGGTCAACAGTTGAACGTCCCTGGACGCCTGCACCTCACCGACATCCTGGAAGTCGCACCGTCGGCCCGCCGCACGGTCTACGTGCAGTCCTCATACGACTCAGAAACTGATAACGCTCGCGTTGCCAACGTTCAGCAGGTCATCGCAGAACTGACAGGCGGCACTGAGCTACTGCCGGTTGTGCTGAGAAAAGGTCGTGACTACTCCCGCCCCGCCAGCGAAGTGAAGATCATCAACGATCTGTACAACGGTTCCGTTCCGACGCCGCGTCTGGGTGGCGGTAGCGCGACGGCCGCTCCGGTCGGGCCATAGCGATCGGCCGAATTCCAGCATTCTGACAACGCGTTTGCAGAACACACCTCACGGACTCGCAATTGTTTGCGAGTCCGTGTTTGTATTTCCGGCTCGCAAATATTAGCCTGCATCGTGCACTGCCGTGTGAGAGCCATCGCGTTCAGTCAGCGATAGTCTGTCTTCGTTACCCCCCCCCTGCCGCCGGCTCCCGCTGATCAGTGTCGCCACGTCGGCCTGCGGCTAAGGGACAAACGAGTTGACTGTACAGCAATGTGAAATGGACGTGCGGTGGTAACCGGTCGGAGTGCCGTTGCGTTGACTGTTCGCACTGCGAAACGAATCGGAACAGGGGAATCGCGTGAAAAGTCGTCAGGGTTCGTCTTCTGCTGTCTCTCGCCGAAGCTTCGGATGGCTTTCTGCCGGAATGCTGTCCGCCGGTTCCGCGGCGGTTCTGGCTCGCGACGAACGCCCGGCCGCATCTGAACGAATCAGCATTGGCGTCATCGGGCTTGGCTCACGCGGCTTCAATCTGATCGACGACTTCCTGCGGCGTCCGGAATGCCAAATCGTGGCAGTCTGCGATGTCGATCGCTACCACCATCGCGACCAATCATGGGGCAAGGGCAAAGCTTTCGGCTGTGATCCAGCAGAACAATACGTCAGTCACGCCTACGCATCCAGGAAGTCAGGCGTCGCACACAGCGGCCTGCAGGTATATTCGGACTACCGGGAATTGATCGTGCGGAAGGATATCGACGCTGTTGTCGTGGCCACGCCGGACCACTGGCACGCCGCCTGTACCTTCGCCGCACTTCAGGCTGGAAAGGATGTCTACTGCGAAAAGCCGGTGACCCACCTGTTCGCCGAAGGCCAGGCCATCGTCGCGGAAGTCAGCCGCCGGAATGCTGTCTTTCAAACGGGATCACAGCAGCGATCTGATCGGCTGTTTCAGAAGGTCGTCGAACTGGCTCGTAACGGTGTGCTGGGCGATGTCACATCCGTTGAGGTCGGTCTTCCGCCCGGGTACGAGACAGCGATGGGAAGCACAGAAATCGTCGTCCCTCGTGCTGGATTGGATTACGATTTCTGGTGCGGACCAGCAGAAGTATTACCGCTGATACAGGCGAGACATCATCGTTGGTGGCGCGGTCATCGCGCTTACGGTGGTGGAGTGTTGATGGACTGGATCGGTCATCACAACGACATCGCTCACTGGGCCATCGGTGCCGAACGTTCCGGACCGATCAAAGTGGAGGCTGTTGACTGGGTGTTCCCCGCGACGCATGTCTACAACACGCCTCAACAGTACACCATTCGCTGTGAGTACGATGGCGGCATCACATCAACCATTTCCAGTCACAATCCACAGGGACTCAAAGTTATTGGCAGTGAAGGCTGGGTTTATGCTCGTCGAGGCAGGATCGAAGCGTCTGACGAACGCTGGCTGGCGAACGATTTTCAACCGGGACCATTTCGCGTTTCCTTGTCCGGCGGTCACGTGGCCAACTTTCTGGACAACGTCCGCAGTCGCGGCGAGTGCATCGCGTCTGCGGAGATCGGGCACCGATCAATCACGCCCGGACACCTGGGGTATGTTTCCCATGCACTTGGAAAGCCTCTACAGTGGGATCCGGTTAGCGAAACTGTGCGTGACGACATCGACGCCGACGCACTGCTGAAGAACATCAAATACCGCGCACCGTGGCAGGTGCCGACCAGCACAAAATCCGCGTGAACATGTCTGA
>JAPYTO010000322.1 GCA_029941865.1 Fuerstiella sp. | reverse complement strand
TCTATCCAACCGCTACCTGAATCCCTACTGCGCATCGCCGATCACACCCGTGTCGAAACGTCAGCCCCCCTGCGACTCCGCAGCACGACGTGATTCCGTATCTCCGCGAAACGGTCGAGCGTACCAATCGCCGAATCGACGAACGACACCAATCAGATCTTCACCAAACAGGAACGTGCACGGAATCAGGTACAACGTGACTGCCGTGGCAAACAGAACACCAAAGGCCAGTGACACCGCCATCGGAATCAGGAACTGAGCCTGCAGTGACCGATCCAGCATCAGTGGCAACAGGCCCACGAATGTTGTCACGGAGGTCAAAAAGATCGGGCGAAAACGCCTTCCGCCGGCCTGCAAAGCCGCCTCACGCAGTGACATGCCTTCGGCTCGGCGACGATTAATGTAGTCGACCATCACCAGAGTATCGTTCACGGCGACTCCCGATAATGCCAGCATACCGAAGATCGATAAGTACGACGGCGTCAGGCCCATGATGATGTGTCCCAGCAGTGCACCGATGATGGCAAACGGAACGGCCAGCATGACATAGATCGGCTGCACCAGCGACTTCAGAGCGATCGCCAGCATGCCATACAGCGTGAAGAACAGCAGGATGGAGCCGATGATGGTTTGTCTTCTGGCGTTTTCTGCCTCCGCGACATAACCAAGAAATTTGTAAGACAGACCATGTCGGGTGCACAACTCGTCCAGCAACGGAATCATCTCATGCGCGATGCCGATCACGTCCACTGTTTCATCAACCGGCTGGGCGCCGCAACGAATAATTTCAGCACCGTCGTTGCGTTCAACAAACGAAGGAGCCTTTGAAAAAGCGATATCAGCGACCGTCGCCAGTGGAACTTCGGCGCCACGCGGCGTGCGGATCTTCATTTGGTCGAGGGTATGCAGCGACTCACGAGATTTCTTTGGCAGGCGAACCATGACGCGAACGTCGTCCACGCCGCGCTGCACTCGCTGAGCTTCCTCGCCATAGAACGCCTGGCGGATCTGACTCGCGAGCGATGCCTGCGTCAGTCCCAGTTCGGCGGCGCGAGACTTCAGACTGAGTTCCAGTTCGTCCTGGCCGTAGTTCACACCCGCCCACGCCGTGCTGATTCCTTCGTAGCCTTCCAGCATCCGTTTAATTTCTTCGGCAACCTCTGCCTTTTCCGGCGAAGTCGGACCGCGCAGTTCGATGTTCAGATGCTCGTTGTCGTATTCCTGATCTTTCTTCAGAGACGATTCTGAATGCACGTGAAACTTCGTCGCTTCAGGAATCGGTCCCACCAGTTCCGTCCAGCGTTCGGCCAGCACACTGTTCGGTGGCCCGGGCACGCTGCGTTCTTCCGGTGGAAGAACTTCGAAGGACATGTAACCTCGCGACTTGTCGTACGGATGTCCCGGTTGTCGCGCACCAGTCAACTTCACCACGTGACCCACAATCGACTGCCCCGTGCCCGGATCAACAAATTCATCGGACAGCTGATCCAACGCATCCGAAATACGGTCAACATACCGTTCGGTAACCTCGACGGGCGTGTCGTTGGGCAGGTCCAGCAAAGCACTGATGCGACGGGAATCCGTAGTCGGAAAAGAAACGAAACCCATGCGGCCGCCCATGCAGTACCCGGCCATCACCAGAGCCATCGCGACAAAAACCGCCAGCACCGTCCCTCGATAGTGCACCGACCACCGCAGGGTCGGCTGATAAACACGTGCGATGAAGGCTTCCAGCCCGGCAGCGATCCGTGCCTGGAATCTGGAGAACAACCCGGTTCCGGTTTGCATCCGCAGATGCTTAAGGTGGGCTGGCAGAATCAACTTGGACTCGACCAGTGAAAACAACAACACGGGGCCCACCACGGGAGGAATCTGTTTCGCGAAGTCGCCCCACGTTCCGTCAAAGAAAAACAGAGGAATAAACGCGACGACTGTCGTCAATGCACCAAAGGTGACAGGCGTGGCCACTTCACGGGTTCCCTGAACAGCGGCCTCCAGAGGCGGCATGCCTTCCTGCAACTTTGAGTAGACGTTCTCACCAGTCACAATGGCATCATCAACGACAATGCCCAACACAATGATGAACCCGAACAGACTCATCACGTTCGCGGTGATGTCAAACCAGGGCATAAACATGGCCGCTCCCGCAAAGCTGACCGGAACTCCGACGACAATCCAGAATGCCAGGGCTGGTCGTATGAACACGCCCAGAATAATCATCACCAGCACTCCGCCCTGCAGCATCGACCAGCCCAGAGTGCTTAGTCGCTGGCGAATTGTGTTGGACGCGTCGTCCCACAGAATCAGTTCGATGCCATCCGGAAACCGCGTGTTTGCGGTGCGGATGTATTCGCGGACCTGATCCGAAATCTGAAGTGCACTCTCACTGCCCACGCGCATGACGGGCACCAGCAACGATGGCTTTCCATTGAATTCCAGCTTCTGTTCGCCTTCCGCGAATCCATCGTGAATGGTGGCGACTTCACCCAGCAGGACTTCCGCACCGTTCGAGGATCGGACGGGGATTTTCGCGAATTCCTCTCCCGAATAGGCCTGTCCGCGGGTGCGAATGGTGAATGTGCCGCTGTCACTGTCGATGGCACCGGCCGGCAGATCAATGGAAAAGCCGCGAATTGAATCCGCAAGGTCCTGAAAGCTGAGATTGAACGCGAGCAGTTTCTCGGCATCCGCTTCGACCGAAATCTCGTAGTCCTTGGCGCCTCGAATGATCGCGCGACTGATTCCGGGCATCTCCAGAAGATCCTGCTGGACGCGACGTGCTACCTTCCTCAGGTCGTGCGGACTCAGGTCTCCCGTGACAGATATCTTCAGAATCTCACGGTAGTTTGCTGACTCGGGAACAAAGACCCGCGGCGGTTCCGTTTCCAGCGGAAATGTGGTGATCGTGTCGATGCGGGCTTTGACCTCATCCATCAGTTCCCGCAGATCCACCCCCGGTTCTGCGTTCAGATAAAATTTCGCCAACCCGCGCGAACCATCCGCGTGCAGGTGTTTGATTCCTTCCACACCCTCCAGCGCTTCTTCGATCGGAATCAGAATCGCACGCTCAACATCTTTTGCGGTGGCACCCCGATAGGTCATCGTGATCATCACCGTGTCCCAGCTCAAGGCGGGCGTGACCTCAAGCGGTACGTGATTGACTGCGGTCAAGCCGCCAACGACCAGAATGCCCAGCATGAGGAAGTTGGCGGCGATCCCGTTTTCCGTGAACCAGCGGATCATTCCTCGGTCGCCTCCGCAGCAGCGACGGAATCAACAGTCTCCGCGTCCGGAATGATTTCCACCTTGCCTCCCTCGGGTGCATACACCAGCTGCGTCGTTGCCAGCAGCACGCCGTCGCTGAGGGACGGATCACTTACAATGACAAAATCCTCATCCGACCAAATTGGCTGGATCGACAGAGACATCAAGGTCATTTCGGCTTCGTCAACCAGATAAACCTGATCAAGCTGCCGCACCGCTCCGCGCGGCATCACGACCACATCCGTCAACACCTCGCCGGCAATGGCTGCGACCACCGGTTGTCCGATTCGCAGAACAGGACGATTCGAATGCAGGCCAAACGGATCATTAATCCGAGCGATCGCAAACAGCTCCAGCGAATCTTTATCCAGGGCACCCTCAGTCCGTACGATTTTCGCATTCCAGACAATGTCAGATGAGGAATCGATGGCGTCGCGCAACTCGACACTGACAGGCAGGTCGTCGGCCATTTCCGGAAGATCAAGAAACCGCAGTTCCCGACCGGCGATGGGCAACCGGACTTCAGCGTAGTCAACAGCAAACACGTCACCGAGAGCCGTGCCGGGGCTGACAAGCTGACCGATCCCCACCGCCTTTTGCTGCACTCGGCCATCAAACGCGGCGACGATTTTCGTGCGCTGCAGATCGCGTTCGGCCTGCTCGATCCGGGATGTGGCAATATCGACCTCGGCCCGAGCCTGAGCCAGAGCGGCGACCGCCTGATCCAATTCCAACTTCGAAGCACTGTTGCCGCGAGACAGTTGCAACATCCGCTCGTGAGATGTTTCTGCAAGTTTTAATGCCGACTCAGCCAGCCGCCGCCCGGCTTTGGCAACTGTCAGCGCCGTCTGGTAGTCGCGGTCATCCAGTTCGATCAGCACATCCCCTTCGGAAAAATATGATCCAACTTCGAACTCGGGATTAAGAACGGTGATCTCACCGGACACTTCAGCGCTCAACGTTACCTGGTTGTGCGGTTGAACCACGCCATTGGTCGTCACAACAACACTGTACTCGCCAACATGCAGCCGGGTGACTTTCGTACGAATGACCTGCTTCGCAACGGGCGCACTTTTGGTCTCCTCCGGCTCAACCGAAAGCAACGTAAAGGCGTACCCGCCAGCAGCAATAATGCCGACGGGAATCAGAACTCGAAAAAACGCGATGATGAATCGTCTCATACTTCTAAACTGCTGCAAATCTGTTGCTTCGCCCGACTGAAAGCCTATCCGTTGACCCGTTGCGACGCCGCTCAAAACGCACTATTTTTCGTATCGCATCGAAAGACCTCACATCCAAAACGGACTGGACCATGCTGTACCTCCATCGATCTGTCTAACCCGGACCAGGCCATAGAGCAGTTTACTTATTCTCGTGAACCGTTCTGGCTCGTGGGAGTAACGAAACTGCTGTTGAACAGCGTTCTTCGCGGCCACCAGTCAGCGTGAAACGCTGTAACGTGGTCCGGGTGGAAGATGTTCGAGCAGATATCTGATGATCAGCATTCTCACATGTACCGCCGATCCGCGTCCTTCACGAAGACCGTGATCTCGATTGGGGTACACCATGTAGTCAAACGGTTTACCGAGTTCGATCAGCCGATCCACCAATCCTTCGATGATCTGAATATGCGTGTTCGTTTCGCCCGACCCGGTGATCATCATGAGTTTGCCCTGCAGGCCGTCCGCAAAGTTGATCGCCGCCGATGTTTTGTATCCGTCGGGGTTCACTTCGCGCGTCCGCATGTAAATCTCCTGGAACCATGCGTTATAGAGATGTGGCTGCGGTTTGGGCACGACTGCAATTCCGACGTGATATAGCTCGGGTTTGCGGAACATGGCGTTCAGTGTATTCGAGCCACCTCCGCTCCAGCCCCAAATCCCAACTCGCGATAGATCAACGTACGATCGGGTTCGCCCCAACTCCTTCAGACCCGCCGCTTGTTCCTCCGTTGAAAGCGGTCCCAGACTGCCGAAGATAGAACGCCGCCAGGCAGCACCTTTGGGCGCTGGAGTGCCACGGTTATCGATTGACACCACCAAATATCCCAGGTCCGCGACAACGCGATGAAAGTCGATCTGAGCTGCGCCCCAGTTATCCAACACCGTCTGCGCATAAGGCTCGCCGTAGACGTAAATGAAGACGGGGTACTTTTTCGACTCATCAAAATCCTTCGGCTTGATCATCCATGCGTCCATGGAAACGCCGTCGCCAATGTCCAGCTGCAGAAATTCCGTGGGGTGCGAAATCAATGGCTTCATCTTCGCGTTGAGTTCGCTGTTGTCCTCCAGCACGCGCACAACTCGATGGCCTGACAGTTCGACAAGCTCAACGATCGGCGGCGTATCCAACGTGGAATACGTATGAAACGCCCATTTGGCGTCCGGCGAGAAATCGTAGTTGTGCGTGCCGGGCTGGCCCGGTGGTGCGATTCGTTCCAGCGTTCCTGAGCCATCAAGAGGAACACGGTAAGGATGTTTTTGCGTTCCATTGTCCGGTGACGCATAGAAGTAATACCAGCCGCCGTTTTCATCGACGACCGCGCGATCAATGATGTCGTACTCGCCAGGTGTCAGTAACGACAATTCCATGCCTTCGCGTGAACAGATAAAGGCGTGCCGCCAGCCATCCTTTTCGCTGACCACGATGAATGCCTTGCCACCCTGAATCCAGGTCAATCCGGAGTTCTTTCCCTGGCTTCCGACGGCCCATGCGGCGTTGGATTCGTGAAAGATTCGCTGCACCTCACCATCGACGGCAGCCAGAAGAAAGTCACGCTTGTCACGGAAGCGGCTAAGCGTTTCCACGAGCACTTCATCCGAATTCCCTGCCCATTCGACTTGCCCCAGATAGAAGCCTTCCTGAGGTGCGTCGATGGGCAACCATTGAATCTGGTTGCCAGTTGAGTCCACGACACCGACGCGCAGAGCTGCAATCTGTTCACCGACTCTCGCAAATCGGTGCTTTTCAACACCAGGGCAAGATGGATCATCCGGTACCAGCACCGGCCGCAGTCTCACGTCCGTTGAATCAGACTCGACAAACGCAACGCGTTTTCCATCCGGACTCCATACAGGACTGCGATACGAGATATCCCGTTCGGCGGAACGTTTCGTCAACTGGGTTCGTCGACCGCTTTCGAGATCGCGCACAGAAATATTTCCGTCCCGAAACTCCAGAACGCGTTCACCGTCTGGTGAAAGACGCTTGCCGTGATCGGCTTGCTTCGCCTCCGGTGATTTTTCTTCGGTACGTTTGCCTGTGCGGACATCATAGCGGGCCACAATTGACTTCTTCGTTTTCGGGTCGCGTTCCCGAATCGTGTATGCGGAACTATCCGCAAGCCATTCCGCTCGAAAACTCCGGGGCCGAAACTCGCCACGTTCATAAATTGCCCGCAGTCGTGGCTCCGCTTCTTTCTGCCAGGCGGAATCGTGCAACGTTTGAGCGCGGAGATCACCAATCCCGATCGCCAGGTAAACCGCCAACGAAGTAAATGCGATTGCGCGAGTTGAATCCTGTTTCATGCTGTTCTTTTGTGTGAGACTATTTTTGTTCCTGAAACAAAGCCTATCCGGTGCGCCATTGCCACACCGCACAAACGGCACTATTTTTCGTAACGCATCGAAAGACCTCCCACCCAAATCGGACTGGACCATGCTGTTCCGCCGTCGATTTGCCGAATCCTGACAAAGTAATAGTCTCAAACTCACTCTGACATGCCGCCTTCAGTGGTATCAATTCGTATCAGACAGTGATTAGGTCGGACCATGCGAAACGCCGTTCCGGCACGTTTCTTTTGCCGTATTGAAGCATTCGCCTGACTGCCGGAGTCGAGTAGGCCCGAGGGATTACTCTCCTCGGGCCTCTCACAGAA
>JAPYTO010000321.1 GCA_029941865.1 Fuerstiella sp. | reverse complement strand
AACGGTTTGAACTTACCCATGGCAGGAGCCCCTGGTAGGTGGGACGAATTCAGGGATGGTGGGAACGACTCAAAATTGACATAACATTCAACCCTATCATGTGTCGGGCCCTGGCTTCTGTCTGTTTGTGTGCGGCTGGCAAGAATCAGCAGCGTTTCAAGGCCATAGCCGGATTGCCTTTCGTCGTCGACAATCTTTGCCCAACCGTTGATTCCGTCGCACGGCCATCCATCCGTAGAACTGCCGCCGTACCTGTCTTGACTGAAATACGAATTCCGCAAAATCGGAAAAACCGGGCCACACGCAGTTGCCGAACCGGCAAGCAGCGCGTAACCTCCTGTTGTGGGTTCTATGCCCAAAAAGATCTTTGAAAACTGATTGAAAGTGGATCCCCTGCCCATTACGGTGGGAAGCCAGCGCTGCTGCACCAGATCCCTGCGTTTTGTTCGCATCATTGGGTGCAGACCAACGTGAGCGACCGCGTGTGTCGGAGCGACAGCTCGAAGCGGCTTGCGGACCTTCCCGCATGAGGCAGATTAATGTTTATTACCGGCGAAGTCAGACGCACTGTGGACGACCGATTTCGTCTCACGCTGCCACCCGACTTCGTGGAAGGCGTCGCCGATGAAGAAGGCACGTTAATCGTTGCCAAAGAGCAAACGGGCTGCATAAGTTTGTGGCGTTGCGACGAATGGCAGAAGCGTCTGGACAGCGGAGTCTCTTTGCTGCGTCAGAAAATCGATTCCGGTCGGATGGAAGGCCGGTGGGGTGACGTTCAGCGGTTGGGACGACTGTTGTCAACACGGCATCAGCAGGTGACCTTGGCGAAGCGATCACGGCTTCTGATTCCAGAAAGTTTTCGACAGTTTCTTGGCGTGGAGTCAGGACAGGAAGTCGTCATCGTGGGTGCTGCGGTGTGCGTCGAAATCTGGCACCCGGACAGCTGGCTGGATGTATTAAAATCAGAAATGCCGGAGTTCGGCGATCTCTTTAAGACGCTGACGGAATAGTACAGAACGGCAGTCGTCTTCCAAACAGACTCTAAAGAAACAATGGATGCAGACGGATCGAACGAGAGAGGGACGACTTACTCACTCAACACGTACCCTCCAGGCTGTGAAATTCGAGGATGCTATTAACGAGCTTCCATGGATGGCCACTCGGCAGGGATGCCGTCCTTCTCTCTTCGATCCAACTTTCAATCAGCAACGGACTCAGCCCCCAGTGAGGCGGCGTGTCCGCCGTCACGCGACGCGTTTCACGCTGGATTGTGGCCGCAAGAACGCTTTTCAATTGCAGTTTCGTGACTCCCACGAGCCAGTATCGTCCACGACAATAAGTAAACTGCCTGAGCCCCGGTGTATGATCACCGAGTGCTGAGTTCAGAGCGCAGTGGACGTCTCGCATTTGACGTTCGTCGACGCGGACTCGGCCTTTCGACGATAGATGATTTCCAGGGCCGCCAGCCGATATCCTTCGGCCATCGTCGGAAAATTGAAGATCGTCGTCGCGAATGTGTCGATGGTCATGTCGTTAAGCAGAGCCATTTGCCCGAGATGGACCAGCTCCGTTGCACCGCTGCCGGCAATCTGTACACCCAGTAGTTTGTGCCCGGTCGGATCGGCGACCAGTTTCAGCACGCCAGAGGGTGACGCCATAATGTGAGCTCGCGCAAGACGGCTAAAGTCGACCTTTCCAACCATGGCTCCACCATACTGGCTGATCGCCTGCTCTTCCGTCAGACCAACCGTGGCCAATTCCGGGATGGTAAAGATGCCTGCCGGAATCAATCCGTCGGACGCATGCAGCTCACCACAGAAAGCGTGATACATGGCTCGGCGACCCTGTTCCATTGAAGCGGACGCCAGGGCTGGTGGACCAATGGTGTCACCAACAGCGTAGACGTGCGGAACGTCCGTCTGACAGAATTCATTGACGGCCAGCAATCCGCGGTCGGTGGCTTCCAATCCGGCGTTTTCAATTCCCAGTTGCTCAAGGTTAGCAACACGCCCCTGAGCAATCAACGCCTTGTCGGCGGTCAGAACTTCGCCGTCTTCCAGAAAGACGCGTGCCGCGCTGACGCCGTCCCAGTCAACGGACGAAACGACACTGCCACCACGGAACTCGCCACCGTTCGAGCGAAACTGGGCCAGGAACACTTCGACAAGGTCCGAATCCAGGAACCCCAGCGGACTGGGCCATTTGTCGACAATCGTGACCTTGACGCCCAATGACGCAAATGTGGACGCGTATTCACAGGCAATCACGCCGCCGCCCAGAACAATCAGGGATGCGGGCAGGTACGTCATCGAAAGCACAGAATCACTGTCGAAGATATTTTCGTGATCGACATCGACATTTGGTGGATTGCGAGGACGTGAGCCCGTCGCGACGACGAAGTGTTGTGCGGTCACAGTCGTGGTGCTGCCCGTGACGTCCTTGATCTCGACTTCGTGTGGCGAAACGAACGATGCCTTACCTTGCGCTCGTTCAACATTTGCCATGTCAAGACACTGCTGAGCCGCATTCTGGTGGGCGTTGACGACTTCATCCAGCCGAGTCATCAGGCTGGAGATGTTTAGCTGACTATCATGGCTGATTTCGTAAACGCCTCCACTGCGGCGGCGAAACGCCGTCAGCGTGATCGCGGTTTCACGCAGTGTCTTGCTGGGAATCGTGCCGTACTGAACGCAGGCACCACCGACGTTCCGTTCGCGCTCCACAATCAGAACGCGAGCACCGTGGCTGGCGGCTTCGACCGCAGCATTCTGTCCGGCTGGACCGCTGCCGATAACAACAACGTCGTAGTCGTGATTTGTGGCAATCATGTAGCGGACCTCACCCATTCCAAAATATCGGTATGCAGGCTAAGTAATTTCGCCACATCATCCGGATACATATTCAGCACGCCAATCATCGGATGAGACAGCTCATCGGGCATCTCGGTGTCTGGATCCAGCGCGATGTTCGCAAGATCGATTGCCAGATTCAGAATGGCCGCCTGCTGATCAAACTCAGTCGTTTCCGCAGGGGTCTGCTGGTGCTGAATGATCGTGGCCAGTCGTTCCGGCAAGTCCCACCACAGAACCAGTTTGCTGGCCATCGGTATCCGATATTCTTCGGTGGCGGCGAGAATATCGTCGTCCGCGGCATCAATGTCAGAATCATTCCGGAAGTCCGATAGCGCCTGCAGCAGCACGGGACGACCGACGTCGTGCAGCAATCCGCAGAGGAAGGCGTCTTCCACGTTCAGACGGCGATTTCTCGCGATGGCCTGAGCGAATGCAGCTGTGGTCATCGATTTTTCAAACGACGTCCGCACGTCCTTCTCGAACCCATCCACCTTAAAAACTTTGGCCTGAACCGATATCAGCATCACGATTTCACGAATCCGCAGCAGACCAAGTCGGGCCACTGCCTGCTGCATCGAAGTCACCATCACGCCGGAATTGTAACGAATAGAATTCGCGGTCATCAAAAGATGCCCGGTCAGCGACTGGTCTCGTTTAAACAGGTCAACGATATCTTTGGGGTCGCAGTCAATGTCAGCCGTCAGCTCCATCAGCTGTACGGCAACCTCTGGAAGTATGGGCAGGGCGTGGTCGTCCGATAGAAGGATCGACCGTGCCGCATCGACAATACCTGTGCACGTCGATGGCCTTACGTCAGGGGAGTGTGTCGTCATTTCAGACGTCTTTCTGATCAATCTGCGGGTCAACCCGTAGCGGGCCGGCGCAGGAACAAGGGAACACAATCGGGCATCGAGGGCACAGGCAACGACTTGCGTGTCACGTTGGCCAGACGCCGGAACCGAAGCGTCTGGTGGTCCAGTTGGCGCGAAACTGCGGATTGTAGGCCAAATTGGTGTACCTGAATTCAGGTGCTGGCCATTCCTACCCTGTGTACAGCGACAAGGCGACAGTCACCTGAGACGGGCGGCTCTGCCTGGCCCCGGGTGCAGTCATGAATGATTGGGAATTTGGAGCGACTCCATAAAAGCAGACTGTTGTGTAGGCTGCCAGCCTGCAGTCTCCCTTGATGAAGCAGGCTGGCAGCCTACGCTACAACAATCCGCCAGTCCGAAACCGCAATCCCTGAGCGCACCCCCTGGCCCCTGGACTTTGGGCTGGAACGCCATTGGCGTAGAATTTTAAATAAGTTCACACAGGATGAGGTGACAACCTGACAGGGGATTGGCGACCTGGTTCCCGCGAATCCAGCTACGATCGCAGCCCAATCACTTTTTCATGAGGCGTTTCAATGCAGTGGATCGACCGAAACAAACTTCGTACGCAGTTGCTGGCCGGGACATTCCTGAACCTTGGCTCGCCCACGGCCGTCGAAATCGCCGCTGACACAGGCTTTGACTGGCTGCTGATCGACCTGGAACACGGCTCTGGCTCGGAATCCGATCTGCGCAACATGCTGCTGGCTTGTCGAGGATCCAGCGCTGCTGCAATTGTTCGAATTCGATCCGTCGACGCCGACACCGTGAAATTCGTGATGGACAGCGGTGCTGCAGGAATCATGTTTCCCTATGTCAGCACCGTCGAAGAAGCAAAACGTGCTGTCGAATGCATGAAATATCCGCCAACGGGATCTCGCGGAGTTGCCGGTGCCATTCGCGCGACCAATTTCGGCCGCGACTGGAATCAGTATTTCAACTCAGCCAACGACAACAGCCTCGTGATCGTTCAGATTGAAACACCGGAAGCTGTCGAAGCCTCTGCCGACATTGCGGCGATTGATGGCGTTGATGTTCTGTTCGTGGGCCCACTGGACCTGTCAGTGAACCTCGGTTGCCCGGGCGACTTCACCCAGCCACGTTTTGTCGAAGCGCTGAAGAAGGTGGTCAAGTCGTGCAGCGACAACGGCAAAACACCAGGAATTCTGACAAAGACCGGGTTCGAACAGCAGCACAAAGACCTGGGATTCAGATTTACAGCCGTCGGGTCGGACTCGCTGGCCGTTGTGCAGGCGATGGAAGCAAACCTGTCCACACTGCGACAATGATTCGCGACGGCGCAATACGCTGATTCGTGACCGCGAAGAACGTCTTCCAGCCTGCGAAACAGAAATACCCGCGAGCCGGAACCGGTTCCGTCAACTTGTCGACTAATGCAGATGCGCAGGTTCCAGCAGCGTCACTGCCCATGCCACAACGATGCCCAGCCCCAGTGAGATGGTCAGCTGGACTTTGTTGTGGGAATGAAACTCCATTTCCGGCAACAGATCGCTTAACGCGATGCAGACGAAGACTCCCGCAGCAAACGCCAGCGAAGTGCCGAGGATTTCCTGCTGATAACCCGGAAACCGGCTGATACCGAGCAGAAACAAGGCGGCGCCGATTGGACACATCATCGCGAAACCTGCGTTGACCAGACTCATCGACTTTTTGTTCCAGCCGCCGGCCACCATCAGTGAGGTAATTGACACGGCATCAAGGGGCTTGTGCAGCAACACGGCCAGGAACGTCCCGATGCCAAACAGTCCGATGGCAGTGGAAGCCTGAGCATCCTGCTGCACGCTGGCTCCCAGCGCCAAACCGTCGATGAGTGTGTGCAGACTCAGGCCAATCGCAATCCCAATCCAGCTAAGACCATGAGAATGGCCGTGTGAATGACACTCGCCATGACCGTGACCTTCTCCCGTCGCTGACACTTTGGATGTGTGATCGTCCGCCTGATCGTGATTACAGTCGGGTGAGTGGGCCGCATCTTTACTTGCGACTGGTTCATGGTTGTGAAAATGGAACAGGCGGATCAGCACAAACATCATAACAATTCCCAGCATCATCCAGCGGGCCGTTGCGTCGGGGTCACGAAGTTCCCGAAAAGCATGTGGCAGCAGATGAAAGACGCCGATCCCCAGCATCAGACCGCCCACGAAACTAATGACCGTCTGCATTCGAGTGTGCGTCAGTTCGATCCAGGACGGCAACCAGCCACCCGTCAGTGACGCAGCAACGATCAGCAGACAGTAGATGCCCAGCACGATCATGGTCCGGGTGCTGTCTTCGCCTGCCTGCACCATCAAGGCCTGGCCATCAAAAGTGGATGTCGGAGGCGGTGCAGCACTGCTGTCCCTGACTGTCACTTCGTCAACCGCACGGGCCGACTCTGCTGCAACACCAGTTGTCAGGACAGCAACAATCAGACACAGGTAAAAACGGTGGAGGCAGGACATTAACAGGTAGACTTCGTTTGCAGATGAGGCGCAGCAGGCAACCAAAACAATGGGCCACTACAGCGAATTTCGCTGACTCGTGGCCGCGGCTGACGTTTTCTAATAGCAGAACGGTTGCCCCCACGAGCCAGAACCGGTTCCGTCAATCTGTAAACTGCTCTAAAATAGGGCGAAAAACGTCAAATTTCGAGTCGCGACGCGTTCTTATTTGCAACTTAGTTGCAAATGTGGACACATCCTGGAATACTCCGGCAATCAAGTCAGGCTGGTTGGAGTTCACGTAATGATCAAAGGCAGACAACCACAACAGCTGTCATTGGAAGCTGCAAGATCCGTACTGCAAGGTGTGGGCATGCGTTGCACGGCGGCGCGGATTGCCGTGATTCAGTGCCTGGATGCTGCAGCATCACCAATGACGCCCGTCGGCGTCGTCGACGCCCTTAGTGAATACGGTTTTGACAAGTCCACAATTTATCGTTCGCTGTCTGAACTCAACGAAGCCGGCATTGTCGTTCGCCTGGATTTGGGTGACGCCGTACGGAGATTTGAACTGGTGCCACTGGACAGCGACGGAGCATCGGAGCATCCGCACTTCATGTGCATTGATTGCGGTAAGGTGGTGTGTATGTCCGGGTTTGACGTGGAGCTGAAAGGCCGTTCCCGAAAGGCTCGTGCACCGGGGATCATGTCCGAAGTTCTTGTACGCGGGCACTGTCACGATTGTGCAACGTGATCTGTGGGGATCACCTCTTCGACTTACGCAAACGGCCGCACCGATTTCCGTCAGTCCCTCAGGCAACCAGGTTCGCATTCTGCACGCTGCAATGTGTTGCAGCGATCATCAAGACGTGGGATAGTTTCCTGTGTTACAGATGCCGGAAGGAGAGAAGAAATGAAGGTGCAGATCACGTACTGTGTCATGTGAAACTACACACCCCAGGCCACCAGTTTGGCGGCCGCGATCAGGCAGGCAAAACAGATCGAAGTTGGTCTTGTGGAGAGCA
>JAPYTO010000320.1 GCA_029941865.1 Fuerstiella sp. | reverse complement strand
GCCTCTGTTTTTTGTGAGGGTTTGATGGCAGAATTCTTTGATCCGTTGCCAGCCCCCTTGCGTTCTCTGCGGAACTCCGCAATGGTTTGTCAATGACTCACCAGTTCCGATGACCTTTGTAGTCATAATGCCGAAAGGGTTTACATGTCAGCTGAGCAACAAAAAAAAGGCGGCACGGGAAGCGGTCATACTCTGTTGATGATCGGTGCCATTGTCGCCGCTCTGGTGCTGGCGTGGTGGGCCCCGGGATTTGCGGTGAGCCTGAAGTTAGGTGGCGACGTCTTTCTGCGACTGCTGATGATGGTGGTCGTACCGCTGGTCATGGCAAGCGTCATGAGCGGGATTCTGGGGCTTGGCGACGTTCGCAAGTTGGGCAAGCCGGGAGCCGTCGCCATCGTGTACTACCTGTCAACGACGATTCTGGCGGTCGCGACCGGCGTGTTGATTGTCAATCTGTTCAGCCCGGGCGTCGGCCTGGATGCCGATTCGATGATGGACGAAATGGGCACCACGGAGCACCATGAAAAGCTGGAAGACCTTGAACAAAACGAAGAAGGACCGAAGAACATCGGCGACATCTTTCACAAGATGGTGCTGATGTTGTTCACCAGCAACCTTCTGAAGTCAATGGTCGAAGGTGAACTGCTGCCTTTGATCGTCTTCAGTATCGCGTTCGCTGGACTGTTGACCACGATGGGAAGCCGTTCGGAAACCATGCGGACACTGATCGTCAGCATCAACGATGCCATGATGGGATTCGTCATGCTGCTGATGAAGTTTGCCCCAATCGGTATTTTCTGTCTGGTGACGTCATCGTTCGGAAAATTCTTTCTGGAAGGTGATGCCTGGGCAAAGATATCGAGCCTTGGCTGGTACATGGCCACCGTTCTGGTCGGTCTGGGTATTCACGCCTTCATCACGCTGCCGCTGATTCTCTGGGTCTTCACCAAACGCAATCCGTTTCAGTTTTACAAACAAATGTCAGATGCTCTGCTGACGGCGTTCTCGACCGCAAGTTCGTCAGCCACGCTCCCGGTCACAATGGAGTGCGCAGAAGAAAACGCGGGCATTTCCCGGCAATCGGCAGAGTTCGTGCTGCCGCTGGGGGCCACCATCAATATGGACGGCACAGCTTTATACGAAGCGGCCGCCGCCATCTTTATGGCTCAGATCTACGCCGGTGTTAATCCGGATTTTACGTTTGGTTTCACCGAACAGATTATCATCGCTGTGACAGCGACTCTGGCAGCCATCGGCGCTGCCGGCATCCCGGAAGCCGGATTAGTCACAATGCTGATTGTGCTGAATGCGGTCGGCCTACCCACCACGTACCTGCCCTTGATCCTGCCCGTTGACTGGTTGCTGGACCGTTTTCGCACAGCTACAAACGCGTTCGGAGATTCCGTCGGTGCGGCGGTGGTCGACCAGTCATTTCCGGACACCGAAGCAGCATGATGCGGAGTCGCCGCGTGAAATAGGCCCGAGGCAGAATTCGACGCAGATTCGACGCAGATTCGCCGTTGACCGCCGTTGACCGCCGCCACGGCAGTTTTCGCGTGATTGGCCGCTCGCGGAAGCGGATGGCTGGAACACGAGAACAGCACCGATGTCGACCATTCCGGCTGTCCTGAACACAACTGATGTTCGGGCTGTTCCTGTTAGATAAACCTCCGGCGTTGCACCTACTATTCGGGTTCCAGCGAACTGATGTGTCAATCACAGAACGCCAATCGTATCAGAAGCGAGGGGCTTCGCTGGCCAATGCCGAAGACTAGGATATCCCCGGATTCGGGGAAGCTGTCGAACACTCATACCCGATCACGCTGCAACAACCCATTGGCTGTACGGACATAGCCTTGCGAAACAATGGAGTATATACGTTCCCGATGCGTTCGCGCTCGGTCGAACGAGCGACATCCCCCAACAACGGCGTTCGGGCGTTAACGCTCGGCGTCTGCGCGGCTGTTGCGCTGCTGGCTGTCGGGTTCTGCGGATGCCGGTCGCGGGAAGTGTGGCACGAAACTGCCGGTGACGATACTGCACAGATCGACCATATCTCGCGGCGTATTGACTACCCGACGGCAGAAATCCATCCGGCAGCATATGCAGAAGCACCGGTGACGATACGCCACGAAGCAGATCTGGACGCTATCCAATACCGCGATTCGACGCTGGACGAAATCCTGCAGATAGCGCTGCACAATTCTGAAGTGCTCAGAGAGCTCGGCGGAACGATCCTGCGGAATCCAGCCAGCATTCGGTCACGATTCACGAACAGCCTCGCCGTCACCAATCCGCGTTTCAGTCCGGAAGCAGCGCTCAGCGCCTTTGACGCACAACTCGGCGCATCAGCGTTTTTCAACAACAATCGGCAACTGGCCAACAACCCTTTCTTCTCCGGTGGGGCGAATCCGTTTATTCAGGATCTTCATGAATACACGGTGGAACTGTCCAAGAACACGGCGACAGGATCCACTCTGGCTCTCAGGTCTGTCTCGACATTCGATGGCAACAACGCCCCCAGCAATACATTTCCAAACGCGTGGCAGACATATCTTGAAGGCGAAATCCGCAAACCGATGTTGCAGGGTGGCGGACTGCAGTTCAATCGCATCGCCGGACCAGGCAGCAGCGTCGGAGTGTACAATGGCGTGTTGATCGCCAAAGTGAACTCCGACATGAGTCAGACTGATTTTGAAGTCGCGGTTCGCAACTACGTCAATGACGTGACGAACGCCTACTGGGATCTGTACTTCGCATATCGTGATCTCGACGCCCGCAGTCAGGCAATGAAGCGAGCACTGGAGTCATGGAATCGTATTTCTGCCAGAGAAAAAAGCGACATCGAAACCGGGGCGTCCGAAGCTCTGGCTCGGGAACAGTACTACCGCTTCAAGGCGGCTGTTGACGAAGCGATCTCCGGTCGTGTCACTCAGGGAACGCGCACAGGAAACGGCAGCACGGGGGGAACCCTGGAAGCCGCCGGCGGTGTGCAGACAACGGAACGTCGGCTACGGTTGCTGATTGGAATCAAGATCACTGACGGAGAGTTGATTCGACCGAAAGACGAACCGACGGAAGCGGATATCATTTTCGACTGGTACAACGTGCAACAGGACGCCTTGATGCTGCGATCAGAATTGCGGCGGCAGCAAATGCTGATACGCAAACGTGAGATGGAACTGCTGGCGGCCAGAAATTTCCTTAATCCCAGACTGGATGCCGTCGCCCGTTATCGATTCCGTGGCTTTGGCAACGATCTGATCAACACCGACGGCATCAACGGTGGCACGGCCCCCGCGTCCGCCCTGGGTAATCTGGCCAACGGAGATTTTCAGGAATGGCTGCTGGGCTTTGAATACGAAGTACCGCTGGGCTATCGCAAGGGTTACCTGGCGGTACAAAATGCGGAACTGCAACTTGCCCGTGAACGCATCATCCAGCGCGAACAGCAGCGGGAAATCGTTCACAATCTCAGCAACACAATCGCAGACGCCGCCAGGGCGTACAAAGCCTGTCAGAACAGCCTGAACCGCTTCTGGGCGGCACGGGAACTGCTGGACGCCTATGACGCACAGGACGCAAACGACATGGACGTCGACGTGGATCATCTGCTGGATGCTCAGCGTCGAGTCGTGGAAGCCGAAATCCGCTACTACCGATCACGTGCCGAATACGCCGTCGCGCTGAAGAACGTGCATCTGGAGAAAGGATCTTTGCTGTCCTATCACAATCTCCACATCTTCGATCACCAACCGCACACCTCGGTCTCAACAACGGAAGAACTGCCGCCGACCGAAGAACCTGGGACTGACGACGGTGATGCCGGCCGGCAAGACGTCGCCCCTGCTGAAGCGAACGAAACTGAACCAGCGTCGCTCAATTGATTGCGGGAGTCAGTGTTCTTGCATCCAGATTTATTCATCGCCAGCACATCCGAGTGAATTCCGCTCCGCGTCCAGGAGGCGGTCCGGATACATCTGTTCCTGTGAGCGGCACGGCGCTAGCCGCCGATTATTGGCACTGTTTTCACCCGCGGCTAGCGCCTTGCGGCTCACGGCTCCAGGTACCCGAACGGCCTCCTAGCCGGTGGCGGAATATTGCTGAGCGAATTCCAGAATGATGGTGTCGATGACTTCCATCAGCCCCTCTTCCGTCGCTTCACTCAGAAAACGATAGTTGCTTCGATTGAGTGATTCTTTGTTACGGATCGTCCCCTTGGTCGTGATCTCAAGGATGTGAGTATCAGAAAAAGGTCGGATCAGCATTTCCAGGCGACTGTACAGATTTCGGTTCGTACCACGGTTCAGATTGATGTCGTCGCGAGTAATCCGGGCACCCCAGCCGTCTTCATTCACGACTGTGGAGTATTCGAAGCCGGGAAAGTGGTCGCACAGCTTCTTCAGGCAGCCTTCGATATGATCGCTCAACGCCAGACGAAGCTCAGAATGAAGACTACGAAGATCTTCTTCGCTGGCCTGCTTTTGCCCCGCTGCCTCACCTTCGGCGTCCCGGGACTTTTGGCCGCGATTGATGGCCTTCTGCAGTCGTTCGTCAAAATCCGACATTCTGGTTCTCTTCAGTAAACCCCTGCCTCTGGACGTCGACGGGAGCAAAACATATTGGGGGTGAGTCAAGTACAGTAACCGACGGGAACGGGTGCTCGAAACCGGGTTGAGCCCTGTCTTCATTGAAGAACAGCTGATCCGTGTGTCAGGTCGCAAAGATAAGGCCCGAAGCTGATCAGCACAAACCAACGTCCGGTGCCTGTGGTTGGATATCGAAAACAGTAAAGAATTCACGCAGGTCCCGGACCATGATACAGAGTCTGCGAACTCGTTTTGTTTTCGCGGGAATTCGACATGCCAATTCAGGATCCCGTTTGATTCGCCGCGCCGACCTGCCAGAATCCGGGAAAATTCAGAGATTTCCTGCCGAAACGGGAGTTGCGGACACGACGACCGGATTTCTGAAGTCGAAGTCAGCTTTCGCGGATTCGTTACGCTCTTTGCACACTTCCTTTGAAGAATCAGCCCTCATGGCCAAAAAAACAATTGCCAATGTCGACGTCGCCGGAAAAAAAGTTCTGATGCGAGTCGACTTCAACGTCCCGCTCGACGGAACAACAGTCACGGATGACGGACGGGTCCGCATGGCGCTGCCTTCTATCAAGTCGGTCATTGACCGGGGCGGAAAGCTGATTTTGATGAGTCATCTGGGTCGCCCAAAAAAAGGTGAAGACAATTCGCAGTACAGCCTGAAGCCGGCAGCCGACAAACTGGCGGAACTGCTTGGCAAACCCGTGGCGTTCGCAACAGATACCGTCGGCGACGATGCTGTGGCCAAAGTCAATGATCTGCAGGATGGCGGAACCGTTGTGTTGGAGAATCTACGTTTTGAAGAAGGTGAGAAGAAGGGTTGCCCGGAACTTGCCGACAAGCTGGCCGCCTTCGGCGACATCTATTGCAACGACGCCTTTGGCACCTGTCATCGTGCGGACGCATCCATGGTGGCCACGCCAAACGCAATGGCTGGCCAACCACGCGTGGTTGGCTTTCTGGTAGAAAAGGAAATCAAATACCTGACAGATGCCGTGGGAACGCCGAAGCGTCCTTTCGTGGCGATCCTTGGCGGTGCAAAAGTTTCAGACAAGATCCTGGTCATCAACAACCTGCTCGGCATCTGCGACAAAGTACTGATCGGCGGCGCCATGGCCTACACGTTCTCACTGGCGAAAGGTGGTCAGGTTGGCAACAGCCTTGTGGAAAAGGACAAAGTTGAACTGGCCAAAGAGTTAATCGAACAGGGCGGCGACAAACTGATACTGCCCGTCGACACCCACTGCGGCGACGATTTCAGTGCTGACTGTAACAAGGAAGTCGTCAAGGCCGGAGAAATCCCCGACGGTTTTGAAGGTCTTGATATCGGACCTGCGACCGCCGCGATCTACTCTGAAATCGTCGAAGACGCGAAGACGATCGTCTGGAATGGACCGATGGGCGTTTTTGAGATGCCTCCGTTCGACGACGGAACTCGTGCTGTGGCAGAAGCCCTGGCGAAGGGATCAGGCACCAGCATCATCGGCGGCGGCGACAGCGCTGCGGCCATTCGGCAACTGGGGTTTGAAGACAAGGTGTCTCATGTCAGCACCGGTGGAGGAGCCAGTCTGGCGATGCTGGAAGGTCAAACGTTCGCAGCGGTCGAACTGCTCGACAATGAATAATTCGTGACCGTAAAGCACCAGCTGTTCTGGTGAGCACTGATGAGTGCTTTGCCGTTCCTGATACAAGCACGCAGCGCAAGCAAGTGTGTTTCCAAAAAGCACGGGATCCACTCGCTTGCGCTTATCGCTTGTACGGCGGCCGCTTCCAGGCCCTTGCTCAATACACACCGCCGCATCTCTTCACGCAGAGCTGAATGGGTCTTCAGGACAACCGGTCCGATGACAGCAGTCTGCCTTCGGTCACGCGCCGAATCAGCCCGGCGATGCTCTGGCTCTCCAGCTTCCGCATAATGTTGGCCCGATGTTTCTCGACCGTTTTTTCGCTGATGCTGGTCTGCCTTCCAACAGCTTTGTTGGTGTATCCCTCAAACACAAGATCCAGAATTTCCTTTTCGCGCGGAGACAGGCGGTCCAGTTGCTTTCTTGCCTCACGCGCTCGCAACAATACGTCCGGACGAAGTCCCTGGGCCGCTGTACCGGCAACGGAGAACATGCGGCCAACTGGTCTTCCGCTGTGATCCAGAAGTACTGTCCGGTCAACGCGGGTCGGCTCGCTCTCTGATGAAAGGTGCAATGTCTCCACGGAAACGTTGGGAGAAGATTCGCAAGCCTCCATCAGCCAGCGGCGACTCAATCCGGCGTTTTCGAAGGCGACGGCCAGGTGAGGACTGTTCAGCGAAATCACTTCGCCGGTCTGATCAGGCACTCCCAGCGATATGTCCCAGTAGGTGAGGAACGCCGCGGAACAGTGGCTGATAAAGTCGCAATCCGTACCAACGGTGCCGGCAAGAGCACTGCAATTCGCCTGCTGCTGGGCCTGGAAAATCCAGATTCCGGCAGTACCGAAGTACTCGGCATGAACAGCAGGACTCACGCGCTGGAGATTCGTGGGCGCGTGGGCTACGTCGCCGATCAACCTCCGTTGTACGACTGGATGACGGTCAATGAGATCGGCTGGTTTGCGGCGGGGT
>JAPYTO010000319.1 GCA_029941865.1 Fuerstiella sp. | reverse complement strand
GCGCCAAGCCAGCCGTGGAAGTTCATTCCGCCTCAATGCAGTGGAGACGATTCCCTGTGCCTGCCGCCATGTGCCTCGGCGCAAGGCACCGTCCCGCGCTGATGCCGCTTCCGCGCAATCGATTCGCATGTTTCCCGAAGCTCGACGCACCGTGAACCGTAGTCCGTAAACGCACTCAGATCCCGGGCGGCCGACACATCATCCCACGTCAGCGACATACATTTGCTATGATTGTGTGGCGCTTTCGTTGTTGCGCAGCTCCTGCTCCACACTTTCGAGGGATTTACCCACTGATGGTCAGCAGACGAACATTCCTGCAAGGACTTGCCGGCGGCACGATCATCGCATGCCCGGGATCTCTGCGCAACCATGCTCTGGCATTGGACTCGGTCAAACGCAGCACCTCGATCAGCGTCCCCATGCCGCAAGAGGATGTCTTTCGCTTTATTCGACGTCTGCGCGGGGATCATGATGCGACGTTGTACGCTCAAATCCTGGGGGCCGCCAACGATTTCAAAGAAGGGGACGAAGCTGTCGGCGTGGCTGCCGCGGATGAAGCCTCACGACAGAACGCCCGCGTGCTGCTGGCAAACACACGTCTGGCGGACATCGATGCGCACTCACTGCATCAAGACAACCTGTTCGCCTTTATCTCCGTCGGGCAGGACGAAGGAACACGAAACACACTCACCGGTCGGACACTGGGCCAATTCAAACAGTTTCTGCTGACTTCCAATGAAGTGGCGATCAAGGATGTCATGCCCGGGTTGTCCAGCGACGTCATTTCCTGTGTCGTAAAGTTGATGACCAACGAGGAACTCATCAGGATTGGTGAAAAGGTCTTCAACCCCCTGCCTGGCAGTCAGATCGGTGCGAAAGGATTCCTTGGTGCCCGCCTGCAGCCGAATTCGCCAACGGACAACGTGGACGACATTCGCTGGCAGGTACTGGATGGCTGGTCGTACGCGGTGGGCGACGTGTTGCTGGGGACGAATCCGGTGTCCAGCAATCCTGCATCTGTGGCGGCCATCGAACAGACATTGCAGGATCTCATGACAACGTTTGAAATCAGTCACGCGATGCCACATTGCGTGCTTTCGCACATTGACGTTCAGGCAGAGGTCGAGAACAAATGGCCAGGGTCGACGGAGTTGTGGTTTCAGAGCATTGCGGGAAGTGACGCAGCCAATGAGACCTTCGACATCAGCATCGAAAAGATGACACAGTATGCCGGGACTCGGACCGGACAATACGGGCTGTATTTTGAAACCGGACAGGGAGCAGACTTCACGAACGGCCACAGTCACGGCTTTGACATGGTCATGCACGAGTCGCGCAAGTACGGTTTTGCCAGGGCTTTAACAAAACAGGTCGCCCAGGCCCGGCGGGCGAGTGGCAACGCGGCTGATCCGTGGGTGCATTTGAACGACGTCGCCGGCTTTATCGGCCCTGAAGTCTTTCGCACACGTGAACAGCTGGTGCGGTGTTGTCTGGAAGACATCGTGATGGGAAAACTGCACGGTCTATGTATTGGCCTGGACGTGTGCTCGACGCTGCACATGGATATTTCGCTGGATGATCTCGACTGGTGCCTGGACCGGATCATGCCGGCCAACCCAGCTTACCTGATGGCGTTGCCGACGAAGATCGATCCGATGTTGGGGTATCTGACAACGGGATACCAGGATCACGTCCGACTGCGTGAATCGTTTGGATATCGTGTCAACGATGAAATGTGGACGTTCTTTCAGCAACTCGGCGTCATTGACCAGTCAGGGCGGCCGACCGAACATTTCGGTGACCCGCTGTGGGTGTTTCTGCAGTACTGTCGCCGCAAGGGCGACGCCAGAACTGACCAGGCCATTCTGGAAGAAGGTCAACGGCAGCTGGCCGAAGTTCGTGGGCGAGGATTGTTCATTGCCGAGGGGCACGGACAAAGAACATGGGACCTGCAACCCGCCCTTCAGGGCGACATTCGTCGCATCTACGACGATGCAAAACTGAGCATCTGGGCCGAACTGCCGCAGGAGTTCATCGAGGCCATCCCCAACAGCCAAAAGCTAACCACAAAGTCCGCGGATCGAGCCGACTATATTCTGCATCCGATAACCGGTGAGCAGCTTGACGAAGCCTCGGTCGCGTCGCTCCGCCAGCTTCGTCAGCGACAAGCCGAGCATTTTGATGTGCAGATTGTGATCTCGGACGGACTGAATGCCCTGGCGATTATGGAAGACGGTCACCTGCTGCCGTTCCTGAATCAGCTGCGCAGCAGTCTCAATGATCGCGGTCTGAGTGTTTCAGACGAGAATCTGATCGTCACCTCGGGCCGTGTCCGAGCGGGTTATCGCATCGGTGAAGTTCTGTTTGATGCTCTGCAGGGGCCGCGGGCGATTCTGCACGTGATCGGAGAGCGCCCCGGGACCGGTCACCGCACGTTTTCCACGTACATGACGGCTGCTGGCGGCGATGTCTGGGGCCGCACAGGGGCGGTCGATCACAATATCACGAAAGTCGTCTCCGGCGTCGCCACGACCGCATTGAACCCCGCAGCGGGTGCCCGGGAAGTTGACCGTCTGCTTGGCATGATGATGGACCGCAACGTCTGAGCCTCGGTAGAGGCTCAGCGTATCACGGCAATTTCGCTGTATTTGGAACTCAGACGTCCATCGATGGCGTCTCAGGGCCGGTACGAATCGGCGCCCCGAATTCCCGTGTCGTGATTCTTGTTCTTCATTCACAAAGTTAGCGGGTTCCCGTCCGTGAACTTTGTTATCGTGGCGCCGGTGCACGCCCCTCTCTTTGTTCTACGATGCGTCCTGGTATTCCCAATAAATCGCCCAGATCTTCCGACGACGGTTCCCGTTTTGATCGGAAACATATTGAACAGCAGATTCCCCTGGCAATGCAGGGGGATCAGTTTTCCATGCGCCGGTTGCTGCGTTCGATTGGCAACGCAGAAACGGCGGGAAAGCCGTTCGATCGAAACCTGAAAAAACTAACGGAGCAGCTGACGGGTTCTGTTCAGCGGCGTGCCAAACGAGCAGCGTCGGTGCCGAAAATCCAGTGGCCTGAGGACCTGCCTGTGGTCGCCCGCCGTGAAGATATCGCGGCCGCCATCAAAGACAACCAGGTCATTGTCGTGTGCGGAGAAACCGGGTCGGGGAAGTCCACACAACTGCCAAAGATTGCACTGCAACTGGGTCGTGGCGTCGGCGGGGTGATCGGGCATACTCAACCACGCCGAATCGCCGCACGGTCGATCGCGACTCGGCTGGCCGAGGAACTGAAGTGCCAGCCAGGAAAGGAAGTCGGGTATCGCATTCGCTTCAATGATGTGTCCGGGCCCAATACGCTGATTCGACTGATGACCGACGGCATCATGCTGGCAGAGACACAGTCGGATCGATTTCTGGATCAGTACGACACCATCATCATTGACGAAGCCCACGAACGATCGCTGAACATCGACTTTCTGATGGGATATCTGAAGCGACTGCTGCCGCAGCGCAAGGACCTGCGTCTGATCATTACGTCGGCGACGATTGATGCCGAGCGATTCGCGAATCACTTCGGTACGGCCGGCAAACCGGCTCCGGTGGTGCTGGTGGAAGGACGCACGTTTCCCGTCGAAGTGCGTTATCAGCCGCTGTCGGAAGACAACGCCACGGCAGGCCCACCAGGAAACGATGGCAACCGGAAGCCGGGCTTTTCGAAGAAACCGAACTCCTTTCCAGGCGCGGAAGAGCGAGACTGGTTTGATGGGATTTCGGACGCCATCGACGAACTGGCCGGAATCGACAGCGGGCACATCCTGGTCTTTCTGCCGACTGAACGAGACATCCGCGAAGCGGATAAGAGACTCGGTGGTCGCAGATATCCCGGAGATACGTCACAGCATCCCACACAAATTGTTCCGCTGTTTGGTCGATTATCAATGGCGGACCAGACGAAAGTCTTCCAGTCCTATCAACATCGACGAATCGTGCTGGCCACCAACGTCGCCGAATCATCGCTGACGGTCCCCGGTATTCGTTACGTGGTCGACACCGGGACGGCTCGCATCAGTCGGTATTCCGCTCGGTCGCGAATGCAACGACTGCCGATCGAAGCAGTTTCTCAGGCGTCGGCGAACCAGCGTGCCGGACGATGTGGACGCGTCGGTCCGGGCATCTGCATTCGCCTGTACGATGAAGAAGACTTCAACGGTCGAGAAGCCTTTACCGCGCCGGAGATTCAGCGCACAAATCTGGCGGCAGTCATCCTGCGCACAATGAACTTAAAGCTGGGGCGACTGGACGATTTTCCATTTTTGGACCCACCACGGCCAACCACGGTGCGTGAAGGCTACAAGACGCTGGAAGAGCTAAAAGCCATTAAAGTCCCAGGTTCGTCTGACGGGAAAGAAGATGGTGGTCGTGACGCCTGCGTGCTCACAGAAACGGGGCGGCGGATGGCCAGGCTGCCAGTCGATCCGCGGATCAGCCGCATGATCCTGGCGGCAATTGATGAACACGCCGTACCGGAAGTCATGATCATCGCGTCGGCACTGGAGATTCAGGATCCTCGTGAACGACCGATTGACAAACAGCAGGCCGCCGACGAAGCACACCGGAAATTCCGCAACGCCGACAGCGATTTCCTGACCCTGTTGAACCTGTGGGACGCATGGCACGAACAGAAAAGAAAACTTTCCGGCGGTCAGCTTAAGAAGTGGTGCCGACAGAATTTTCTGTCATGGATGAGAATGCGGGAATGGATTGACGTTCATCGGCAGTTAAAGGATCTGCTGGCAGAATCCGGCGACAAAGAACTGACCAGAGCGGCCGCGTTGCACCCCTTCAAAGATCGAAAAAACGATTTCGCGCTCATCCACCGCTCTTTGATGACGGGGCTGCTGGCGAACCTGGCCTACAAGTCTGCCGATCGCGAATACACGGGTGCCGGCGGCAACAAACTGACGCTCTGGCCTGGATCAGCGCTGGCCGCCAAGGGGCCCAAATGGTTTGTCGCTGCGGAACTGGTCGAAACGTCGCAGCGGTTTGCACGCACACTGGCTCGCATTCAGCCCGAATGGATCGAATCTGTCGCCGAGCATCTGGTGAAGCGGGAATACAGCGAACCGCACTGGGACGCCAAAGCCGGCAACGTCATGTGCTTCGAAAAAGTGACGCTGTGGGGACTGCCGATTGTGCCTCGCCGAAAAACGTCCTTCGCGAAAGTTGACCCAACCAGGTCGCGGGAGCTGCTCATTCAGTATGGCCTGGTCGAACTCGGGTTGCTGTACGGCAAAACCGAAGACGAACGCGAATCAAATTATGCGGAAGAAGAGGACGAACTGTGTTCCGGCAGCCGTTCACGAATTACGCCCGGCAGGTCGACACACGCCAATCCGGATTCGTCCGCCTATCGCTCGGGAACGGAAACTCCGAAAGCGGGCTGGGGGAAAGATTTCCCGTTTCTGCAGCACAACGTCAATGTGCTGGAGCAGGTGAAGGAACTGCAGGCCAGGACTCGACGACATGACCTGCTGCCCGGCGAAGACCTTCTGTTCGAAATCTACGACAAACAGATTCCCGTCGACATCACCGACCGAAATCGCCTTCGACGCTGGTATCAGCGAACCGCAAAAACCAATCCCGGACTGCTGCAATTTGACGTAGACGCGTTTACCAGCGAAACACAGCGTGCAGAAAGCAACACGGACTTTCCGACGTCGGTGACAATGGGCACCATGAAGCTGCCATTGACCTACCAGCTTGATCCGGGCCGAGACGCTGATGGGGTGACGATCACGGCGCCCGTGGAAGGGCTTGCTCAGCTGGATCAGAACCGACTGACATGGCTGGTGCCAGGGCTGGTCACCCAGAAGGTCACCGCGCTCATCCGGTCACTGCCCAAGAACCTGCGACGGAATTTCGTCCCGGCGCCCGACACGGCACAGCAAATCGTCGCGGGGCTGGAATTTGGGAAAGGCAATCTGCTGTCCGCAGTCGCGCAGGCACTTTCGACGATTGCCGGCGAGCCGGTCCGTCCGGAGGATTTTGATCAGTCAGCGCTGCCGAGCCACTTACTCGCGAATGTCCGAGTTTACGACGACAACAGGAAAACGATCGCCGAGAACCGTGATTTCGACAAGCTGAGACAGACTTTGCAGCAGCAGGGCAATCAGAAATCCGTCGAGGCCAGCCGATCCCCGGAAGAGGTGCAGTGGCATCGAACCGGGTTTACGTCGTGGGATTTCGCCGACATCCCGGTCAGCATCACGATTGACCGAGCGGGGATGAAGATTCAGTCCTTTCCGGCCCTGCGTGACGATGAAACGTCTGTCGCACTGACTCTGTGTGAAACAGCGGCGACGGCTCATGCCACGCTGCGCAAGGGATTACGTCGGCTGATTCTATTGACCGACGAAAGCCGCATCTGTCGGCAGATTGACCACCTGCCTCACCTGCAGAAGATTCGCCAGCAGGCCAAGTCCATTCGCGGCCTGAATCTGACTTCTCAATTGCAGTTCCTGATGGTCGAGCGTGCCTATTTGTCGCCGAAAGAGACGCCCAGAACGCAGGCCACGTTTGAGGAATTTCTGCAGAACGGCCGTAAACGTCTGGGTGTCGTCGTGCAGGAATTCGTCCAGTTGCTTCCCGGACTGCTGAAACAGTACCAGGACACTCAGCGTATGCTGGCCGATGCCAACGGTCCGGGGTGGAACGGTCTGATCGCTGACATGCAGCACCAGCTTAACCGCCTTGTGAATCCCAGTTTTCTGGCAGAGACTCCCTGGCCCTGGCTGATTCAATTTCCTCGCTACATGACGTGCATTCGCAAGCGACTGGATCGATTGAGCTCCGGTGGACTTAACACAGAACGTACTCTTCAACTGGACTTTTCCCGTTACGAGAACCGGTATCTCGCTCGCCAGGCAGAGATGCTCAAACAGCAGCGCAGCGATCCGATGCTGGACCACTATCGATGGATGCTGGAAGAATTCCGAGTCAGTCTGTACGCTCAAAAGCTGGGCACCGCCATCACCGTGTCCGGACCACGGCTGGATGAGCAGTGGGAACGTGTGAGCTAAGCTGCGAAAGACTTCGACGAGGAGGCTGCCTTAGTTGGACATCGCCTCAAGTCAATCAATAAAGCGGGCCGGATCCAGGAGCGCAGCGACGCTGCGTGCGCTGGGCATGATTGAGAGATTG
>JAPYTO010000318.1 GCA_029941865.1 Fuerstiella sp. | reverse complement strand
TCTCGTCTCTGGCGTCTTTTCTTGAGTGGATCTCTATCTTGAAATTCCTGTCTTCTCTTGCGCAAATTCTTCGAAGCAAAAAACATCATTGGGGCGGCGTGAACCGTGGTCGGGCGAGAAACCGCCGCCGAACCGCTGCGCTGACGGATTTGCTTGAAGCACGTGCCTTGCTTTCGGCGGTGGTCGTTGCGGATGGCGGATTCGAAGACCCCGTTCAGCCGGACAACGCGTTCGAGCAGGCGAGCGGGACGGGGTCCGGAACGCTGGTCGGATCGCAGTGGACGATCACCAGCGGAGCGGGCATTACGCGGAACCTCAGTCCTTTTCAGAATCAAAAGATTCCTGCGCCCGAAGGCGTGCAGCATGGGCTGATCCAGTCGGGTGGCAGCTTCAGCCAGACTGTGTCTGGTTTTGTGATTGGGGCAGAATACGAGCTAAGTCTGCTGACGATGGCTCGCCAGACCGGGAACGGCAATGACCTGGCAGTCATTCTGGATCGGGGTCTGGCGACGGAAATGTCACTGATTGACATTCCCGAGGTGACTACGTTCGGCGCATTCACGGAAGTGGTCAGTCCCACGTTCGTGGCAACGAAATCTTCTTATACGTTGACGATTCACGCTGATCTCAACGAAGGAACACTGAGCGGAGGGCGCACGACCTTTTTCGATAACGTTGCGTTTCACAGCATCCAGCCTCCATTTGTTGCGCGGACGGTCTCCGATGGCACGCGAATTCAGGCCGAAGATTTTGACAATGGCGTCAATGGTATCGCGTACGTCGATACAACGGCCGGCAACGCGGGTGGCCAGTATCGAACTGGCGAGGACGTCGACATTGAGGCGACCGCGGATGCCGGTGGCGGTCACAACGTCACTTCGATCGCTGATGGTGAATCACTTGAATACACAGCTGACGTAACGGCAGGACTGTTCGACATCGATGTACGTGTCGCTGCGGCAAGTGCCGCCGCGTCGATTCGGTTTCTGGTCAGCGACAATCCGGATACCGAGTTTGCGGAACTGGGCACGGTGGAGATTCCCGACAGTGGTGGCAACTGGACCACAGTCACGCTCAATAACGCTGACTTCCTGCACGACGGAGGAGCGGATCGTGTATTTCGGCTGGAGATGATTGGCGGCGGATTCGATCTTAACTGGTTCGAGTTCTCAGCCGTGTCTCCGAAAACCACGCGTGCGGTGCAGTCGGGCGACTGGGATGATCCCGCCACCTGGGACAACGGTCTTCCGAATGCTCTGGCGCGAGTGATCGTTAATCAGGGATCGACGGTGACGCTCGATGGGACCGATCACTTCGCGGATGAAGTCGTCGTGCACGGTGTATTGGATGTGGCGGAAGATGCGACTTCACGATCGCTGACCACACGCTGGATTCACGTCAACAGCAGTGGCGTTTTTCAGATCGGCACGGAAGCAGACCGGTACGACGAGGGCGACTTCGTGCTGACGCTCACCGGCACGGACCCGACGGCAGACCACGTCATCGAAACCGCCACCGGAACAATGAGCGTTTCGGACAACGATGGTTTTCTGATGGCCGTGGGCGGCGGGCGACTGCAGTTCTTCGGCGAAGAGAAACTCAGTTTCACAAAACTCGGTACAACGGCGGATGTTGGTGCGACTCAGATCACTGTTGAAAATGTGATCGAACGCAACTTCACTGACGGGGCGCTCGATGTTCAGAATGATCCCGTCACGTCGGCAGCAGACGACGGAAGTCTGAACTGGGAAGTTGGCGACCAGATCGTGATCGCCAGTTCGGCGTACCGAGATTACGAACAGGAAGAAGTCCGCACGATTGTCGCGGTGAATGATCTCGGCACGCAAACGGAGATCACTCTCGATCGCGCGCTGAACTATCGACACTACGGTGAAATTGAAACGTACGGCCAGACGCAGGCGACCGGCACAAATGATCCCGGCCGCACCTGGGACATCGACATGCGTGCCGAAGTGGCTTTACTGAGTCGCAATGTTCGCATTCAAGGCACGCCCGAACAGGACACAGACACACAGTTTGGTGACCGCCTGCGATATGACACCACAAATCCGGATGGATCGTTGGTCAAAGGTATCGGCGGTCACACGATGATTATGCCGACGGCCGGGCAGACGACCGTCGATGGTGTGCAGTTCGATCGGATGGGGCAGACGGGGCAGCTTGGCCGCTACCCGATGCACTGGCATGAAGCCGGCGACCGCGCCGGCGATGTCCTTCGCAACTCAAGCATCACCAATTCCAACAATCGCGGGCTGACTATCCACGGCACTCACAATCTGCGGATCGAGGGCGTTGTCCAGCACGACATCCATGGACACGGCTTCTTCATGGAGGACGGTGTCGAAACGGGCACCGAGTTCATCGCCAACATCACCTATGGCGTTCACAAAGTGGGTGGCGCGGTCGGCAACACCGATCCGTTCAATGTCGACACGCACGACGAAGTCCAGCAGACGTTTAACCGTTTCATCTCGTCGGCAGCATTCTGGATCACCAACCCCGACAACACGTGGGTCGGCAACATCGCGGCCGGTTCAGAGGGCAGTGGCTTCTGGTTCATTCTGCCGACTCAGGCGATCGGCGCTTCGGCTGGCAACCCGATTTATGACGGTGTTGATGCGCTGCGAACAAACATCCGGGAGTTTGCGCACAATACAGCTCACTCGGCAGAGATCGGGCTGACATTTGACCGCGGCACAGACATCGGCGGAACCAGCAACAGATATGATCCGATCGGCGGGCCACCCGTCGTGTCTCACTTTACGGCCTATCAGAACCGCACGGCGATCTATCACCGCGGGCTCGAACAGGTCTTCGACGAACTGCGACTTGCCGACAACGAGAACGGAACCTTCAACACGTATGACCAGGAGATCTACAACTCGCTTTATGTTGGCCACAGCCGCGGCAACAGTGACGTTACTCAACGGCGGCGAGCCCACCTTCTTTACGACGGTCCCAGCGTCATCAGCGATTCGCACTTCGCGGGTTTCGGTGAAGAAACCGCACTAACGTTTGACGGTGTTGGTGGCGCGGAAAAGTTCACAGAACATTTCGTCAGCGGGCTGTCGTTCGAAAATGACGGGACGTACGACAACATCAGCAACACCGTCAGCCTTCCTCTGGCGCTGAATCAATACGGTGTAATCTATGACAGCGATGGCAGTCTAACGTCCGCGGTTGGCGGTGGGCCCGGCCGAGTGGTTGTGCCGGGCGAGCCCTTCATGGTCGACAACGATGGCTCTGACTTTCAACCTGCTGGCTGGCAGGCGTGGGTGACCGATAATCGTTACGCAGAATTTTACGTCCGCAAGTTTGACACGGGAGCTGGGATTCCGCAGACGCTGATCACCACACCCAAAGGTGAAACAGTCGACCTTGTGGCGGAAACCGATACTGCCAGCGAACCGGGTGGCAGCATTTCTGTGAAAATGCCGCTGATCGTTGAGGGTGGCGATTACACGGTCGAGTTTCCCGCAGGATTCGATCCGGCCAGCGAGCATTTCTATATGCGGTTTGAGATTCGTCGCAGCGTCAATGTTCCCGAACATGCTTCGACAGTGCTGATCTTCCCCGGCATTGGATCGACGATCACAGCGGACGGTGCCGCGAGAGTCTATTCGGAAACAGCTCTGCGATCAGCCACCGAAACGTCGTATTTTCATTCACCGGATGGCAACCTGCTGGTCCACCTGCACGTGGATCCGAATGCCAGCTTCCGAACCGCCAACATCTACACTCAGCTGGTGACGCGGGCACAGCGAACGTTGACGACGGCAATCGCTTCGGGCAACTGGTTTGACGCGTCCATCTGGGACAACGGCATTCCCGACGAAACAACGCGCACCATCATCTCACAGGGTGTGACTGTCACGATGGACGGACCAGAACATCTGGCTAAGGAAATTGTGGTTCACGGGACGCTCGACGTCGCCGAAGGTGACCAGTTGAACGTGCTGGACAACGGGTTCGAATTCCCCGTGCAGCCAGACAATGCGTTTGAACAGGCGTCCGGGACCGGAGCCGGAACGCTCGTCGGGTCGCAATGGACAATCAGCGGTGGAGCGGGCATTACGCGCAATCTGAGTGCGTTTCAAAGCGGTGGCATTCCGGCTCCCGAAGGTGAGCAGCACGGGTTGATTCAGGGGGGCGGATTCTTCCGCCAGACGGTGAACGGATTTGTGCCCGGTGCGCAATATGACCTGAGCCTGCTGACGATGGCTCGACAGGGAGGCAGATTCGGCAATGACCTGGAAGTTGTTCTTGATCAGGGGCTACCTACCGAGGTCGGGTTGATTGACATTCCTGAGGTCACGTTCAGCTCGTTCACTGAAGTCACCAGCTCCACTTTTTTGGCCACGAAGGCTTCGTACACGCTGACCATATCTTCGGACCTGAACGAAGGCGCCCTGGCCGGTGATCGAACGACGTTTTTCGACGACGCGAGGTTTGAAGTTCTGGTCCCTGTGAATCCCGATCCCGGTGAAGATCCTGTGCCCACGACGCTGACTGCGAACTGGATTCACGTGAACAGTGGCGGCGTCTTTCAAGTGGGAACGGTCGCTGATCGCTTTGATGACGGCGAGTTCATCGTGACGCTGACGGGCATCGATCAGGAAGCGGACCACGTCATTGAAACAACGACCGGGACGATGAACGTCAATAACAACGACGGCTTTTTGATGACGGCGATGAACGGTCGCCTGCAGTTCTTTGGCGACGATAAAGTGACGTTCTCGAAGCTGGCCGCCACTGTCGAAGCAGGTGCAGATACGATCACCGTCGCAAACATTATCGAACGCAATTTCGACGGGACGACGTCTGCCGCTTCCGACGGAGAACTCAACTGGGAAGTCGGCGATGAAATCGTCGTTGCCAGTTCGTCGTACGACTACAACGACGAAGAAGTGCGGACGATCACAGCCGTCAACAACACGGGCACAGAAACGATTCTGACACTGGATACTGCCCTTGCTCACCGTCACTACGGCGAAATCGAAACCTACGGCAATGGCACGCGGACCTGGGATATCGATCTGCGAGGCGAAGTTGCACTGCTGAATCGCAGCATCACGATTCAGGGAACTCAGGACACCGACAACAGCTTTGGCGATCGTGGTCAGTACGGCACAGATGCCGGACAGAATGTCGGCATCGGTGCTCATACAATGGTCATGCCAGGATCCGGCCAGATTACGATCGATGCGGTTCGCTTTGACAAAATGGGCCAGACCGGAACACTCGGGCGCTATCCGATGCACTGGCATGTTGCCGGTGACCGAAGCGGCGATGTAATGCGTAACTCAAGCGTCACCAATTCCAACAACCGCGGCGTGACCGTGCATGGTACTCAGGGCGTGCTGCTGGAAGGCAACGTGCTGCACGACATTCATGGTCACGGCTTCTTTATGGAAGACGCGGCCGAAACGGACAACCAGTTTCTGCACAACATTGCGTTAGGCATTCACAAAGTCGGTGGTGGCTTCACATCGACCGATCCGTTTGTGGTTCCAGGCATCACTCGCGGCGGAGACGGTAAAGTGAATGGAGAAGCCCCGCGCAGCGAGAACGGTGAAAGTTCACACGATACCGGCCAGAACGCACCGAACCGTTTCGTGCATTCGGCGGCGTTTTGGATCACCAACCCCGACAACACGTGGGTCGGCAACATCGCGGCCGGTTCGGAAGGCACGGGGTTCTGGTTTGCTCTGCCGGAAACTGTTCTGGGTCTGTCGAAGGACACGGGTCTGTACAACGGTCTGAATCCGATGCGCACCAATCTGTTGCAGTTCGACAACAACACGGGGCACTCATCGCAGGTCGGACTGACGTTCGATCGCGGTGAGGACATCAGCGGCCAGGCTTCCAGCAACACGTTCCAGCCGCCGCAGACGATGCAGATCAACAATTTCACGGCTTACAAAAACCACGGAACTGCGGTTTATCACCGGGCGCTTGTCGGAGTCTTCAACGAAAGTCGTTTCGCGGACAACGCGTTCGGATCGTTCAACACGTTCAATCAGGAAGAACACAACATTCTGTTTGTCGGCCACAGTCGCGGCAACGCCGAGCCCGCTACGCTGGTTGGCGGCTACCGACTGTACGACGGACCGGGACGAATTGTCGACTCCCACTTCGCAGGCTTCGCAGCCGACAACGCCCACGCATTTCGGATCGAAGGCGGTGCGAATAAGTTCTCACACACGCGTGCCGAAGGGATCTCGTTTGAGAATGACGGGACAGCCGACACGCTCGGGATCGAACTGTATGGCAATAACTTCTTCTCCGTCGACAACAGCCCCGAATTCGTCGCGGGACGGCCCGACGCTCTCTCTGGTTTGGTATACGACGTCGACGGCTCGCTGACTGGTCACGCGGGTGGCGGACCGGGTTACGTGTTGACGCCGAAAGTCGACTTCTATCGCGATTCCACCGATATTACGCCCGCTGGCTGGGATGGTTACATCAGCGATGATCGGTATGCACAATTGCGGCTTGGTCGCATCGCCGACGTTCAGGGCGATTACATTCCGCCATTTCGTATCTCCAACGGCGACGGGCACTCCATTGTCGCCGATCGATGGAACCTGAGTTACGTCCAGCGGATGTACACAAAAGTGAACGCGGGCGACTACACGGTGGAATTTCTCAGCGGCATTCCGGCTGATGGTTTCGACATCAATCTGGATATCAAGACGGTCAGTCAGGCCGGGGACGCAACCGTTTTTCGATTTGTCGATGTGGGCAAGAGTTACAAGCCTGATCAAGGCACGGAAGTGACGTCGCTTGGTGCACTTCGCAGTGCCGGCAGTAGTTCCTGGTTCCGGGCTGCTGACGGTGATCTTTGGATGAAGATCATTGAGTCCGGTACGACGATCGACGTCCAACCAACAACACCACTGGTTGTCTCGAATTCCAACGACTCGGGCACCGGTTCACTACGAGCCGCCATCGACGCGGCGAACAGCAATGCCGGATTCGACACCATCACATTTGACATCGGTGCCGACGGCAGCACTCACACGATACAGCCCCAGACTCCTCTGCCGACAATTACCGATCGCGTCTACATCGACGGATCGACACAGGCACCACTACCGATTCTCGACGGCGGCTTCGAGAGTCCTGTGCAGCCGGACAATGACTGGGAGCTGGCAAACGGCAGCGGTAACGGCACTCTCGCCG
>JAPYTO010000317.1 GCA_029941865.1 Fuerstiella sp. | reverse complement strand
CGGACACGGGATCGGTGGCTTCCAATCTTTGGGACAGCATTTGGATTTCGTCCAGCAGACCGCTGCGACGAAGGTCGTCCTGTTTCGTAGGGTCCCGTGTTTCCAGCATAATGGAACTACGGACATAACGCAGTCCCTGCAACAGCGTGTCGCGTTCGCAGGTGGTCAATTCAATCTGAAGGACTTCATCCATTGCGTTTCAATCCCGGTGAGTGGGTTTGGGAAACGCACAAATGCGGTCACTTCCTGATTCCGAATTTATGCACAGTTTCTGTTTCGGCAAGTCTATGCCACTGCCCGGGCAGCCTCAAGCACTTCGCTCAGAAAGAATCACGTCAGATCGATTTCCGTGCCGATGGAAGCGGCTCCGCCAAACGTGATGGTCCGTCGTTTTTAGCTAAAGTCACTGTTTGCCGGTAAAGGCAACCTAATCATCAGCCCCGTGTGGGGATGGTGCGTGCCGCCGCGAGTTACCCGGTCGCTGTGGTCTGCGTAACGGGACGCTGCCCCACGGTTGGCACAGGGGACGAAATGCAAATATGTTATGTCCCGCTGGCGCGCAGACCGCCGTTGCGGTAGGCTGCTGCCATGGACACGGGAATCTCAGCTTCTGCCAGAACAACCTCTGCCTGGTTTTCCTGCGTCCGAGCTTTCATTTCCTGCTCGCTGGCCACTGCCTGAGCACGACGCTCTTCGGCTTTTGCCCGAGCAATGCGAACGTCCGCTTCGGCCTGATCGGCCTGCAATCGGGCTCCCACGTTGTCACCGACGTCAATGTCGGCGATGTCAATCGAAACGATTTCGTAGGCCGTCTGCGAATCCAATCCCTTTTCCAGCACCGTCTTGGCGATGAGCATCGGATTGGCCAGCACTTCTTTATGTGTCACGCAGGAACCGATGGCGGAAACGATGCCTTCGCCGACTCGGGCGATGATTGTTTCTTCGGTGGCCCCACCGATCAACTGATGCAGATTTGTGCGGACTGTTACGCGGGCACGAGCTTTCAACTGAATACCGTCGCGAGCCACTCCGTCCAGCGTTGAACGCCCATGACGTGAGGGGTCAGGACAATCGATGACTTTCGTTTTGACGCTCGTTTGAACAGCTTCCAGAACGTTACGGCCAGCGAGGTCAATCGCAGCGGCAGTATTCCACTGCAGATCGATCTTTGCTCGATTCGCTGCGATCAGGGAGCGAATGACGATCGGTACGTTGCCGCCAGCCAGATAGTGCGATTCCAGCTCGTTGGTAGTGATGTCAGCCAGTCCCGCCTGACGAGCCATGATGCGTGATTCCACGATCACGTTGGGATTCACCTTTTTCAGCTTCATGACGACCATCTGCAGGGGCCCTACATTGGCTCCGGACATGAATCCCCGAAACCACAGTGCCGCAACGGATGCGAACATCCCGACGAAGATGAGAACGACGAACCCAATGATCAGCAAAAAGCCGCCCAACAGGATGGCGATAAACTCACCGCCACCCTCATTCCCCTGTGCAAACTGAGTCAGCCGGGGCACTAATTCAACAGGATTCATTGTCACTTCCTAGAAATGCAGGACAGGTCCGTCGTCGCGCCAATTGTATGGCGAGCCCATTCGACTTCGCAACTGACCGGCGCTGGATTCATGTCGTCTCTGCCGTAGTCGACTGTCACGCGCGGTGAGTGGTTGTGTTTGCTTGCATTCCGCAGGCGCAGAAAGTAGCGATTGAACGTTCGTCAGCAACGCGCTGCCGCCAGTACACGCAGCTCCTCTCCCTCCACTTGCATGTCTTACGTCGTACGACCTGATTGCCGGCACCCTGCGCGCCGGTCTGCAGCGTCTCCAGCGCCTGATCAATGCCGAAGCTGCCAGCCTCTTGTCGTGGCGGAAATCAGGGTCCTGCAAGTCTTCGCCAGCCCATAAACCCCGGTTATTGCGCCTTCAGCACGACTGCCCATGCAGCGATCTGTTCTGCGACCGATGGTTGTGATTCTGCTGGGTATGACGGGTTCACCGTCCACACTCCTGACTTTTTTAAATCCAGAGTGGCCTGCTCTGCCAATGCCTGAGATTGACGGGACTGGATGGCACTGCGAAACATCAGCACCGACAGCGATTTTCTGGCAAGTTGTTCAGACGGCAGACCGGACACCCGAGGCCACGACTTGATGTACACGGCCGCACGCAGCAGCGACAATCTTTGATTCAGCAGTAGCTGCGTACACAACTGAGACTGTCCTTCTTCGGCCACCAGGATAATGCGACGCGCATCGAGCTTTCGCCCCCGCGCAACCGTCGCAATGGCATCCGTAACGACGGTTCGATCTTCTCGTCCCAGGGCCGTCTTCTCGGCATTGGCCGGCACGACCAGCAGCAGACGGTGGCGTCGCGCGACATCGGCCCATCTGTTGAGCACTGCTTCTGCCGGTGTTGTGCTTTCGGAAAGCAGGACGACAACTCCGGTCGTAACGGCGACATCCCCCTTCGGAACGAACGACCAACCGGTTGTGCCGTTCGCTGCCTGCTTGTTTTCCTGGCGATGCCACTCAATATCCGCCGGATCACCATAGACATCGCCCAAAAAATCGACTGGCAGCGACGGCACTTCAGCTGGCCTGGCTGTGGCAGTGACGGTCACCGAGCTCGTTGCGGCACCCTCCGCCGAATTGAGCGTGAACTCCACCTGCTGGTCCTCCTTGACGGTACCCAGAGCCTTCCGCAATTCGGCAACGGATGACATTTTTTTGCCGTCGATCTCTGCGACAATGGCGTCGCCGTTCATGCCGGCCTGATCAGCGGGCGAATCCGGCAGCGCGTGGGTTGCCACTCCTTCGTCTTTGTCTTCGTCCGCATCACCAACCGTCCTGTCTGCAATGATTCCCAAGAATCCTCGCGGCAATCGTTTCAGTTTATCCGCCAGAACGACACTCTTCTCCAGCAACTCGTCGCCCCGTTTTAACCTGAGATCGAGTGTTGCACCGGCGTAGGATTTCTTGACCACGGATTCAAAGATTCCGAAGCGATTCATTTGCAGGCCGTTGGCCGCGATGATCTGGTCGCCTTCTTTCAGCCCCGCGACGTCTGCCGGCGACCCTGGGTGAACGGCGCGCACAGCGAATTCCGTTGCGAGCGGATTGCGCGTCGAAAACCCGACTCCCATCACTCCATGAAACAGATCATTGCCTGCGCGTAGTTGTTCCGCAACCGCCAGGGCGTCCACAGCAGGAATCGCAAACCCAATTCCCGAGTCGTACCATTCCACTCCGGCACTGATTTCCGTTCCCGAATCCCCAGGAGCCAGCGGGACCAGGATTCCCAGCACCTGACCCGTCAGCGAAACCAGTGGCCCACCGTAATTGACCGGCGAAATCTTCGCATCGGTCTGAATTGCCAGTCCATGAACCCGCTGCGTCGCACTGATGATTCCCAGCGACGATGACGGCTGTCTACTGGAGTACAGTTTGCCGACAGCGACGGACCACGCTCCGACAGCGGGCCAGCGTTCGGAGGAAAATTGCGGCGGGGCGATGCCTTCTGTTTCGCATTTCAATAGCACCAGCTTGCGAACGTGGTCAGTTGCGACGATCCTTGCGGCATTGCGTTTTCCGGTGGAATCTTCCACCAGAATTCCGGCTGAAGTGCCGCTGAACCCAAAAACACTCGTCAGCACTTCACCTCGTTCGCTGATCACTACGCCGGTCGTGACCTGAGAACTAACGGTCAGGTCGCCGCCATTTGCAGCGCCGACGATGCGAATACGAACGACTCCGGGAGCCACCGCAGAAACGGCTGTTCGCAGGGCGTCACCGACCTGGTCCTCGGCGCTCACTGACGAAGACAACAGTGAGAGAAGAATCAGGAAAATCGGCAGGCGCTGGCGACGGCGAAAGACGTTGCCACGGGAAGGCAAAAAAAAGCACATCAACATCCCCATCGTTTCCTATCGGGCCCAATCTGTTTGCCGGGACCGAGAATCATGCGGCCGTGCAGGAACGGTCACTCTCCAACCAATCAGCCGACGACTGCTCGCTGCACCATACCATGTGGCTCTGTGATGATGAAGCGGTGTCAGCGGCGGGGCACGGGCATCATCTGGAAATCGTCCAGGTCAAGCGTCCCCGTGGCGCCGTTCAGCCCGATGCGGACAACGATTTCTCGAACGTTGGGGGCAACCGGAATTCGGCGACGTGTTTGCTGCCAATTCGCGGTTCCTCGCCACTTGCCCAGAATATGTACGCCGACCTCGCGACGAACGGAATCGTAGAAGTGAATCACCACCGCGGCGAAGTCCGTGGGTGAGGGCCCCGGAACCACCGAATCGACTCGTGCCCACAAAGCGAAGTCGAGTGCTGCGACGTTCCGTCCGCTCACCGCGCAGCCCTGTAGCGCCTGCGACAACTGTCCCGGTTCCTGATTCGAAAAACGCAGGCAGACTGGCCCTTTCATCGGCTTCTCCGAACACATTTCTGCCTGCCGCTGATAATGCCAGCCGTCAACACGGCCATCTTCATTGCTGTCGATTTCAAAATCGCCATTCACAAGGCGTGGATGCCTGGGATCCGGCTGAATCCGTCGTTGCTCTTCTGACTCACCGGTCATCGGCACAAACAACGTTGGCACCAGCTTCTTTTCCTTGAGCTGACCGTCCTCCTTTTGCAGCAGATAGAACGACTGCTGATATCGCTGTCCCTTCGGAATAATCATCATTCCGCCATCACGAAGTTGATCGATGAGTGGCTGGGGCACACTCTCCGGTGAGCACGTGACGATCACCTTGTCGAATGGCGCGTGTTCTGCCCAGCCTTCGTAACCATCACCGTCACGCACTTTGATGTTGTCATAACCAAGCTTCGCCAGTCGCCGGGACGCGGACTTTGCCAGAGTGGAAACGATTTCGACGGAGTACACTTCCTTGACGATTTCCGCCAGCACGGCTGCCTGATAACCGCTGCCCGTCCCCACTTCCAGAACGCGATCATCCGGTTGGGGATCGATGGTGTCTGTCATGTACGCCACGATGTACGGTGGAGAAATTGTCTGCTGCGAACCAATCGGTAACGCCGTGTCCTGATAAGCGCGAGCTCGCAGTGCACCGCTGACGAATTCGTGACGCGGTACGTTTCGAATAGCCGCCAGCACCCGGGGGTTCGTGATTCCTTCTGCCTCAATGACTTCGGCCACCATGCGACGTCGGATCTCGGCAAATCGATCGCGAGATTGCGACAGGCAGCTGGTGGCATTTGCCAGAATCGCCAATGCCACCAGACTGGTTTTGATGATGTTAGAGCAGTTTACGAATTGCCGGAACCGGTTCTGGCTCGTGGGGGCACCTGTTCTGTTATTGAAACACGTCAGCCGCGGCCATGAGTCAGCGAAATTTGCTGTGGTTCGTGTGGGCGGCATCGCACGGCGACGGATATGCGGCCCACCACCTGCGGTCGGGGCATCCTGCGCAATCGACGCGGCAGGAAGTTCCGGTCGTTGCGCTGCAGTATTTGCTGACATTTTCCCGGAAATCATGGGGCCCGCCGCATTCTTAGTCGGGTGAAATTCATTGCACGAGCTTGAAACGATATTCAGCAGCATGGAGTTACTTCGCGTTTGTTCTGTCCTGGGTCAGTCCCGCAAGGCTGGTTAGTCTGACGCGTTGGGAGGCAGATGACACTCGTGTCGATCGTCCCCAATAGCCTTGTTTATTCCGTCTGGCGTGTTGCGGCTGCGGTTTCCAGGATGTCTCCCAGACGGTCCGCCACTGTTGAAATCGAAAAATTCTGTCGTAGGTGATCGACGGCTATTGAAGTATAACGGTTCGCGTGGCCTTCATCCGTTACGAATTTCTTAATTGCCGCAGCAAGAGCGTTCCCGTCTCCGGTTGGGCACAGCGCTCCAAACCGGCCGTCGCCCAGAATCTCTGCTGGCCCGGACGGACAATCGGTGGAAAGAACGGCCGTCTCACACGCCATCGCTTCGAGCAGCACGTTGGGCATCCCTTCAAAAAAAGAGGGCAGCACGAACAGGTCGGCGGATTTGTACCATGCAGGTGCCTCATCCCGGAAACCAGGCAGCCGAACGGTGTCCTGCAACTGAAGGTCGGCGACCTGAGCTTCGAGACTCTGTCGACCGTCTCCATCGCCCAGAATTGCCAGGCGGAAATCTACGTCAGGTATCAGGTCTCGCAGACGACTGACCGCGTCTACCAGCAGATGGAACCCTTTTTCTTTATTCAGCCGACCGGCGGTCACGATTCGAAAGATACGCCTGCCCGACCTCGTTGCGTTCCACCAGTCGTCGTTAATCTTCGTGCTGGATTTCTGCAACACAACTTCGATGTCGACTCCGTTGTACAGTGTCGCCACCGACTGTGGTGGCAGACGGTAAAACGTTTCCGCCGATCGCGCGGCGCCATTGGAATTGGCAACAACCGACGCTGACTGAGAGTAGAGTTTGCCCAGACGTTTCCGTTTGACTGACTGGAATCGTCCGGCAACGGAACGGAACCCATGCTGCGGATCCGTTACAATCGTCGAAACGTTTGGTACCTGGACTCGTTGAGCTGCATCAGCGGCAATCAGTGTCATCAGGAAGGTGCGATCATAGCTGACATCCGCCTGTACTTCACTCAGAAACCGACTCATGTCCAGGACGCGCCGTCGGTGCATTGCTCCTGGAAATCCGGTTGGACGATTCGTGTTACGCGATTCGAACGCTGCTATCGAAACGTCATCGGGTACTTCCGTCAGAAGCGATCCGGAACGATAAACCAGATACAGGAATAGTTCAAAGCGGGTTCGGTCAAGGTGGCTCAGTAAGGAGACCACCTGCCGTTCAGCACCTCCGCCGTGCATCGATCCGATAGAAAAGACGACTTTGATTCGTGACATAAATCCGGATTTTCGGTGAGAGCAGATCTTTCCGATTGGGCAATCAGAAACGCCTGTTTCCTGGCACTAAATATAGAAGTTGTGTTCTAAAACGGACTTACGCGGCACGTTATTTTTTGCGAATAATAAATGACGCAACGTCATTTGACAGTTGGTTATTCCGAGTTAAGATCGTCGGCGTTGAGTTGAGTAAACATGCGACGGAATTCTGCACCTCCGTCGCAAGTATCCACACATGATTTATCTCCCAATGTGTCTGCCGTAGGCGACGGAGTGCCGGTTCTTCTGCACTTTTCCCCCCTCCCGGTTAGCTGCTGCGCGGAGTTTCGATGGAGGGGTCGCATGACGCAGCCCGCTGATCACGGAA
>JAPYTO010000316.1 GCA_029941865.1 Fuerstiella sp. | reverse complement strand
TCCTTGCCCCAGTCGGTCACGTTGCGGAAAGCTTCGCTGCGGATAAATTCCGTAAATGCAGCCTCGTCGTTCCATTCGCTGGTAATCAGGTAAGATGCACCGTCGCTGACATCCTTCCATAACGTGGAAGAGGTATGGCCTTCCGCGGCGTTTAACGCATCAATAACGGCGGCAAACTTGTCTTCGAAGTCCTGCTGTTTGCCTTCGATGACGTGATAGTTCATTCCGACAGTAATCATATCCGGGTAACCTTCTGATTGAGGATTTGGGTGACGTGAAGTCCACTATCGTAACACGATTGTGGAATTGCGAAAACAAGGGATATCCAGGCCTCAATTTTGATCATTGAAGAAAATGCGCACAATGAGTTCGCCCAGCGAGCTATACGGTATTGCACGCAGCCTGCGTGCCGACGAACGCTGATGTTGCCCGCTGACAGCAGGCACTACGTTTCCGGGCAATCCGGAGAGTCCTGCAGTTTGGAGTCTGGCAAACGACGACTGGGTAGACAGGCACCGGTTCGCGACCAGACAATAGCGCTATGGCAATTACCCACTGGAAAACATCCGAACCGGACCTGGAGACGATTTTCGCACAGCACCAACAACCGTTGGATGCATTGGCTGCAGGAGACGTGCCGGCATTGGTGATTCGGCAGGCGTTTCCCCGGCAGTCGTGTCAGCGGTTAATTGAACGGCTGGTCGCCAAAGAACTGTTATACGATCCCCGGAAACCGGTCCCCGAAAAATTCATCGATGCCGCTATTCCTGAAGGTCACTTCCGTGAAGGTCGCAATAAGCAGGCGTCCCGCGCGTGGGACGCGGGAACTGCGACAGGACGGCGGCGGATCGACATCGGCACAAGTCTGGGCTACCGTGGTTCCGATCCGGACGCATTCTTTGCTCACAGCCGTGAATCACAGGATTTGTTCGCGGATCTGTTTTCCGCAGGTGAAGATCCGGTTCGCATTCTCTACGACGCGTTGCAGGATCTGTCCCGTACAAAACGGGTTGTGACGGCCCACGAACCGGACGGTCGCCAGTACGGTCCGGCCATCATTCGAGCCCATTACGGCGGCTATACATATAAGCCACACTTCGATTCCGTGCGGTTGCGCGAAAAGCGGGAAGGCTACGCCGTGCATGAGTTCGAGCACCAGTTCGCCGGCGTCCTGGTGTTACAAAACACACAGCTGGGCGAATTATCGGCGCAGTGCATTCTGCACCAGTGTCTGTGGCAGCCCCAGATCGATTCGCATTTGCGCGGCGGCACGTTCCACGAATACGCCGCCAGCGAGGGTGTGGCGAATGTCGAGGTCGTGCTGGAACCAGGCGATCTGTACTTCTTCAACACTCGCGGCATCCACGAAGTGCCGGGCGTCGCGGGCGATCTGCCCAGAATCGTGTTGGCCACCTTTATCGGCTACAGCAGCGACCGCGAAGAAATTTTCGTCTGGTCGTAACCTGCAGAAATCGACGTTCCCGCGTGAGTCAGGAAAAACGCGAACGCAACGCCCCCCGCGTGTGCACTCAGTTAGTCACCTGGAATTTCTGTACGCACACGCTGCCCGGCATTTCGCAGAATTCATCTGCAAAACTGAAGAAACCTGGAACGGAATTCTCACGGCAGCACTCCAAGTGGTGAATCATCTCGCGCGCCGTGCCTGGATTTCGCCGCGTGGTTCAGGGCTCTATTGCCATGCCATTGTTCACATGGTCTTTGTTATGCGCCGCGGGATGTGTTGCAGGTAGTGCTGTCACGGTGAGTCGTACATGCATGCGTGCGAGATCGGCGACGGGATAACTTCCCGTCTGTTCAGATTTTGCTCACGACATCTTACAACAATCTGACACAGTCGCCGGCATCACTCATTAGCATGAGGCGGTTCCGGCTTCGCGTTCAACTACCATGCAGGAGACGTCACATGAGTCGCTGTCGTATCTTTTCGATTGTGGCCCTGACGGGATGCTTGTTTCTGAATTCCGCCGTTGGACTGTATGCCCAGTCCGATGCGGAAACGGCGCTGCAAGACGCTCGCGCAGCGTATGCCGCGGAACAATTTCAGCAGGCTCGTGATGCCGCACAGAAGGCATCGCAGACGGATGCTGACAACCCTGACATCTTTCTGTTGCTCGGCAGGGCTCACCTTCAACTAGGCGAAATCGGACAGGCCATGGCCGCCTGGCGAACAGTACTGAAGCTCGCTCCGAATCATGAATACGCGGGCCGTATGGTGATCGCGCTGGCAGGTCACACAACTGACGCAGATGTGCGAATTCAACTGGCACGAACAATGTTCGATGACGGCCTGCTGACCGCGGCGCGGACCGAGTTGCTGACGTTACAGCAGCAGACATCGCTGTCAGACGACCAGCGACGGCAGACGTTAATGTTACTGGCTGAGGTCGCTGTTCACAGCGGAACGGGCGACCTTGCGTTGGCGCTGATTAAAGAAGTCACCAGCCGCAATCCGGAAGCCGCCAGCACGCTGCCCGTAAGAGTACTGACGGCCCAGGCTCAACTTGTCCTCGGTGGCGAATTCACCGGAATTGGACTGTCCAACCTGAAACAAATCGTCGAATCGTCGGCAGAAACGCCGGCCGGAAAAGTGGCCGAACTGGCACTGCTGTTACATCGCCTGTCTGGCGGTCAGGACGCTGTGTCGGACATCGCCGCATGGATCGGTCGGAATGGCACGCTGCCAGCCGTGCGAAGAGTTCGCGCGGCACTGTACAACAGTGTTAATGGATTCCTTGCCGCCTCGATGGCATTGCCGGTGGCGACAGAAAAAAGCGACCTCAACCAACACGACAAATCTGCGGTGGCTGCAGCAGAACAGGCATTGATAGCCTTTGTCGATGTCACGGATCAGGTTGCATTGACCAGATTGCTGACCAGCCACTTTGAAAAACGATACGTAAAACCTCGCGCCTACGACGCCGCGCGAAGCGGCTTAGCGCTGATCGAAAAAATGAAATTGGCCGAGGCTGCGCAGGAGGTCGTCACCGCCAGTCGTCGTCGCATCGACGAGGCGGCGGCAACCTGGGAATACACAAACATCGTTCGCAGTGTCAACGAAACAATCGCAGGGCCCGACGCCCTGCAGAAATGGATCACTGACCATGCTGGCCATCCCAACGAAATCGAAGCCCTGCGAACGCTGGTGGCCGCTCTTGTTGATGTGACACGTCGTCAGGCCGTTCCTCAGCAGGGGGCAAGCCTGAGTGCAGCGGATCTCAGAGCCCTTGCTGTGGCACAGCAACTGTTTCCTAAACTCAATTCGTCAAGTGATACGACAAAACGGATACAGACACTCAAACAGCATTTTCAGAAACACTACTTCAATCGTGGAGCTCGTGCAGCCGCCATCGAAGGGATTACAGCTCTGCTGCCGATGGAATCGCCCGTCAGACGCGGAGCGTTGATGCTGGAAATTGTGAAGATGCAGACGACGGTCGCCATCGACGAGCTCAAGGCTGCCGCGGCCGCAGGAACACTGCCCACCGGCGCTGCTCCAATGCCCGCAACTCTGGAAGCGGCGGCGGCCTCGGTGGTTCAGACCTGCACACAGTATCCGACAGCCCTGGCATGGACGGCTCATGCTGATCTGGGGCAGCAGGTACTGGATGCGACCGGTGCCGTGCCGTGGCCGACTATCGTGACAGGTCCGAAAGCCGCTCATATCTGGGCCCTGGATCTGGCACTCCCCGTCGTGAAAGCGAATGCCGATGTCGCATCCGTGACCCGCGCTCGTGCGGTGATTGATCGGATTGTCAACGAACTTGCGGCCGTTCAGCAGCCCGCTGCTGAGGGTCTGGCATCGGCCACTCATGAAAAACTGTTGTCGCTGCTGCCGCAGGAACATGCACTGTGGTCGGTCGTATTGCTCAGGCAGGTGGATCTGCTGACAGCCGATGCTGCGCGCACGTTTGACGCAAACGTGCGGTCCGGCGAAAGTGCAAAGAACGCCAACCAAACGGAGACTCAGCAGAAAATCCTGAAGCTGCTGTCCAACGTGGTAAAACTGCGTCCCGCTCTGGCAACAACGGCACTTCAAAAACTGGATGCTCAGCTGCAGAAATGGTCGGCCGCACGACATGACACCGTCGCCGAAGCGGCGTATCAGTCCTTTGCAGTGGACCTGCCGCCCACGGCGCAGCGGCGTACTCAACTGGCCCTCGCAGCGATGTGGTTCAATCAGGTTCTGCGGGAGCACGCTCATCTGATGAGCAACGGGTTCCAGGTGCCACGAGCCCTGGACGAACGAATTCAAAAAACGTTGAAACAGTGTTACCAATTGGCCAGCGATATCGGCGTCGACGATCCGTTGCGGGCCTCCACTGCATTGCTGCGAAAACGAGTCGTGGACCACTTTCTGGGTCTGGAATATGAAGATGTCGCAGCAGCGGCCATCAGGGTTAAGGCCGATGTTGCCAACGCAGATCTCGACGAATCCGCCGAACTTGAACTGGCCGCACTGCAGCGTCGCATGGCAGAACGCCAACTGGCGATACAGTTAAAACAGCACGACGGAAAGAAACAGATTGTCCTCACGCCCGCGTTCAACGAAGCAATTGCCGGGTTGAAGCAGTTCATCACCGATCATCCCACCAGCGAACGAGTTCCCATTGCGGCAAATGGCGTCCTGGCGATCGGCCAGAGGTTTGAGCAGTACGAAGCGTGGGTGATCGCGGCGGGCATTTACGAAGACTTCGAACGGTTCGCTGCAGAAATTGATTCGCTGAAACAGGCCGGCCAACAAGAATCGACTTACCCGGAAAGGGCGGCAGCAGCGCGAGCCACAGCCTTGCACACACGTGCTTCTCACGCACTTGCGAAATGGAAATCCGAAAAGTCGGACGACACCCCACCGCCTGATCAGCTGAGCGACGAGTTTCAGGCAGCTCAGGCCGCATGGCACAAAGTGATCGCGGATGCATCCTATGGCACACTACTGGGACTGGAGCTACCGCTGCAGGCGCCCGAACGGCTGGAATTCGGCCGGGCGATCTGCCAGCTGGGCAAAGTCCTGCCGGACCATGCTCGCACCGTGCTGGCCGCACTGGATGTGATCAACGCCAGCCGTGGCAAGGACAAAGACGCGGACGGTGACGAATTGATTGCCCTGGCAGAATTTGGAATATCGTCCAGACTTGGGGCTCTGAATCTGCCGGGGGCGAACATGCCCCAGGACGAACACTTTGGCGACCTTGCCAAAATATCTGGTGGACTTGAGACCGCCAGCGGTCCGGCTGCTGCCACTGCCACGACCGCAGTGGCCGCGGATCAGTCTGGTGGCAAGCCATTGGCTCCCGTAGACGCAGCAGAGTTGTCTGCCGAAGCAGACGGGTATGGCGGATTCGGTGGTGGCGGTTACGCTTACCAGCGACGTTTCCAACAGAAAGCGGATGCTCAACTGATCGCCGCCGTGCGATCGCAGCTTGACCGCCAGGCATCTCAGGTCGCCATGCTGCGTGACAACGCGATTCAATTCCGCATGACCGCTGGTAGATCCGGTGGCCAGCAGGCACAGCAAAAGGTGCCCGTTCCCACGCAGCCACAGCACGGTGCTGCGGCTGTGCTGTCCGACGCGGAACTGCAGAGACAGCAGCAGGTTTTGGATGCCGTCTACACGGCGTTGCAGGACATTCGAAAGAAGTATGCCGAGACTTCAACCGCAGATCAGGCAGGCGCCGAGATCTTTGTGATCGTCAATCACTGGCGTGGAATTGCTCAATGGAATCGAGCCGCTGAACTGGCGAGAAAGTTTCTGACGGACAATCCGACCGATCTCAACCTTCCAAAGATTCGCCAGGAAATCGCTCGCGACTGGCTGGCTTGGGCATCTTTGGGAGTCCGCGATCCGCAGCTTGACCGAGAGGAATTGCTGACGGAAATTTCACGCCGCTTCGATACGGCTCGCGAAGAACTGCAGGCCATCATCGTCGGTTTCCCGGACGAAACGGCCGTGCGACATCAGGCTCAATGGGACATCGCCACCAGCTTTCTGACTCAGGCCCGTGTCATCACCAATTCCAGTCCGACACTGGCTCGAGGGCAGTTTGTGCGAGCCGGCATGGAACTGCTGCGTGTCGCCGAACTGTTTCATGATCATCCGAAAATTGGAACCATTCCGGACATGCTGTGGGCCATCAGTACGGAACTGGCGACTCGTAGTTACCACGACGAAGCAATCACCATCTGGAATGAGCTTCAGATTCACTATCCGACTCACAAAATTGCCGACCAGTCAGCTCTGCGGATCGCTCAGACGTGGCAACAACTGGGGCAACCATTGCGAGCCGCCGAAGCCTTTCTGGAACTGAACTTTGCTCGCGGTGGCAGCGACGTAAAACTGCAGGACACCATCTACCAGATCGCGGTCAACCTGAAAAACGAAGCCCGCTGGATCGAATCATTGCATGTGCTGCAGACATTCGTTGACAGTTTTCCCTCACACGCCAACGCGGGCCAGTCGTTGACGATGATTGGTCAGATTCACCAGGCGAATGAGGTATGGGAAGACGCGATCGCCGCCTACCGCCGAGTCATTGACGAATTTCCAACGGGAACATGGACCACGGAAGCTCGCTGGGCCATTGCCGAATGCACCATCAATCTGAGCCTGTGGCAGGAAGCAGCTGGAGCGTACGCCGATTTTCAGCAGTCCTATCCGAAAGACAAGCGAGTCGCCGAAGCCAATCGCCGCATCGAAGTCCTGAAGACGCTCGACCGTTACCAGGACGTCATCGACGAAGAAGGCCAGCGAAAAGCATTCGACGCTCAGTTTCAGGTGGCGGTCATTGTCCGCACAGATCTGGCAAACACGGTGAAAGCCATCATCGAATATCACAAAGTCGAAAAGAACTGGCCAAACAGTCACCTTGCCGACGACGCGTTGTTTGAAATTGGAAAGATCTATCTGGAACGCGGCGAATCCGAGCTGGCAAGAATCGCCCTGCTGCAGTCCGCCGAACGCTATCCCAAAAGTCCTCTGGCCGACGATGCTCTGCTATTGGTCGGGACAAGTTACGTCAGCGAAGCCGATCAGCTGGCAGCAGTCGACCGTGGCAAGTCACAGGCGATTGCCAGAGACATCGCTCAGCGTCAGGCCTATCACGTCGCTCAGGATAATCGTCGACGACAGAGCTTAAAAAACCTGGACCAGATCACAGCGTTAAAGGTTCAGGGCAAACGTGAAGAAGCCGCCAAGAAAGAGGCCTACTTCGCGGGCCAGGCATTGCA
>JAPYTO010000315.1 GCA_029941865.1 Fuerstiella sp. | reverse complement strand
AGTCCGAAATAGGTCTCACCAATCCAGACCAGCGAGTTGTAATCCATGTTCTCACGGTTTTCGCTGACCTTCGCGAGAAACTGTTCGAACGACGTTCGCGTCTTCGCGAGTTGTTCCGTTTCTCCCGATGCTTTCAGACGTTTAAGTTCTTCCTGCAGTTCCTGTCCCAGCTGTGTATAAACCGCGGCCGTGTCCTGGCCGCCAACAGCTTCCAGCTTGTTCATCGTCTGCAGCGCTTCTGCGACTTTCTGAGTACCAACGTAAGCTCGCAGCAGCAGACGATAGGCCTGGCCGGCAAACGCGCTGCTGGTGATACCTTTCTCGGGGCGAGTCTGTCCCTTGGCAACTTCCAGCAGCTTCAGGACGGAATTATCCCCGCCCGCGGTGAGTCGTTTAATCGTCTCAGCGAATTGTCCGTTCATATTGTGAATCGTCGCGAGCGACACCTCGGCCGCCGCAATTTCCGGGGACGGCTTCGCATTCCTGCCCAGCCTCTCGCGGGCGACCGTGATCCCTTCCAGCATCAGACCGGCAGCGTCGGCCTTCCACTTTTTGACCGATTCCTCATCGTTCTCCGGTTGTTTGCCGGATTCGATGTCCGACATCGCCATGACCCACGCCAGCCAGTACGACTGCCCGGCCTGCATTCTCGCCGAACCATATTCCGAATAATCTTTGGGCACGCTGAGATAGGTCGTCGCAGCGTTCAGCGGTTCGTTGAGGTCACGATAGACCTGTCCCAGACGAATACGAGCTTCATTGCCACGGGCCGACTGCGGATACTGTTCCACAATCAGTTCGCAGATCCCTTTCAGCAGATCGAGTTCGAATGTCTTATCCGTGCCGGCATCGTTAAAGGCCTGAACGGCAGCCTCGATCGCAATCTCTGTGGCACTGAGCGCCGAATCGGGATCGTTCACACGATCGGTCGTCATGCAGTACTTTGCCAGAATGATGGCGTCGAAACTCTTCCGTTGCCGCATGTAGACGTAACTCAGCAGATACCGGGCCTGTGCCACAGCTTTGGTGTCCGTTTTGTCCTCCCGCAGACTCAGGGCCAGAGAAAACAATCGGCCGATTTCATTCAGCTGAAAATCGATCGCCTGTTTCGCCTTCTGCTTTTCCTCAGCAGTTTTTGCCTTCTGCAGGTCTTCGTTCAGCCCCTTCAACTGGCTGACCATGCCACGTGCTCGTTCAAATGCCGTGTCGAAGTCCTTCGGCACGGAGTCTTTTTCGCCGAGTTCCGCGTTCAACCGGCGGCCCATCGCCACAGCGGGCTCGCGGTACGGTCCGGGAAAACGTGCCACCTGTTTGGAATCGGCCAGTGCCTGACGAAACATGGTGTTTCGTTGCCTGGCTTCAAGCGCCCGATCCTGGCCAAGCTTTTCTTCGGCAATGGTTTTTTCCCAAAGAATGCCGAGCCCGATTTCGGTGTAGATACGGTTGCGGTTGGACTTGTCCTGCAACCAGGCCTGGGCTTCCTGAAGCACAAGCTGGAAGTCGTTTTTCTTTTCATGGTTCAGGCAGATCAGCCGATACTGCAGAGCGATGGACTTGAGTAACTGAACACTCGGATGGTCCGACTTGTGACTCAACATTTCGTTATAGATGCCCAGAGCTCGGTTGAGATCATCCTGCTCCTGAAAGCATTTTCCCATCATCAATCGGGACTGCAGTCCAATGGGATTGCTGCGGCGTGCGGTGTGAATGGCTTCGAATTCCGCGGACGCACGGACCATCGTTTCAGCGCGTTCCTTCGACCCTTTGGAAAACGTCTGCCCGCGTTCATACGTACATCGCACCAGACTGAACCAGGCTCGCAGATACTTGACTTCGGCGCTCAGGCGTTCCAGATAAGCGTCCTCGTCCTTCGTCCTGTCGATAAATGGCGGAAACGCTTTATACAGCCTCTCGTATTGATCATGTGCAGTCTGATAAATGGCCTTTGCCTGTTCGATTAACGAACGCGCCTGTTGCTGCAACTGCCCTGCCTTGTCGGCGTTCGAAGGTGATTCGGCGTCCCAGATCAGAGATCGGGCACGTTCAAACAACAACTCACCAAGTTCGGAATTTGCATACGCCGCGCGAGGATGTCCGGGATGCTCGGACGTAAATTTCTTCAGGGCCTGTTCTGCGCGGGTGAGGGCCTGTTCGCGATCTTCGGGCACCCGAGACGCGGCAGCCATTTCGCGGTAAGTAACGCCTCGTTCCAGATCCAGAGTTTTGGCCAGCTCCGCTGGCACATCGACTCGCCTGCCCAGGCTATCCACATATTCTAAAGCCGTGTCGAAGAACTTTCGCTGTCTCAGCCCTTCAATAAACGCGCTGTGCGGTTCATCGGCCTGAATCGGCAGGCCGACAGTCAATAGTGCCCCCACGACCGCCATGCACAACATGGAACTGTGGCCCACGGATCTTCGGAACATGACCTGAAAACGAGCCATATTCGTGAGAGCGGCATCTCGATTCGGGGTCGACGGGCATGCCTTCGTCAGTTTGTTAGACAAATGAGTCAACCTGAAGAGTCTGAAAAACTGCATATCTCGTGACCATAATGCCCCCGCAACAAGGTAGTTCGATGCGGGAATGAAAGTTACGTCGCTGAATTTGAAGACAGCGTTCCTGTCGTGCAGGAGACGCAGAATGGCCGATACGACAACGAAACGACGCCGCGAGAGCGACGAATCAATGAATACCAATACTACGATTTACCGGGAAACCAACGCGGCGTTCCGGTGACAATACGAAGTTTTGGGGGAAATCGCAAAGATGTCCGGTGATAAAGCGGGCTGCGTCCAATGTCGGCAGGCCACCGCTCGATCTGCGCCGGATATCGCAAATATGAGTCTCACACTTCTGAACAGAGCGCGGTTCCCGACATTAACGACGCACTAGTATTTTTGTTGGTCGACCGCCTGAGCCGTCACTTCCGCAAAATGGCGGCACTGGCTGCAACATCCGGGTACGATGTCAGATAATCGCGACTGGATCAGTTTGTTTTCAGCCGTGAACGATACTGGCTCGTGGGAGTAACGAAACTGCTATCGAAAAGCGTTCTTCGCGGCCACAAGCCAGCGTGAAACGCTGTAACCACTCAGGGTTTCCTATGAATTCCTACCACACTGCCTTACGGGCATTATCACGTCAAAGTGGGCCAAACCACAGGGTCGACTGGCAGTCCATCCTGCGAACGCGACATTGCCTGGTGCTTCTATCCCTTCTTCTATGTCCCACAGCTGCGGCGCAAAATTTGAAAGGATCCGTCGACCGAGCTGTCATGGTGATTATGGCTCCCGAGGGTCCGGTCTTTGCCGAGATAACGATCTCCGTCGACGGGCAGGCCTATCGGTTGTGGGTCACAAAGTTTCTGGCGCACCGCGTCGACGTTAACAACGACGGAGCGCTCAGCCAGGGCGAATTGGAACTGATCCCGGAACGACTGCTGCAACAAACCGCCGCACGAACCGCCAAACAAGTCCTGCGCAGCGTGACAGGTGATAAGCAGGCGGACACAACGTCTGTCGAGGCATTCACCGAGTGGTTTGCTGAGCAGCTAAGCCGTAGTTTCGACGTTGTCGCTGCAGCGGTGAATGCGTCGGAAGCGGTACGACTGGCCGCTTTGGTCGACCAGAATGGCGACGGTGCCGTATCGCGAGAAGAGCTGATGGACGGGCGTCACTCGCTGCGGTTTCGAGATCTCGACGATGACCAGACATTTACAGCCGCTGAACTGATGCCGTTTCGGGATCCACGCAACCAACGTGCGGCCGTGGTTCCCGACGCTGCGAACCTGCCGTTCGTGCAACTGGGTGACGAGGAGTCGCTGGAGCGCACAGCGGAACAGATCGTCACTCGTTACGGTGATGAAAGCACGGTTGATGTGGCAATACTTCGCCTGCCCGAAGCAGACACCGCCAAAGTTGATGGCAACAGTGACTCGAAGCTGGACGCCGCCGAAACGAAACAATTCCTTGCGGCTCCGACCTTTCACCTGGTCCTCAACGTTCAGCTGGCAGAAGCCGCCAACAGAAGCGACCTCACGGCGGATGTCTCAGAAGGAGCCATGTCGTTCGTTCAGGCAAGGACGGAAAAACGTGGCCGCATGAAGCTGGTGATTGACGACATGCCGCTCGAAATCCGTGCCCGTGGCGGCAGCGCACGCTCGCGAGACATGATGGTGGACTTTCTGCTGCAACGAGCATCGCTATACGACAAAGATAAGAACGGATATTTCACGGATGACGAATATCCCGAATTCCAATCACAGATGGCGCAGTATCTTGCCAATGCCGACTTCCAGAGCGTCGATCTGAATGGTGATGAGATGGTCCTGCGGCAGGAAATCAGGACGTACATCGAACGCGATGCCATCGCCACACAAAGTCGCATCGAAGTCAGCGTCAAACAGGACGGCACCACTCTGTTCAAACTGCTCGACAAAAACAAAGACCGACGCCTGGCCGGTCGCGAACTGCTGGAAGGCTTCGACATCCTGCTCGAATACGATCTGAACAAGGATCAGAAACTCACGGAATCAGAACTGGGCACGGCGTATTCGCTGCAGATCGGCCTCGGCCAGCCCGAATCACTGCGGATGAATTCCATGCAGGCGATGGGCATGGCCGCTCGTTCCACGGACGCGATTCTTCCCGGAATCAGCGGACTGAGCGGTCCGGAATGGTTTCGCCGCATGGACCGCAACCAGGACCGAGACGTCTCCTATCGCGAATTCCTGGGCCCTCGCTCTATCTTCAAACAACTCGACGATGACGACGACGGCCTGATAAGTGCCACGGAGGCAGAGGCACTGACAAATTAGAGCAATCTGGTTTTTGTGTGAACCGTTCTGGCTCGTGAGCATGCCGGTGTCTCAGGCTGAAACACGCAAACCAACGCCCGGAACTAGAGCTTGACGACGCTGTAGACGAACACATGACTGAAACAGACCTGTTGACCGTCGCCACCTACACGTCTGCATCCAAAGCTCGTCTTGCCAAAGTCGTTCTGGGAGGAAATGGCATCCAGTCCGCCGTTGTCGGTGATCAAATTGCCGAGGCACTGGGATTTTTTGCAGTTGGATTAGCAAAAGTCGAACTGCAGGTTGGTCGCTCGGACGCAGATGAAGCGTGTCGACTGCTGTCGGAATGGGAACAGGAGAGTGGCTTCCGGAAGCAGGATCGCTGGGACGTCGAAAGACGCATGGGCTGGCTTTGCACTGATTGCTCAGAAGCCAACCAGCAAAACTTTGACGAATGCTGGTCCTGCTCTGCAGTCCGTCCAGGTGACGCCAAACTCGTGCCGTTGCCTGACGACCTGGAAGCAATCGTTGATCCCCCGGACCTCATCACGGCACCTGAGAATCCCGATCCCTCACCATTCCGCGTTCCAAACATCGAAAACCTGCCAAACCGGCCGTCGGCCGATGCACAGCTCATCGACCGCACCTTTCGCTCCGCGGTGTACGGCCTGGGGATTCCCCCGCTGGCCGTGTACAGCTTCGGACTGGCATGGCGTTGCCTCAGCAAAGGTCGCCCCACGCCAAAAGTCTGGGCGGCCATGTTCATCAGCCTCGGCAGTGTGCTGATGTGGCTCATCATTTTCTTTTCCTGACCGGCCGGCATGAGCTCGTCTTGCAGTTTTGATGAAATACTGAGCGCCTCTTCAGCCGATATGACCTGATAACCGGAATAAGCCGTCCGGTTGATTGAGTCCCGGGTTCGGCAGAATCCGCCGGTCGACATCCCGTTTGTCGCAGACTGCCGCGAGTTCCGTCGCGGCACTGCGGCCCGCAGGCAAGACTTTCTGATCAGGCAAAGAAACTCTCACTTCGCTACTCACTGACTTGCCGTCGGTGCCGACAAAACATTTAGCCGATGCTACATTTCTCCATTGCGTGTCGCTTGATGGCCTGAGGCCAACGTGATTCTGGAGACCTGATATGTTGAACTCAATTCCCATGCGACGCCTGGCATTTCTGGCCGTTTGCTCAGTCGTGACCTCAAACACTGCGGCTTTCGCACAGCACAGTGGCTGCACATCCTTCGAAGGCTGCAACTCACGTGATCGTGTCGAACAGCTGTTCAGTCCGTGTCAGGTGTCCTGCGGGACATTGTTCCAATGGAGTTGTACGACTATCTGCACCGGCGGTCCCGATCTGGACGCACCGCTCGTCACCGACCGTCCGGACTTTACCGAAGCCAGCTCCACTGTCGGCCTGGGTGTGGCACAGCTGGAGATCGGTTACACCTATACAAAAGATGACAACGCCACAACAACAACGCGCTCGCAATCTTTTCCGGAGCCACTGTTGCGTTACGGTATCATGCAGGACTGGCTGGAACTGCGTGTCGGCTGGACTTATAACGTCGAAGACACCAATGGCGTACAGGTCGACGGTGGAGACGACCTGTACCTGGGATTCAAGATCGGCCTGACGCCTCAACAGGGCCTGTTGCCGGAGATGGCATTGATCCCCCAGGCGACAGTTGCTGCCGGAGCAGGCGCATTCACGACAAATGAGTTTCTTCCCGGTGGCAACTTGATCTACGGCTGGGAGGTCAATGACTGGCTGTCGACCGCCGGCCAAACACAGTTTAATCGCGCGATTGACGACGGGACGGGGGACGCCTACACCGAGTGGTCACAGTCATGGACGGTCGCTTACTCACTCAGCGATCAGCTTGGAGCATACACCGAGTGGTTCGCATTAATCCCCCACTCCGCAGACACAGCGCAGACGGAACACTACTTCAACGGCGGCTTCACCTGGCTGCTGAGCAATGACATTCAATGGGATATTCGAGCAGGCACAGGCCTGAATGGTGCTGCCGCCGATTACTTCGTCGGAACAGGTTTATCACTCCGCTATCGCTAAACGCCTGAACGTCCGGGCAATTTTCTGGTACCGGGAGACAATAAAACTCGCTCACTTTTTTTGTTCCCGGAAAACCTCGTGCGATTGCTGTTCCGCTTCATATCGGTCGTTTCTGCACTGGCGGGCAGTTCTGTCACGCTGTGTACTGATGGTGCCGAAGACATCACAACCATCGTCGATTCCGTTGGCCAACACGCCGTCGAGACAGAGAACGTGGTGGGCCTGAGTATCGGCGTTGCTCGTGGCGATACGATTCTTTGTGTTCGTGGCTTCGGCCACTCCAATGCAGAACTGAATGTGCCTGCAACTGCGGACACCGTCTATCGCATCGGATCGATCACAAAGGAATTCACTGCGGCGGCGGTGCTGCTGTTGATCG
>JAPYTO010000314.1:4006-7266 GCA_029941865.1 Fuerstiella sp. | reverse complement strand
TTGACGTCGTCGACCGTAGCACAACCGGACGCAATCATCGCGTTGGTCAACTCGTCACGAAGGATATCCAGCACTCGTTTAACTCCCGCTTCGCCTCCCGCGGCCAGAGCCCACGCCTGCGGCCGGCCGATCAGAACGGCTTTCGCACCATACGCCAGTGCCTTCATGACATCCCCGCCGCGACGAACGCCGCCGTCCATCAGAATCTCGATTTTCCCGTCGACGGCCTGAGCCACTTCGTGCAGAACATCAATCGATGCCGGCATCCCATCCAACCGCCGGCCGCCGTGATTGGACACGATAATTCCGTTCAGTCCCAGATCGACGGCCTGCTGCGCGGCATCCGGTGACAGGACACCCTTCAGCAGAATCGGCAGCTTCGTCACGCCCCGCAGCCACCTAAAGAAATCCACATTCAGCGAAATGTCCCACGCGGCGGCGTTGAACGCATTCAGTTCCTCATGACTGTTTCGATCTGTCAGATGGCTGAATCCGACATCACGCAGATGCTTCAGCAGCATGTCCTTCGGTACCGTAAACCGATTTCTGAGATCGGCGTCCTTGCGTTCGCCCAGATCAACGGTGACCACGATGGCCTTAAAGCCGGCAGCTTCAGCGCGGGCGACAAGCTTAGCGGCAACGTTGCGTTTCCGCGGGACGTAGACCTGAAACCACTTAGGTCCGGACGACGAACTGCCAATTTCTTCCACACTGTTCAGCGCGCTTGAGCTGGCAGCGCAGATCGTGCCGGCTCGCGTGGCTGCTCGCGCGGAAGCCAGCACACCCTCAGGATGCAGCATTCTGAGGGCAGCCACCGGGGCAAGCAGAACGGGCATCGAAATCTTCTGGCCGAGCACTGTGGTCGACAGATCGGTTTGGTCCACTCCGTGCAGCAGCGGAGGCAGAACGCGAATGCGGCGAAACGCTTCCACGTTGTCGCGCAACGTGACTTCGTCTTCGGAACCGGTTGTGACGTAGTCAAAAGATGCCCTCGGAAGTCTGGCGGCTGCCTGGCCGACAAAGTCGCTGACCGTCACGGGCAGCCCGGACGACGCTGTAGAACTGACCGGCGTATGGCCTTCTGGCTTGTCGGCGCCATTTTTGCTGCCCGCGGCGTCATCCTTTGCGGCAATCTGCGTCGTTGAAAACAGTCCGGCACCAAACGCCAGCAACTGCGAAAAGAATCGTCGATCCATGTCCGGCCTCCAGTGAAAGAAACGTATCAGTGCTTTGCGTCTGTGTGTCCATCCGTGGCAGAATTGTGCCATAATCGGTCGGCGCTCTGAAAGGCAACGCCGTAAAGACAGAGTTCGTGAGTCTTCTGAGATTCGACGAAACGCTCCGAATTCTGTCAAATCCGGCTACAAAACCCTGCAGAACGGGCCGCCGGCTGCAATCTCTTCTTCCACACCATGAGTCAATCAAATGCACAAATTTCTCGGGCGTCTGGCGATCGTCACCGTTGCTCTCGTGGTGCTTCCGCTGGTCTGGCTGTGCAGGCCGGTGATCCATCCCGTGTCCGCACAGACCGACGTATCGGACCGAGCCGACCGGCAAACGGACAATGAGGACAAACGCGTAATCATTGTGGGAGCGGGAATCTCGGGGCTGTGTTCTGCGCTGGAACTTGGAAGGGCGGGAGTCGATGTGACGGTTTTCGACATGTCGTCAGTGTTCGGCGGGCATGCGGTCATGTCACAGGGAGGTGTCTGTGTTGTGGACACGCCGGTACACTGGCAGGCAGGACTCGAAGACTCGCCGGACCTGGCCTACAGGGATTTCATAACCTGGGGTGAAGACGCCGATGCCGAATGGGTTCGCTACTACGTCGATCATTCGCGACAGGATATCTACGACTGGCTGGTTCAGCTCGGGATTCGCTTTGAGGGTGTGCTGACGGCACCCGGCAATTCCGTCGACCGTTTTCATCAACCCGTCGGTCGCGGAATCGGCCTGGTGATGCCGATCTATCGCGAGTGTCTGAAGCACAGCAACATTCGGTTTTCCTGGAATCATCAGGCCACGAAGCTGCTGGAATCGGATGGCCGGATTGTTGGGGTCGAGTTTCGTCAACTGCGTGACGGCACGACAAAAAACGTCCGCAGTAACCACGTTGTTCTGGCAACCGGGGGATTTCAGAGCAATCTGGATATGGTCCGTGAATTCTGGCCGCAGGATGTAACATTCCCGGAACGCATTCTTGCCGGCTCCGGGCGCAATTCCGTCGGCCACGGTCACAGACTCGCTCAGACGGCGGGCGGGCGGCTTGTAAAGATGGATCACCAGTGGAATTACTTCACCGGCATCCGTGACCCGCGACAGTCGGACAGCAACCGCGGCCTGAGCGCGGCCAACATGCACGGAATCATCGTCAACCCGGATGGCCATCGGTTTGCCAATCTGCACAACTGGGCGAAGGCTGTGATGCCGCCAATGCTGAAACAGGACCGAGTGACGGTGTGGTGGATTTTCGACGAAGCGAGCAAATCGAATTTCAGCGTATCCGGGTCAGAGTGGGCCAGTTTCCAGAAGGTCGAGCGTCTGATCATCAGCAATCCTGATCTGGTGACTCAGGCAGATTCGATTGACGAACTGGCTGTCAAAGCCGGGCTGCCGCCCAAAAACCTGGCCGCCACCATCCGGCGATACAATCAGCTTGTGGAACGGGGAATTGATGAAGACTTCCACCGCTTTGGACCGGACCGCACGGAATACAACAACACGGCCTCGCCAAAGATTCAAACTCCGCCGTTCTACGCCATGCAGGCATGGCCGCTGACTCGCAAGAGCATGGGCGGTGTCGCGATAGATCGTCAGTGCCGGGTGACCGATAAAAACGGCCGGCCGATTTCCGGTTTGTATGCCGTTGGCGAACTGACCGGCCTTGCGGGAATCAACGGCAAAGCTGCTCTGGAAGGCACCTTTCTCGGTCCCTGCATCGTTACCGGCCGCGCGGCGGCGTGGTCGATCCTGGGAAAGTCGCCACCCGGAACTGTACCTGCCGGCGACAGGACACAAAACTGCGCGAGTTGTCACGACGTGGACTCGCTGATCAACAGTCCGCGCGAAGGTTTCTGGCACTTCGAACAGGCTCACCGTGTTGCACTCGATCGAAAACGCGATTGCCTTCAATGTCACGCCGAACTGGCACCCTACAGCGAGCATCATCACCAAATGGATCCGCTGGCACTGACAACAACATGTGCGCAGTGCCACGTGGCCCAGGAATAACAATTGCTACGGCTTCCACAGTTTGACGG
>JAPYTO010000314.1:0-3906 GCA_029941865.1 Fuerstiella sp. | reverse complement strand
CTCCGGATCCGTTCGGGTGGGATCGGTACCGCCTCCAGCGATTTGTGGAGGCTTACCCGGAACTCCGGACCACGGACTTGCGCCCGCGGCTATCTGTTTATCCATTCGCAAAATGCTCCGGCATCGTTGACGTAAGAAGCTGGCCGCCCTAGTCTGCTGTTGCTGAATAGCGATCTGACACAGTGGAGTTGATCAATGGCTGCCAATGCCCGAATACTTCGATTCTGTTTTTGCGGTCTTGCTGCAGTTGGGATCGGGTTTCCCACGTTGCTGTATGCGGAAGACTGGGCTCAGTTTCGCGGACCCAACGCCACCGGCGTTGCGGCAGAAAGCACCCACCCACCCATTGAATTTTCGGCGGAACACAACGTCCGATGGTCGCTGAATCTTGGCAAAGGAGTGGCCTGCCCGATCGTAGCCGACGGGCGCTGCTATGTCACAGAGATGACCGCCGCGGGAAAGTTTGCCGTCCGTGGACTCGACGCCGCCTCAGGCAAACAGTTGTGGAAAAGTGAATTTGATGCTGGCAGACGGCTGCCGGAAATCACGCCGCCGAATGAGCACGCGTCTTCGACTCCTGCTGCTGACGGCGAACGCGTGTTCGTGCATTTCAGTACCATCGGCCTGCTGGCCCTGGATGCAAAAACGGGCGACGAACTGTGGCGGTATGAGCTGCCGGAACCGTTCTATCTGATGGGATGGGGCGCGGCCAATTCGCCAATCATCTATCGCGATACGGTGATCTTCAATCTGGACGATGATCTGGCTTCGTATCTGATCGCACTCGACGTCAAGTCCGGCAGCGTGCGCTGGTACACTGATCGTCCGGAAATGCTGGGCGGATACGCCGTCCCCGTGCTGTGTACGGCAAACGGTCGAACCGATGTCGTTGTCGCCGGTAGCGGCAAGATGAAGGGCTACGACCCGGCGACCGGCAAAGAATTGTGGACCTGCAATTCTTTACTACGAACCATCATGGTCACACCAGTTGTGCAGGACGACCGGGTATATATCACGGCCCAGAGTTACGGTGACACAGATCGCGTTCTGAAATTCGCGCTGCTGCAGTGGCGGGATACGAATCAGGACGAAAAGCTGGCCAAAGACGAACTGGAACCCGCATTTCACGCGAAGTTTGACAAGGGTGACCACAACAAAGATGGCTACCTTGTCGGTGACGAAATTGACGACGCTTTCCAGGCAAAAACCAACCGCGTTGGCGGCGGCAATATTATTCAGGCCATTCGCGGCGGCGGAAACGGAGACGTCACGAAGACCCACCTGATCTACAACCTTGATCACCAGACTCCGTCCAACATCGCTTCGCCACTGGCCTATGACGGGCGGCTGCTGATGGTCAAGAAGGGCGGCATCTCGGCCGCCTTCAACCTTGAGGACGGAAGTACCATCTGGACAAAGAAACGTATTCGCAATTTTGGCAACTACTATGCCTCACCCATCGCCGCCGGGGACCGCATCTACGTACCGGGAGAAAACGGCAACATTGTGGTGCTCAAGAGCGGACCGACGCTGGAAGTGCTTGCCAAAAACGATATCGGCGACAGCGTGATCGCAACTCCGGCGATCGCCAACAACCGTCTTTATGTGCGAACGCTTCACAAGGTCTTCTGCTTCTCGGAGGAGACGGAATGAATAACACGAGAATGGTTTCGCTGCTTTCCGTTGCGATGCTGTGCTGCGGTTTGCCCGCCACAGCGGCGGACAAAGTGCACATCGTTCACGGCCCGCATGCGCCGCAGATCGAAAAGTACGCCGCGGACGAATTGAAGGGGCAGTTTGAACGCCTGTTCTCAGATATTCACGTGGTCGTGGGGACTGCTGCCTCGCCTGACGCAATCACAACGGTTTTCGTTGGCAGCCCGGCAACCAATCCTCCGCTTGCGACATTATTCACCAGCTGGCCCGACGTTTCTGATCAGGGCATCGTGATTCAGTCACTGCCGGACAAGTCTCTCCATGCCGTCGGAGGCGGCAGCCCGGCTGCCACTTTGTGGGCGGCGTACGAACTCGGATATCGACTTGGCATTCGCTATCTGCCGCGGGGTGACATGTATCCGCAGAGCAAAAAACCGTTGAACCTGGACGGCATCGATACGGTGATGGAACCGGAACTGCGGTCGCGTACGTGGCGAACCATCAACGACTTTGCCATTGGTCCGGAATCATGGGGCGCTGCAGAACACAAACGTTTTCTGCGACAGCTGGCCAAGCTGAAATTCAATCGGCTGATGTTGTCGGTCTATCCGTGGCAGCCGTTTGTGCAGTACGAATTTGGCGGCGTCAAAAAATCAACGGCAACGCACTGGTTTGATGAGAAGTTTCCGCTCGACGGCGATACGGCCGGCAAAAAGGCGTTTGGCGGAAAACGACTTTTCGAAAACCCCGACTTCGCCGGTCTCACGACACCCGACGACCGGCATGCAGCCGGCCAGCGGCACATGCAGGCGATCATCGATTCTGCTCATGAGCTGGGTATGTCCGTCGGCGTCAGCATCGTGGCGTGTGAGTTCCCACTGGAGTTTCAGAAGACACTGCCTGGATCGAAAGTTGCGCACCAACTGAATAACCTGACCATCACACCAGCAGGCGGACAGGGGCCAACGGACAGCACTCTTCGTAAACTTGTCGCGACAAAAATTCGCGCCTACATCGACACCTACCCAACGCTCGACACGCTGTACGTCACAATGCCGGAGTTCCCCACATGGGGCCAGCACGCGGAAGACGCATTGAAGCAACTCAAGCGTCGAGGCGTGCCTGCTGACCTGACCGTCGAAAAGCTGAGTCAACTTGCCCGAGATCGTCAGACGATTGTTTCCGGTGACCGAGGCGAGCAGGCGGTTCGTGGTAACCTTGTCGGACTGGCTTTCTTCCAGTCATTGTTTGACGACTCACAACTGCTGAAACGCGCGGACGGCAGCAGTGTGCAGCTTGTGATGACAAGTGTTGATCCCGCGCTGTTTCCGGTGCTGAATCATGTGGTCCCCCCGGATGCCGGAACCCTGAATTTCGTGGATTACACTTCTCGGCGGTCAGTGGAAAACAAAGACCTGATCGCTCAGGTACCGGCGGGAAAAGTTTCCAGCGAACTGATTATGACGCTGGCGGATGACAATGTCGGCATTCTGCCCCAATCAGCCATGCAGAGCCTGAGCACTCTGACCAAATCCATCAAGGAAGAGGGCTGGGCAGGATTCTCAACGCGCTACTGGGTGCCCGCTGAACTCGATCCGGCCGTGTACTTTCTTGCCCGGGCCTCATGGGAAAAGGATCTCACCGCCGAACAGGCCGTCAGGGAGTTGTGGACCACAGCAACAGGAAACGCAGCCGCGGCCGATCGCTTGTGGAAGGCGTGGCAACACCTCGAGACTGCAACCGACCTCATCGACAAACACGCCATTGGATTCACATTTCCTGTCCCGGGAATGTTGATGAAACATTACAACGAAAATCCCATTCCCGAATGGTGGCAGGAGGCAACCGATGCCTACACAAAATACATGGTTGAGTTGTATCGCGCTAACGGAGCGATCGACGGGGACGCCAAGCCAATTCTGTTTTACTACGCCAAACGCAGCGAGTTCGCATTGGAATACCTGGGGGCAGTGAAAGCCGTTCGTGAATCTCACCTGGCACAAGAGGCCGGTGATATGGAAAAGGCTTTGGAGCACCTCGAAACAGCGATTGAGCAGACTCATAACTGCATCAGCACATTGTCCGATGTCGCGCAGGATCAAAGTGATCGCGGCGTGATTGCCGTACTGAATGCCTACGCCTATCGACCATTGCTGGCGGAATATGAGAAGCTGGCCGACTCAGAGTAGCACAGATAGCCGGAGTCGCCAGACTTCGGGAGTCTGCTGTTCATCGCCCGAACTCTGCGAG
>JAPYTO010000313.1 GCA_029941865.1 Fuerstiella sp. | reverse complement strand
TTTTAAGACGCGTCTCGATGTCGCGAATGCCCTGGAAGTATTCGTCGAGCTTGTCCGTGTCAGTTTTGGATAGACCGCGCTGCACGCGTCTGGCCTGGGTGAGAACCGCGTCCAGGACGCTGCGGTTCTCGGCGATGGCCGCCTGGCGTTGTTCCAGGGGCATGTCGTCAGCAGAGAACAGCTTGTGGAAAACCTGAACCGGATCGTCCTGACCGGCGACGGGTTTGCCGCGCCCGTCCCAGGCCAGGGACAGCCCAGGGCCGTGACCCTCAAGACTGGCAGCGTTGAGCTGGATCGAGGAGAAGCGAGTGTCCTGGCCCAGATGCTGCGCGACGACCTGGTCGGCGGAGATGCTGTTGGCCATGTTCTGGCCGGGCACGGAATAGCGATTTGCCCCCGTGAGCCAGAACGTGCTGCCCCAGTGAGCTTCGTTGGTGAACTGGTTCGCGCATCCCTGCACCACGGTGATATCGGACTGGTGACGGGCCAGCGGAGAGAGCCCCTCAGAGAGTTCATAGTCGGAGCCGGTGCGGGCCTGGTCAGGAAACCAGGTCTCTTTGGTCACACCAAAGCCGCTGCTTAGAAAGACGCAGCGTTTGGAAGGGGCGGCGGGAGCTGTTGAGGCAGCCGAAGCAAAGCGGCGAAAGCCGATCGATTCGAGCGCAGGCAACGCGATCAGAGCACCCGCTCCGCGGAGAAAGTGACGACGATTAAGTTGTGTTTTCATGTTTGTTGTCGCAGTTCATTAGGTGTGTTAGTCATTCTTATTCGACTCCTGTTTGATCGGCAGTAGTTGCAGAGCATCAAGGATCACGTATCCGGCGGTATTGGAGTTGAAGATTTGAATAATCGTCTCTGTATCTGCAGCAAGATCCACCGTGTCGACCAGACGAAAGTGTTTGCCATCGGGAAGTGAAACGGTTTGGTCGACCACGAAGTCTTTGCGCTGATCACCCGACGAGACACTGACGGGGACATTCTTCGCTCGAGTTTCGTGAGCCGAATAAGCCATCAGCAGTTGATAGCGACCGGACTTCGGTACTTGAACTCGAAAGGTTGCGGTAGCTTTACCATCGCCTTTTGTACTGTCGTCTTTCTGCCCGCTGTAGATGTAGCCGCGGCCGATGTGGGGTTTGAAACTGGTTGAGCGTGACCAGTTCCCTGTCAGCTTCGCGATCGCGTCGTCGAGGACGACCCCCGGAAGTGACTTTGGATTGATCGATCCAGAAAAAGAGGCCTCGCTCACGGATCGGGTTTCCCGAGCCCCCGGAAATGATGCCGGAGCTTCAGGCAGATCGGGCAAGTCCCCTGGCTCACGATATTGATAAACGAGCTGCGCCGCTTCACCCCGCGTAAGGTCTGCATCTGGATTGGAATGCGCGGGGACTTTTTTCTTAAGCAGCCCGGAGAGGATTCTTACTGCCTGGGCTCCGCTTACCTTTTTATCTGGGTGAGCGAGTGCGGTCTTCAAGTCACTGCTCGGTTCAAAGTCAAAAAACGGCTGTTTGGATTGCGTTGAATAATCGTAGAGCGTTTCGATGTATGTGTAGGCGGGATGCCCTCGGGGTGCGTCTGTGAAGTGTGAAGCAGTAATGCTGAGCGGAATCTGAAGTCCGTTAACAGCCATTTGGGAAAACTCGCCGAGTGTGATCAGTTCATTGGGGCGGAAACGATAGGCGTTCATTTCCAGAGTGCTCAAACCTTCGGACTTCGCGGCCGTGTTGTAATCGTCGATATCCGGTCCGGCCACTGCACCGAGAAGACTTAGCTTCTGCACTGCACCGAAAGTGGGCGCATTTCCGGGTAGGTCTGTGTAGAACAACAAAGTGCATCGCTGCTTTAAAAGTTCATCCTGGATTTGCTCAACGGGGACGTCTTTGAGCTGCTGCTTATTGTCGATCGCCAAAGCGGCGGCGACACCTGCTGCCTGTCCCAGCGCGGACCATACAGGTTCCATTCGCACGCTGCACATGGCAACGTGCGTGCAGGAAATTCCAACTGGAAAAAGGATGCCGTTGTGCTGTTTGGGCACCAGCACGCCGTAGGGTATCTGGTACGGCCCGGTTGCATCATGCAAGTGAAGTGTGCCTTCCGCGGCGCCTTTTCCGTAAGCCGGTTCCTTTCGTCCGTCGGGGCCTTGAACGCGGTGTGCATCGATTCCATAGACACCAATGGCAACCGAATCCGGTAGCAGCGGTCCGCGAAATCCGTCTCCGCGAAGATCCTTATGCAGATCGCTTTCCGTTAGCGTGTAGAGTCCTTCGATGCGGCGGCCCTGGCGAACATAGAGTCGGTACGGAAAGTTGCCATTGTCTTGAAACTCATCGTCGGGGAGACCGATGTTGGGCGAGCCGCCTTTGGTCTGAATGTAGTAGAGATAGCCAAGGTCATGGTTGCGGTAGATCTTTTCAATTTCAACACGTTCCTCCCAGTCGGCCAGGACCCAACGTGTGCCGTGCCCTACCAGGTCGCCTCCCCAGTTGATTCCTAACAGATCAAATTTTCCGTTCGGGATGATCGGCTTGCTGTTTCGGTTCCAATTGTATTTGCCGGGGTCGTAGCCGGGCGGCGGTTCCTTCAGACGATAGGGATGGTCGGGCCGGCCGTAATCCTTTGCAGTGATTCTGTAAGTGAATGCCTGTGACCTGTGGTCGGCGATACCGGTGCTCTCAGGAAGGATCGTGGCGGGCAGTGTTCCCTGCACTCTGCGGAAATAGTTTGTGTAGATGCGTCCTGCGTGAGGCTCTTCTTTGGACCGGGCTTCGCGTCCGATGCGGTATGGGATGTCCGCATATTCCGCCAGGTCGGCTTCATATGTGGCGTCGATGATCACCTTGCCGGTATAGGTACGCCGCGGGCCGAGGTTTCCCTGATTGTCGCGCTGGCGCGTGATGACGCCCGTGACCCGCTGGCCTTCCACCAGCGCATCCACGGCCACTTCGTTAAAGTGCGTCGCAATGCTCTTATGCTCGGCGACCATTTTCGCATAGACACGAGCGGCTGTATGCGGCTCCCAGGCTCGCCCCTCAGCTATATTCCAAACTCTACGCGGGTCTTGTTTCATGTGCGCCTGCACCAGAGGATCGTCCGCCATCTCATTGCGGTGCCAGGCTTTTACGCGTTGGCGGAATTCCTCCATCACTCCGCTGTTTGATTCCACATACTTGTCATCCAGTCTCAACACGCCCGAAGACAGCACGCCTCCGAGCACGGGCGCCTGCTCGATGATGATCACTGTTTTGTCGGCACGCGCAGCGGCGATGGCCGCTGCGACCCCGGCAGGTGTACCACCGATGACAACGACGTCGTAATCGTTTGCCTGCGTCGGGTCAGCAGCCGAAGTGATGGTCGCGGTGAGCAGCACAAGGACGGCGAACATTTTCAACGGCTTGTAAATCATGGGGATACTTCATTCCTTAGGTTCATTGCCCGCGTTGGGGCGCATTGTTTCTGGGAAGATAGTTTTTCAGACGCGCGATGACCTTGGCGTGCGAAGGCGTTGGCGATTCTGATGCGAGATTGTTCCACTCGTTTGGGTCAGTGTGATGATCGTACAGTTCTTTCCCGCCATCGGCGTATCGGATGTATCGCCAGCGTTCGTCACGCACGGCGTGATTGTTCTGTCCCAACGTGGAAATCGCGACGTGCTCCCAATCCGCTTTCGGGTCTTCGAGCAACGGCCGCAGACTAACGCCTTCAAGCCTGGGATTCGCGGGCAATCCGCAAAGATCGATCAAAGTCGGATAGATGCTCAGCAACTCGACCGGCTTGCCCGTTCTGCCTTTGACACCGTCCGGCACACTGATGATCAGCGGCACATGCGTCGTGCGTTCCCAGAGCGAGAACTTCGACCAGCGATGTTTTTCGCCGAGGTGGTAGCCGTGGTCGGAGAAGAGCACGACGATTGTGTTCTCCGCATGCGGCCCGTTGTCGAGCGCATCCAAAACCCGGCCGAGTTGCTCGTCGGTCCACCGAACGCAGGCGAGGTAAGCGTGTACCGCCTGTTCCCAGCGGCCGTTTTCGCGCATCCAGTCGTGCGTCGGAATCTTCCGATTGCTCATCGACACCTTGCGCGCAGCGTCGGGAATATCGTTCCAGTCATTTTCATCAACGCGCGGTAGTTGTACGTTCCTGAAACTGTCGTAAACACGGCGCGGCGGAAAGAACGGCACGTGCGGGCGATAGAAACCGAAGGCGAAGAAAAATGGTTTGTCGTGTTTGTTGCCAAGTTGCTCAGTGACCCATGTGGCCACAACGTGATCGGTGAATTTCGATTCGTCATAGTCCTGGGGGCCGAAGTCCCAGGTGCCGTGCCACCCTTTCGGCTTGTCGTGAGTCTTCTTGTCACGACCCTTCAGCCACTGTCCCGGCCGCGGCCCCACGACATGAAAATGCTTTCTGAGGGTGGCACCCCCATGAAACACTTTGCCCGCAGTCAGTGTCTTGTAACCACTGGCCGCAAAGTGCGCAGGCAAGCTGACATGCGCCTTCAGGAACTCAGGCTCTTTCGAGACGTGATAATGATTGTCGTAAAACCCCGTCGACGAAGGCCTCTGTCCCCACAGCAAACTGATCCGCGAAGGGTTACACATCGTGCCCTGACAGTGGGCATTCGAAAAAAGCACACTTCGCGCTGCGAGTTGGTCGATATTTGGTGTTCGTGTTTGAAGGTGACCGCCAAGACAGCCGACCCAATCGTTCAAATCATCGACGGCAATAAGCAGGACGTTTGGACGGTCTGCAGCCGTGGCGCATTCGCCGACAAGAATGAGCAGAGCAATAAGACTGAGAATCGTTTTCATATCAGTTTGCGATGCCGTGCATCATTTCCTTTTGCGTTTCGGAACAGCAGGTAAGTGCGCGTATGTGCGCGCACGTACGCGGCGAGAATATTAAATTGGCACAGAAAGCCTTGGATGCTCCGAGACCTTAGGAAATCTCAGAAAGCTTGAACGTGCGCTCCTACGTGCGCGTCTGTGCGACAACGCATTCGTATTGCTGGTCACTTTGGAGGCTTTAGAGCACGGACGTAGAAGACTTTTGCGTTACGAGCATTACCGACGTTGTCGCACTTGTTGCCCGCAGCCGACTCCCACCACACTGGTTTGCCGTGAGACGTCAGGAAGCACAGTGCTTCGTCGTCATCATTGACAGCCAACGGTCTCTGCATCATGGCGTCATGGATTGCCGCTCGCGTTTCCGGCCACATCCAGCAGCGACGTGGGATGCCGGTCTTTCGCCGTGCCAGGTCATACCATCCGGTCGCCATGTCGATGTTATTGACTCTCAGGCGTCCACAGTCAGACGCACCAAACCCGGAGTTGACGCCCGGAAGAATGCACGCGGTCATCCAGCCATTACTGGAGTCCACCAGAGTCCGCAGTTCCGGTGCTGTGAAGTCTAGGGTTCCATGCTTAGCCTGTCGCTCCTGCTTCTCAATCCGGATGACTCGCTTCGGCGGTTTTCGGAAGTCCGGCCCGAAGTTCGGCAATGCCGGAATCAACTCCGATTCAGCCGCCCACCGGAACGCCGTTCGCATCCGCTGGATCTCCATCCCTACTTTCGTCGCTCCCCATGTCGATGGAAACGCTTTCCGCAGTGCGGAGAAGTCAGTTGCCCGCAACGCGGGCACACGGACGTTACGCCCAAAGTGATCAGCGACTACCTTGCAGGACCGCTTGCAGTCGCCGAAATGCCGGGCCGATATTTCGCCCGCTGCCTGCTTCCGGTCCATTGACGTCAGATACATGTTCAGCATGTCGACGACGGAAATCGTGTCCGATACCAGTTCGATACCCGTTCGTCTGGGATCGCGCCCCGCCTGGATGTCGTTGATTTCGTCAAGGTATCGCTGCAATGCAGCGTCAGGGTTTTCCCATTTCCCGAAGTACCAAGGCTTCCCTTGGATTTTCTTTGCCCATTGCCCGTTCGGGTGTGGAAAAAGTGGAAACTCTTTGTATGGTTTGCCCGGCCTTGTTGCCGACTTGGTAACTACCATCAGTGCTCTCCGGGTATCGTAGCTGGTATCGCGATCGGTTCAGCCGATACCGGAAAGTGTAAAAACATTGATGTTTTAGTCAAGCACCTGTAGCTCAACTGGATAGAGCACCGGACTACGAATCCGGAGGTTGTAGGTTCGAATCCTACCAGGTGTACTGCGTTTTCATTGGTGAAACGCCATTCCCAGAGACTCGCTACTTCTCCAATTCACCCTTCAATTCACCTTTTTCGTCTGAAATCGGTCCTGGAGTCGGTCTTGGGGTCTCCGCCTGCATGACGGAGCGAAGGTGCCGCGCTGTTTCCTGTGCCTCAAACCCGACGTAGTACGCCTCGGTCGTTGTGACGCTTGCATGGCGCATCAGCTCGCGAAGCACCATCGGCTTCACTCGTTGTGCCCATCTGGTACCGAATGCCCGGCGGAAGTCATGCGCTGACGCATATACGGGCGTTACCTTCTTCCGCTTCCCTTTACCGACAGATTTGCGGATCTCGTCAACCTTCACTCCGGCCGCTTCACCGATTCTCGTCAGCACCTTCCCAACACTATCGCCCCGTCGGCTGACACCACGGCTCAGAAGCGGATTAAAGACGTAACCTTTGCGATCGCACTTCGGAACACTGAGCAGAAATTCTTCAAACTCTGGGGCGATCGGGTACTCACGGTCCTTACCACCCTTTTCATCTTCGGCGCTGATCAGCAGGACAACGAATTCACCAGTTGTATCGACGCGGATGCCTTCGGCCCATTGGTCCCACGTTAAAATGAGGGCTTCGCCGATTCGCAGACCGGACCACCAAAGGCCCCACAGGAGGAATCGGATCGATTCTCGCTGCCGCTCATGCAGGATGTCCACTGCATCCAGAATGCGGTCAAACTCTTCGGCGACGACTGGTCGTCCCTTCATCAGCTTCACCTTCCGGACGTTCTTCTGTACTGGGAAGTCCGGAACATACTTCAGATACCCCTGCTTCTTGGCCCAGTTTAACGCAGCCTTCAACTGCCGCAGGTCACCGTCGATGGTTGACTTTGCACGCCCCTGTTCGACGCGGAGCTTTACGAAACGTATCAGCCACTGTGGTGTGATGCGACTCAACGTATCGGGCTTCATCATGGCCTCAATGACGTTAAAGACTACCGCAATGTCCTCTGCGGATTTATCCTTCAAGCCGAACGCATGGTCTTCTTCATACCGAAAACGAAAGTCTGCCCATCGCGTGATACGGCCCTGGGCGTCAATGCCTAGGTTCAACTCAGCCTGCCACTGCCCCGCGGCCGTCTGTGCCTTTTTGCGGACCTTGG
>JAPYTO010000312.1 GCA_029941865.1 Fuerstiella sp. | reverse complement strand
GTGCTCGAACGTAGTGCATGGAAAAACCGGATTCGCAACTCACTTGCTTGCGCTGCGTGCTTGTATTGAGACCGCTTGTCGTGAAAGAGCAGCGGGGCCGGCTGGGCACGCGGTTAAACGATGACGGCCCACCCCGGTTCAGGACAGCAGGGGATAGAACGTTCCGCCCAGAGGCTGACCTTTGGCAATGATGTCGGTTCCTTCCAGCAACGCTTCGTCGACATCACTGCAGACTCCGTCTCTGACGACGTTCAGAACCAGGGCCCGGCGGGGACGGTCTGTGTTATTCGCGAAGGAACCGTGGACCATCAGAGGATGATGGAAAACGCATTCTCCCGCCTTTAGCTCCACCGGCACGGGCTTGACGAATTTCTGCCACTGATCGTCAGTAAGAACGTCTTTGATCGCCGTCATGTCGCCGGCCAGTCCGGTGATCGGCAGCAGGTCCCATTTGTGGCTGCCCGGCACATAATGAATGCAACCGTTGTCGACGGTGGCGTCATCCAGGCCAATCCAGCAGCTCAGATGAGCCATCGGTTTGGTGCGTGTCCAGTACGAATAGTCCTGGTGCCACGCCACAATTCCACCGTGTTTTGCTGGCTTGCAGAATAACTGGTCGTGCCAGAACCGGACGTCGCCGCCCAGCAGTTGTTCCGCCGGAACAACGAATGCGGAATTCCACAGGCAATCGTGAAACCCGGGTCTCAGTCGCCACGCTCCCAGTGCATGAAACAGCACGGCGTTCGGGTCGGCCGATTCATTGGAATTGTATTCGTACCACAATTCGTGGCCCTGGTGACTGGGCTCAGTCAGTTCTGCCAGTTCCGCACGCAGAGCCTCGATCTGAACAGCTGTGAGAATCTTCGGGCCGACGACGAAACCATCACGTTCGTAGTCCTGCAGTTGTTCGTCCGTCAGTCGTGTTACGCCGCTGGTCTCGCGTTGGAACAGACTGGAAACGAGATCGTGGGTCTGGGCAAGATCCGGCATCGTGGGAACTCAGTGTGTAATGGCCAGATGAATTTAAAGAAAGCCGGTCCGACTGACAAACTCACTGGCCGCGCCAGTGACACACAAATACGAACGGCAGTTCCAACGTACCAACTGTTATCCTTCTGCCGCGGATCGCATTTTTTCCAGGCCGGCCTTTGCGACTTCCAGCGGATCCTGTTCCCACAGGTCCGGGCGGAATAGTTCGAGTGAGACGAAGTCGGAATATCCGATCTGCCTCAGCAGTTCACAGTAGCGTTTCAGATCGATGGCTCCGTCGCCCGGCATGACTCGATCCGGGTCTCGCTGAGTATGCGGCAGCGGATCGGCCGGTGCGTCGTTGAAGTGTGAGATGGCGATCTGTTCGACATTGAGTTTCGCGATGGATTCCATACCTCCTCCACCGACATAACAGTGGAACGGATCCAGCACGATGCAGGCATTGGGGTGCCCGCTGCCTTCGACAATTTCGATGGCGTCGTCGATTGTCTTGATGTCTTCCACAAATCCCAGGTATTCGAACGCCGGACGGACTCCGAACTCAGCCCCCAACTGCAGCAGCTCGTGGTAATGACGTTGTCCCAGTTGCCGGTCCGCCTGATCATGCGGCGGACCGGCAACGGCAAAAGGTGCTCCCACGACTGCGGCCTGTTCCAGCTTCCGCTTCGCAGTGTCCATAGCGACAGTATGTTCTTCTCCGACCGGTTGAAACCAGCCATGAATGTGGATGGTCGTGGGGACTTTCATTCCGTGATCGTCCACGCATTTGCGAATCTCTTCGATGGTGCCACCAGCTTCAACATGAGCAGTCATGTCGTCGTGCCAGAGTTCGATGCCCGTATATCCAGCGTCGGCAGCAACGGCAATCTTGCGCAGAATGGGAGTGGTCTTGATCGTGCTGGAGTTCAGACTGTATTTGAACATCGGCTTTCCTGAGAGATAACAAATAGAAGCAGTTCTTTAGTGCAGAAAAACAAACTCTTTGGAATTCAGCAGAACGTGGCAGACTTCCGTGAGCGTTTTCAGCGACAGAGGCCGATTCCCGTCCGACGGTTTCGCGTTTGCTTCGGAAGCATTGGTAAACTCCAGCAGAGGCGTCAGTTCGTCGGCAGTCGCCGGACGACCAAACAACTGATGCCATGCCGCGGCCAGCACTTCATTCGGTGACGACGACTGTGCTGCGATTAGCCGCTCTGCCCACAAGCGCGCCTGCTGATTTACAAATTCGTTGTTGAGCATAATCAGAGCCTGTGCGGGTACGTTCGATGTCACGCGTTTGCCCGTGGTGGTGACCGGAGCCGGCACGTCGAAAGCCAGCATGAAGGGCGACAGAAAATTTCGGTTCACAGCGATGTAAATGCTGCGGCGGCCGTGGCCGTCCAGCGGACCATCAACCTTTGGCCGTCCTCGTCCCTGCATGAAGGCGGTCAGATGCACGGGCACAGGACTTCCGAACAGGGTCCGATCCAGTCGGCCGGACACGGTCAGAATGGCGTCTCGCACCGCTTCGCCCTGCAATCGGCGAATTCGTGCTTTATGCAGCAGATGATTGGCCGGATCCAGTCTGTCACCATCGGCGGACCGCTGACTGCTGATACGATAGGTGCGTGACAGAACCAGCGTGCGAATCATCTGTTTGATCGACCAGCCGTTGTTGCGAAATTGTGTCGCCAGAAAATCCAGCAACAGCGGGTGTGTAGGTTCTTTTCCCAGCACACCGAAGTTGTCGGTGGACTCCACAATTCCCACTCCGAACAGATGATGCCAGATTCGGTTGACGGCGACTCGCGCGAGCAGCGGGTTATCTGCAGAGACCAGCTGGTCGGCTAATTCCAGCCGCCCGCTGCCGGTAAACGATTGCTCGGTATCCGAGGAGTGCAGCGCCGTCAGAATTCTGCGTTCCGCGACTTCACCCGGGTGCAGATGACTGCCACGAATAAACACATGTTCGTTCTCCGGTGTTCCGTCGGTCATCGCAATCACAGGCATCGGCGCCGGAATACCCTTTGCCAGTTTCGCCCAGTGGTCTTCGGTGACTTTCCATGGGGATGAGATTTCGGCCAGGTCGTTATCGATGATTACAGCACGGGCGGCGCTGATGTCTGCAGATGCCGCCGCCGCCCAGACAGCAAGAATTCCATCAACATCATTCACGGTGGATGCCTTGCTGCCGTTATAAGCTGCGCTGATTGCCACATTCAATGTGTGCGGTGTGTCCTGGGGTGGTGCGGCTCCCGCCTTATTGGCAAAGCGGACTTCCTGCACAGTGAACCAGCCGTTGCCTTCGTCCAGAAATTCCAAATGAACTCGGTGCCCCCGATAACGCTGCACGTCTCCGGCCAGACGGATCCACCGAAAACGGCCGGCAGTATCAATCTTCTGTTTGGCACCCCTGAACAGTAGTTCGCTGAATTCGTTCATGACGTAACCGTCGATGACCAGTCGAATTCGGCAGCCTTCTCCGGCCACGCGCACCAGGATTTCAGGGTGCTGCAGTTCGAAGGTCGGGCTGCTGAACGTGCCTCGCAATTCAGTGGACAGCGCTGAGGACGTCACACCAGTGCAGTCGCCGAAATGCAGTCCGTCGCTGTGCCATGAAAACAGGGGTTCAATGTCTGCCGAGTGCCCGGCAAACGCGTGTCCGCTCAAAAACCAGTCGCTGGAAATACCGTCTCGCAGATCGGCAAACAGAGTGGTGTTCGAGGTCGCGGCGTGGTTTGCAGAAGTCACTTCCTTCTGCCACCGTCGCACGGTCGCTGCCGGATCGGTTTCTGCCTGGGCGAGACGAGCCGGCAGCGACAGCGGCGATGTCACAACAGCGTTATCCTTGTTTTGCAGAGCCTGCACCCAGCGGTTAAGTGTTCCCGAATCGCAGTCTCGTTCTTTGGCCACGACAGTTACATTGCGACGCGGCCCCTTCGCTGCAAGCTGACTGAAGACGATGTGGTCGATGTCAATATGGCCCCAGCCGCCCGTGTGGTGATCGATAATTTCCAGATGAGCATGCCGGCCGGCGAATTCAGTCACGTCCCACGAATGAAGCCGCACCTTGTCGCTGTTCTTCCCTGTCGCCGTTCGTACCGTCTTTCCGTTGACCAACAGATTCATGCAGGTCTTGTCTTTGTGATTGCCACCACCGATCAAAAACGAGATGTGCGGATGTTCGATTTTGAATTTAGGGGAAATCAGCTCCCCCTGCAGTCCGTCGCTGCGAAGCCATGAGTTTGCCAGCCGTTTTCCCTGAAAGCCAGATAGTGACTGCCCCGCGAACGAGGCATCCGACGTGCCATCGGCAAAGGCGCCGCCGGTGACCTTCCATTTGCCAAAGGATTTGTCTTCAAAGTCTTCAAACAGAACGGGGGCGCGAGTTTCAGCAACAGCGGCAGTCGGCTGTCCTTTAATCGCCTCCATGGCGGCGGCCGCATACTTCTGAAACCCGACCGCGTCATACGTAGCGTCGATTTGTGCCAACTCACGTTTCGCAGCCACACCAGCGGTGAACAGTTCGTCAACATGCCGCTTGATTTTCTGACCGGGATCCAACAGGCCGGTGTGGCGACGAGAGCTCTGCAGGAAACCTGCCAAAGCGTAATAATCCTTCGTGGAAATTGCATCGAACTTGTGGTCATGACACCGAGCGCAGGCGACCGTTAACCCCAGAAACGACCGCGAAAACACGTCGATCTGGTTGTCGACTTTTCCGGCTTCCTCGCCGCGTACGTCAACAGGGGCATGCTTATCTTCAGCCAGAAACCAGAAGCCCGTACCAATAATGGACTCGTTGTATTTTTCTGTGGGGTGCAGACGAGGCCGTGACAACAGGTCGCCTGCCACATGTTCGCGGACAAACTGGTCGTACGGCACGTCTGCATTGAAGGCTCGGATCACGTAGTCACGATAACGCCATGCGTTGTGCAGCGGATAATCAAATTCGTGGCCCAGCGTTTCGGCATAGCGCACCAGATCGAGCCAGTGACGTCCCCACCGTTCACCAAAGTGCGGCGACTGCAACAGTTCATCCACGACCGTCTTCAGGGCCTCATCGTCCGCGGCCGCATCTGCAACGAAAGCCTCAATCTGTTGGACCGACGGAGGCAAGCCGATGATGTCAAAATACAGACGTCGGATCAAAGTGTGTCGATCCGCATCCGCGGCAGGCTGAAGTCCGGTATTTTCCAGACGTGACAGGACAAAGGCGTCAGTCGGAACAGCACACCAGTCCGGGTTATTGGCAGCAGGAGGCTGCGGATCGACGATGGGCTGCCAGGCCCAGTGACTTTGTTTTCGTTGTTCCAGTGGGAATTCATCGGTCGGAACAGCTTCGGTGTGGGCGTCGAGTTCCGTGGGCCACAGCGCGCCATCGGCGATCCATTTGACAAGGATATCCACTTCCGCCTGAGGCATCCGGCTGCGGGGCGGCATCTCGAAGCTTTCGTAGCGAATTGCCTCAACCAACAGACTTTCCTCCGGTTTGCCGGGCACAATGGCCGGGCCGCTTTCGCCGCCACGCAGGATGGCCTGTCGACCTGTCAGCAACAATCCGCCCTTGGGCTTCTGCGGCCCCTTGTGGCACTCAAAGCAACGAGATTCCAGCAGCGGGATAACTTTGGAAGTGACGAAGGCACGCTGTTCCTGCGTCATTTTTGAGGGGTCATCGGCGCCGACACCAACTCCGCCAAGTCCAACGGCCACAACAACTGTGCACGCGCGGCGGAAGTGTTGCGACAGGAAATTCGTCCAGGAAAGTGTGGGGGGCATGCAGACAGATCTGTTTCGAAAAGAAACGAGGGGTGGGAGACGTATTGTGTACGCGGACGCCGCTCGATTTCAACACCGATCGCTCCGCAAGTGTTGGCTGGGTAAGCGATTTGTCCTTTCTGCTGCATCGAACGACTTGTTCCTTACGCAACTTATACAGTCAATCGTTTAACCGCGTGGGCAACGCCCGCGTTTAGCGTGCCGAAGAGCGCGGCCCGCTGGGCAACGTGGTTAAACGACGAATTCGTGCCTTGAAAGCACCTGTGTGCTGGCGCAGCTCGGCTCTGTGCACGAAAAGGAGTCCCGACGCTCTGGCTGAAGACTAAAACTCCAATGCGTCGAGATCGTCCATCAGGTCATCAAATTCGTCGTGGCTGCGACTGCCGACGCCTACCGACATGCCCACCGCTGCGCGACCGTCGAGAACGAGTTCCTGGTCACGTTCCTTGACGGCCATGTCCAGAGCGGACGTTCCGTCGTCGCCACCGAACAGCTTTGACAGATCGATTTTGATGCCGCCAACATCGCCATCCGCACCGGCGATGGCGGGAGTCTTGTGCTGAGGAAAGATGATCGCGTTTTCCGGACACACTCGACTGCAGGCCGGGCACCCTTTCTTGCAACTGTCCTGTTCTTCCACAAGGATGCGGTCCAGAGCGTCGACTCCGTAGACACCGAACAGACAGAAATCGATGCACTCCATGCAGTTTGTGCAGCGAGTGTAATCGATGACCGGATACCAGCGTCGCCGGGTATCTTCGGGCAGAGCCTCTCTGTCAGCGAGGGCCGTCGATCCGCCATCCAAAGCGCGGCGCGCTTCCAGCTGACGTTCGGGGTGCAGGTAACGCTGCAGCTGAGCACGTTTTGGCGAACCGTTGATGAAGCTCATCAGGTCCACGGTCTGGACGCTGTTTTCGTCGACGATGCGTTTGATCTCGTTGACATAATCAGCCGCGTCGCTGCGAACTCGAAGGTCCAGGCAGTACAGTTTTCGATCCGGCACATCAACGGTGCCGATCCCGCGCGGTTCATGCCGGTCTTCTTCGTCGATGTCTTCGTCGCGTTCGCTGACGATCAATGAAGTACCTTCCTGCCCACGTACGCCAGCGCGGTCCAGCGTCCATCGTGTGGCCCGCTCATACAGCCAGCCGAGTACCACCAGATTTCCGGGGACGGACTTCAGGAACAACGTGCCCGTGTGATCGGACGGCATATCGTAGAGATGCGGGACCAGAGACACGTCCACACCCGGCTCCGTAATGAGCGCCGTGAGAAGGTCTTCTTCCATCTGCCGCTTGACGGGATTTCGCCCCTGCGCCTGGCAAATGACGACTGTTACCTTAGTTCCGGCCATGAGCAATCTTGTAATTCCTTGTTTACGAACGCACGCCGGTCCCAGAATAACGTATTTCCCGCTGAATTCGATGTCTGGCTGCGAAATGGCGGAAAGTCGCAGGGCATCCGATGATCAGGAGAGGATGGGATGACGTTCGATTTCGAATTAACCCTGGCGCGGGCTGTGGCAGACGGGCGAGCCAAAGTGACGGGAGGTTCCGGCGCGGTCCCGCTCTCCTCGCTTAGGCTCGA
>JAPYTO010000311.1 GCA_029941865.1 Fuerstiella sp. | reverse complement strand
TAAACACTGCACATGAAAAGACTTCCCGTATGACAGTGCCATTCAGGTCAGGCCCAATAATGTTCGGCACGGCATTTGCAAATTTGCGAATGACGTTGAGTCAGCTACGTTGGTCAGGACCTGTCCTGCGCGACCGATTTGCCATGACAAGTCATGGCCTACGAAACTGGCACTTGCAGGAACCACGAGGCACGCCCACGTCTACTCCGCAGCCCAACGAATCCTCAGCGCTCGCAGCGACCCTTCGCTTTCTCGCTCATCGTCCGGGACGGCGTTGTTCTTCAGCAGGGCCAAAAAACCGCCAGCCCCTTCGCCGTGCATGGGCCACAGACGATAGCACGGAACGTCAGTGTGCGAACTGCGATAGTCAGCGGCGGCGGCGACTGTCCGGGCTTCGAATTCCGGATGCTTCTTTAACAGCCACTCGACGTTTCGTTCATTTTCTTTCAGTGAGTAAGTACACGTCATGTAAATCAGGTAGCCACCGGGTTTCACGACGGCCGTGGAGTTAGCCAGGATTCGACGCTGTCGGTTGGCGTTCATGTTGATCGTAGCCGGATGAAAACAGCCGGGAGACTTTTTGCCTCGGGCGATGAGAGACTGTCCGGAACAGGGAGCATCCACGAGCACGACGTCCGCAGTCCGTGGTGCGGTTTCGGCCAACGTGCCGGGGTCAGCGTTGACGACAAACACGGGCGATACCTGGCAACGCTTCAGATTCGAGATTAACGCAGGAATGCGTTTTCCAATCACCTCGTTGCACCACAGTTCTGCGGGTTTCATGGCCCGCCACGCCATCACTGCCTTGCCCCCCGGAGACGCACAGACGTCGAACACAGTGTCCACCTGGTTCATGGAGGACATTCCGATCGCCATAAACACCGATGACGGATCAACACAGTAGTAGGCGCCCTGTTCGTGCAGTTCGTGTCTGCCAGGACGTTGTTCGAACGGAACCAGATCGACATAATCCGGCATCCAGTCCGGGCGCGGAAGAGCATCGAAGACGGGAACAGCCGGACGATCCCGGATCCACACGACGGCGACGGGATAGCCGGTCGGCGTCGACAATGACTGCACAAACTGATCCTGCTGCGGCTGTTCCGGGAACAGACGTCGGGCCAGTCGTATCAAAGTATTCGGAACCCTGGGTTGCGTCACAGCTAAGCACTCACTGGCATTACAAACGATTAAACGCGACCACGGCAATGATCGCAGCGATGATGGCCACCACGACCACCAACCGTGTCAATGGCGATGGCGCTGGACGGGTGAACTCATCGTCACGCGACTCCTGCGAAACTGTCGGCTCGTCGTCGAAGAGCTCATCAACGATTGATCGTCGGCTGAGTTGCTGACCGTTTCGTTCGTCCACCATCGCAATCGAATCGCCTGCGAATTCCAGCAACATTCGTCCCAGCCGGCCCTGTACATCGCGAGCCGTCATGGTGGAACTGGAATTGTCCAGATCCGCAATGAGTTCGTCCATCGCTTTAACCTGGTCGGGCGAGACGGTGACGTCGCTGTTCATAAGCGTCATTCGCATGGAGACTTTCAGCAACTGTCCGAAGTCGCGGAGATCCGTTGCCGCGGACTGAACAAAGCTGGGGGCACTGTCACTGCTGACAAGCCACCTCTGCACTCCGAAATCTGTGACAGAAACCCGAACGCCTTTGCTAACGTACACTGACGATGTGCTCAGCGATCCATGGCTTAGTCCGCGGTTATGAGCATGTTGCAGCACGGAGGCAATCTGCCAGCCGATATCTGTCAGTTCATCCCACGACAGTCCCACGGCCGCATCAAGTCGTTCGCTGAGAGGAACGCCGTGTAGCATCTCGGTGACGCAGAACAACTGTCCGTCGTCCTCGCCCCAGAACAGCATCAGCGGCACATTGTCATGAGGTGCCTGCCCAAGAGTCGTCTGATCCTTACGAAAGGCTGCCCGAAAACCAGGCGACGAAGACGTTTCGGCAGAGAACAGCGTCAGTCGCAGGTCTGCCTTACCGTCTGTGGGATGAGCACGCCAGACGATCACGCCATCAGAGCCGTCCTGCGACAGCTCTTCCAGCAACTCGAAGGCTGACAGCGACTTTCGGGACATAATATCAATTATTTGTTTACGGACTGTAGTCGAATGTGATCGTTCGTTTGTCAAACGCGATATCAATGGCATCCTTCTGCAGCCGCAGAGTTGTGCTGTGCCACGACAGATCTCGCCCGAGGTCCTGATCCTCGTAGAGGAGTTTCCCGGACTGCACGTCAAAGATTCGTCCGTTGTAAGCGCGGGGAACAAGTTGCTTCGTGGGGCGTTTCAGCAGTATCAACAGCGGACTGACGGTGGGCGCAGGATTGCGGGAAGGATTCAACGTCCGCAACCATTCGTGATCAGTTTTGGTGGTCCATGCAACGTCTCCCCCGCCGCGATTGATTGCATACACCTGTCCATTCACCTGGACCGCTTCAGTAACAGGATTTTCTTCACCGAAATCCTGATCCAGGCACGACGTCAGTACAAGCCAGTTTTCACGGCCCGGTCGCAGGTACAGGTATTGAGACTTTTCCGCGGCCGGCACAGACACGTCAGAAACCAGCTGCCCGGTGACCACATCGAAAATCTTCAGCTGATCGCCGTCGGAAAGTACAGCGACGTGGCCGTCCACAATATTCGAGGCCACAGAGTCCGCAGGAAGTTCGGTTGTCCATGCCATTCGATTTTCTGCCAGGTCAAACGATTCCAGTGCCGAGTTCTCGATGCTGATTCGAAACAACAGGCAGAATCGTCCACGCACAGCGATGCGAAACCGTTGCTGCTCTCCCGGTTCAAGCTGGAACGATTGCACAGAGGCATTTGAATTTTCGTTCGCCGCGGTCCACCAGTCCGGCAGCGGATGGGATCTCTTGAGAGCACCATCGACGGCGTCACGGACTTCCACCGTTCCTGCAGATTCACTCAACAGCAGCAGCGAATCATCGTCACCCGCGAGTGTGCAGTCACTGGGCAGCCCGTCGACTTTCCATTCGATAGAACGGGTGAGAGTATTGAGCATGACCATTTGCTGACCGCTGTAAACCGGGATGCCGTGCCGCGTGATCGGCCCCGCAGGAAACAGTCCGCCGGGCTGAATATCGTACTGTGTCGTTCGCTGCCACGCATGGCTGAACAGTTGAGACGGCGGGGCGACACCCACAGTCGCCGCGATGTTCAGATTCCACAAAACCTTCGGCGGAACGTCATGCGTTGCGTGTGAGCAATCGAGCATGAACAGCGTCGGGCCAAGTTTGGCGGCCAGCAGGTGGCCATAAGCACACAGGTAGTTGGCTGACAATTTACTGTAGGACCGCGTGGACCAGCGGCTTGTGACGCTCAAAGGCTCGCCTGGTTCAAACGTCCAGCGGTGCCGCCCTTCCGCATCATACGCATGAATCAGCGGTGCCGATCTGACCCCGACTGAGCTGGGATTCTTCAGGAAATTCCAATTAAAAAATCCGCCGGCCGGGCCGAACAAAGGGATGTTGCTGTGTACAGAATCAGACGATCGGTGGGGCGGTCCGCCTGCGTGCGCTTCAGACTCGACAACCTGCGGGACGCCCTGCCAGGGTGCTGCCTGCGAAAACTGCACGCTCTTCTGCAACAACGCCCGCACAGCGTCGGAAACCACGGAACTGTCCGGCAGCCTGAAGTCTGCGACGACAGATGGCTCGTGTGTCGTCGCAACAGCAGCGTCGCCGTCAGACTTCAATTCCGGACTCTGACTCACTTCTACGCCGCTTCGCTGTAACAGGTCACGAATGTCCAGCCAGCGTTCTGAGTCGGCCCAGTCTGAGATCAGCACATCGACGGAACTCTCTTCGTTCGCCGTCGGCGATTTGGAATTGATGGCAGTCATCAGCAGAAGATCGCGCACGGCAGTCTCAACCACCGGTGAAAGTTCAACCTGCCCCGACATGAAAACTCGCTGAGCGACGTCCGTAAAACCCGTCAGCGTACACATATCGATCCACCAGAGCGATTCTTCCGGAGACGATGAATTTTCGATTCGTTCCACGATCTGCGGTATCGCAATGCGACGCACGTCCCGTTTGTCATCCGCATTCCGCAGCGCCATGGCCGATCGGATGGCGGCAGCCGCAACGCGGTGGCCCCGCTGCGTCTGCGAACCTGATGTGACGTATCGGTGACGTGCTGCGGCTGAGTCGTCAAACATTACGACGATCCGTTCGGCCAGCGCCGCGGGCGGCACATTCGAGTCCTGCAACTGGCCTCGTGCCTCCAGATCGTTCAGCCGGTCCAGCAGACGTTGAACTCTGTTGGCGTGCTTCCACTGTGCCGGCAGCGATGCGACATCTCCCAGCGTCATGCCGACCATCATCTGAATCAGTCGAGTGACCTGGTCATCGACCGGCGACACTTCAGAGATCAGCTGTCGCAGTTTCGGTATCCGATGCGCCGTCGCCGCGTAATCCAAACGAAGAGATTCCAGTTGCGTGTCGATCAACAACTGTCGAGACAGGTTCAATTCCACAGGGTTCTGCCCACTGCTCGGTTGAACGGCATCTTCCAGGACCCTGACCGCCGCCACCACATCACGCTGCAGCAGATGCTGTGTGGCCAGCACGGTCGCAGACGGCAGGCTTTCCTGAGGGCCGCCGAAGCTACTGATTCTGGATACGGACTGAGAATATACGTTTCCGTCAACGGTCAAAAGATTGCCCAGTGGCACACTGCCTTCCAACCGCCGTACCAGCAAAGTGCGGCCCGTTTCTGAATCCAACGTGACGATCGCCGGCGTCGACGTCGGCACCTGGAGCAACTGGTCGTTTGCGGTCGTCATGCCACAGACCATTCCGTTGTCAATCTGCGTGATCCAGTTCCGTTCTCCCGTTTCCACATCGAGCGATTCGACAAAGTTTCTACCCGTCAGTATGACGGCCCCGGCCCGGGCCATCGCGATTTGTCGCTGTCCACCTCGTGGCCGTGTCCAGAGCTCCCGACCGGACGACAGTTCCAGGCAGATCAGGCGATCGGAATCACGCGGTGTCAGCAATACCCGACCACCCGTAATCCGCGGAAGTGCATCTCGCCAGCTTTCGAACAGGTCGTAAACTTCAGACTGTTGTGGGCTGAAGGCATTTCCAATGACGGCCCGGCCCGGCCCCAGTTCATGTTCTGCCACATTGGACGGATACCGATAGACCCACCGCACGGAATGGTCTTCCGCCGAGACGGCGATGACCTGTTCGTCGCAGGTGTTGCAGAGCAGCAATCCGCGACTGTAGGACGGAATCAGGCCGGCATATTTTCTGACCGGATGAAGCCGAAGTGGATGACGCGGCGTCGACAGCAACTGTGAGCGAACCGGGCGCATATCAAACTCACCACCGGGACCGCGCGCCCCCGTGGCTTTCAACTGCAACAGAAAAATGCCCTGATCGCTCTCCGACATCACATAGATTCGATCTCCCATGACCAGCGGCGCGCCCAGAAAGTACATCCCAGCCAGCGGATTAACCGGACCTGCTCCAGTCGACAGACCGATGCTTCCGCCGGCCTCGCCTCGAAGGCGACCGGACAAATCGTAAGCTCGCAGATAGTTCACCGGAGACGCGGGTGGGACGGGATAACTGTCCAGATCCACATTCATGGTTTCTGCGGTCGCCTCTTCAACGGCGAAGACCAACGAGCCATCAGTCGTCAGTTGTCCGCCGACGTTGGCGCGAAACCAATGCTGAAACAATGGGTGACGAATGGTGTTCTGAACACGTGCCGTGTATCCCATTCTGGAGCTTGGGTGTATCGAAATATCATTCACGTTCAAAGACTGCGTTGCCTGCACAGATGGTGTGCGTTTCTCCCGGGCTCGGTTCAGCGCCGCCAGGGCCCTGCCCAGCTGACGGTCCACCAGAAAGGTCTCCCAGACAAGTTCCCCGGTCGCACGGTGGACCGCCCGAATATTGGCCGCACCCCGATAAATCAGCAGGTCGCCGACCAGCAACGGGACGGCCACAGGCATGACCGAGTTTGCCGAATGCAGCAGGTCTGCCGAGAAACCTTCCAGCTGCGCGGCCAGAGGTTCCAGCATCGCGGCCAGATCCTCGTTCGCGAGGCACTGAAATGTGGAGTGAGACCAGCGAGGCTGCAGCACCGGAGGCCCAGCGTCCTGCGTCATGGTCCGCCGATAGTTGCCGAGAGGCTGATGCCAGCCGGAGCCCGCCGTTGTTCCGTGGAAGTGAGCTTCAAACCACGATGGGATCTCTGCGACCACCCCGGGCAGTTTAAGATTCCGGCCATCGATTGTGATCTGCTGCGCCGGCTGTCGGCGCACAACTTCCGCAAGATAGTCGCCCGCCTCTTCGGGCAATCCCGCCTTCCACCACAGTATCGCCAGGCCAACTGCCTGGTCCACTGACGTATCGTTGCGCAAACGCAGCAGCTTGCCGGAATGCAGAGCTGCCTGCAAAAACTCACCCCGACTGATCCGCAACTGCACCACACTTTGCAATGCTCGCTGCGCCTCCGGTGTGAACTGATATCGCAGAATCGCGGCGACCACTTCATTCACGTAAGCCGTTCCGAACGCACGATTGATCGCCGCTTCCGCAGCTTGAGCGACCTGTTGTCGATACGTACGTTGAAAAGCTTCCGGGGCCGTTTCAAATAACTGTTCAAGTTTGGACCGAGCTCCGGCACGGACACGGTGTTCTCCAGGAGCCAATTGATCTTCGACGTCCGTGTTGATCGTCAACAACGGGTCTTCGTTACGCATTGCCAGTTCCCACGCGCCGTCAAATAGCTCGGCAGCCTGCGAGAACTGGTCTTTGGCAATAGCTTCGTTCGTCTGGAAGATCAGCTGCAGAATCTTCCGCCGCTCCGGATTCTGGTCCACATCTGCCACAGGGTCCTGCGGCTGACCGGTCGCTGCGGCAATTGGAAGTAGTCCAACCAACAACCATGTTGCCACGTTTAAGCATCGCATCACTGAATTCCTGGCCACCCTGGGAGGCTGTCCGATTACCTGAAACAGTGAGCCGCAATGCGCTAGCCGCAGGTAAAAACACGGCCAATAACCGGCGGCTAGCGCCGTGCTGCTCACAGGAACCGACGTATCCCGACAGCCTGCCAGGGGACGACAACGAAAAAGTGTTTGAAAATGGCTACATGAGTACACTGGACAACACCGTCGACCTGAAAGACTTCCCTAAACACGTTCGATACTACAGCAAGCTGTGTTCGCAGTAAGTCATTCACTTGCCTGCGTCTCCAGCTGGCTTTCGCCATTTAATGTTCTGTCCGACTACAGCGAATATCGCTGACTCATGGCCGCGGTTCACGTGTTTTGATAGCAGAACGGCTGCTCCCAC
>JAPYTO010000310.1 GCA_029941865.1 Fuerstiella sp. | reverse complement strand
TGGCCGCACACTGGAAGGGCAACGTTCGACAACTTGACAACGCCATCGAACGAGCCGTCATGATGTGTGAAGTCGATGAAATCCAGCCGTCGGATCTTCCTCCGGACCTGCTTGGACTCGGCACCAGTCTGCCCGACACCGACGACCTGCGTTCTGCCCTGCGACACTACGAGCGGCTGCACATCACCCGTGTTCTGAAGCAGTGTCCGGACAAGAAAGAAGCTGCCAAGCGTCTGAAGCTGGGGCTGTCCAGCCTGTATCGCAAGATCGAAGAACTCAAGATCGAGTTGTAGCACTTCCCGGATTGATACTGGCCGACGATTCACTTCTGTGAAATCGTGACACAGCAGGCAGCAGAACGTGCTCAGCAGTCATGCTTCCATCGATCCACGGGCAGTGGATTTTTCATCCTTCGCATGATGTCGAATTGCTGAATATGAACGTCGACGAAATCAAAGCGTGTATTCCGCATCGGTCGCCGTTTCTTTGGCTGGATGAGGTCACCGAAATCTCGGCCGATCGCATTGTCGCAATCAAGCATCTGTCGAAAGACCTGCCTGTATTTCAGGGACACTATCCGGACTTTCCCGTTTTTCCGGGGGTGTTGCAGTGCGAAGCCTGTTTTCAGGCGGGGGCCGTGCTGATTTCGAAGCTGATCTCGGTCGAAGACGCTCAGGTACCCGTTGTCACTCGCCAGAATAACACGCAGTTTCGACGCCTGATCCGCCCTGGCGAAACCATACAGATGGAAGTTGAACTGACTGAACGACTCGCGAACGCCTTTTATCTGAAAGGACGAGTCAGCGTCAGCGGCAAGGTCACGGCTCGGCTGGAATTCGTGTGCACCACCACGACCATCGAATAGACAGCTCCGCCCGACCTTTCTCCAACGCAGGGTGCAGTCGCGGATTGTGGTTTCGGACTGGTGGGTGGAGCTGGACTGAGCTTGCGAAGGAGAATCAAACCGGCGCTGCCGGCCCCGGGGTTTCACTCGTACCTCGCTCCAACCCCAGGCCACCCGACCCAACTTTACAACCATACATGACTGCACCCGCCCACACACACCTGACGGCAACGTGGGGTGTTCATGGCCACTGCGATGTCATCGCAATTTGCAGAGCACGACTACACCTGCAGCGGAATCGTCCGGTCACAGTCCGAACAGCGTATCGCGTTCAGTGTCCTGTCGCAACAATTCGACACGTCCCAGATAATGGTGTTTTTCGGCAGCCTGCTGAATGCGGCGAAGAGGCTTTGAAGAGTCGGTGCGAGTTTCACAATCGGCGTCGGCGTCGCGGCGAATCGCGTCAGCAAGCCATTTCCCAAATCGCTTAAGCAATGTGTCTTCCGCCGACACGAATATCTGAGCGGAACCTGGTTCGCCCTGCCGACCACATCGGCCAATCAGTTGCCGATCCATACGACTGGACAACTGACATTCGGCGACGATCACATGCAGCCCCCCAACAGCCAACGCATCCTCCGGAACTTTGATGTCCGTGCCACGCCCCGCCAGATTAGTGGCTATCGTAATCGCCATGCGTTCGCCCGCAGCCGCGATAACTTCTGCCTCTTCTGCGTTCTGCAGGCCGTTCAGCAATTGATACGACAATCCTCGCTCGCTCAGCAGTCCACCGATGATTTCGCTGTCTGAAATTGATTGTGTGCCTACAAGGACGGGTTGTTCGATAGCGTGTAGTCGTGAAATCTCTTCCACGATGGCATGGTGTTTTGCTCTTGGAGTCGCAAAGAATCGATGTGGCAGCATTCGTCTGGCGGATGGAACGCAGCGAGGAATTTCCGCGACCTGAGAGCGATACACGTGCAGAAACTCGGCTTCGCACCCGACTGCTGTTCCCGTCATCCCGCAGAGATTCTGGTACTGCCGAAAGAATCGTTGTCGCGTGATCTGCGCCAGCGACTCTTTCTCAGGTGTGACCACCAGACCTTCGCGAGCCTCGATGGCCTGGTGCAGGCCGTCCTGCCATGAACGATCCTCCAGAATTCTGCCAGTGGTCTCATCAACAATGCGGACCTCATCGTCTGTGACAATATAGTGTATATTCCGACGAAAAATATAAAGGGCTCGCAGTGCCTGTTCGACATAGGCGGTCCAGGGTCTCAGCAATACCGACGTTGGGATGGCGATGTCATCTTCGTAACATCGATTCCGGCCGGCGGTCGTAAGCCTGATGTGCCCGGTGGAAACGTCCCAGTGATAGTGATCGTCCTGGGCCAGCATGCTGCCAACTTCTCGTGCGGCAAGATGAGCGTCCAGATCGGGCGCTGTGCCCTGGGCCGCTAAACTCAACACCAGCGGTGAGCCCGCGTCATCGATCAGTACGCTGTCCGCTTCATCGATAACTCCGAACAGCAGGCCACGCTGCATCGTCAATCGTTCTTCGCTGCCGTCGGAACGCAGATCGCGCAGTAAACGGTCTCCCAGCGGACGACGCGCATCCTCTCGCAGCGTCATTTGGTCGCGCAGGTAGTCAAAACCGAACTCGTGCCCCGTTCCGTAGGTGACGTCGCAGTCGTAGGCCAAGCGTTTGTCGGCGGGCTGGCCCTGCTCGGGCGTCAGCCCAACGGTCATTCCCAGACGTCGCAGACACGCGGCAGCGCTCGCGGCGTCGCGTTCTGCAAGGTATGTATTTGGCGTCATGACGTGCACGCCCCGGCCAGCCAACCCCAGAAGTGCGGCCGTCGTGATGGCCACAAAGGTCTTGCCTTCCCCCGTCTGCATCTGAGCGATATGTCCGCGAGCCAGCTGGATCACTGCCAACAGTTGAACATCGTAGAGTTCAATTTCGTGGCCACGACGCATGGCCTCTGCGGCCAGAGCAATTCCGGCAACAAGGAGTTCCGGGGCGGCATGGTCTGCTCCCGACGACAGTTCTCGCCGCAGGCTCTCGGCTTCGCGTTCCAATTCCGAGTCACGACATGCGGAAAGAGTGCGTGTCAGATCGTGGATGTGAGGAATCAGCTGGCCCGGATCAGAAACACGGTTCCGAAGTCGCGTCGGTTTCGCAACTATTGTGGTGACATCAGTCATCTCAGTAGCAGACGTCTGGCTCAAAACGTGTGACCGCCGACACGCCGTGGCGTAATTCGCGATGGAGGCTCGGACCCGTTCGACTGTGTGGACAGGATTCGTCTGCTGCTGGTTACGGTTTTCGGCAGACTGTTCGGGGGCACGGCCCGAGGCACGTTTGCTTCTACTGGAAGTTGGCCGGCACTTTCATGTGAAGATCCCAAATTTGAGTCAGCGGAGCGTCCGCCGACGGCCGAATCCAGACGATCGGCCATCCATCGCTGCTCATCTGACTCAACAGTTGGGCCGGAGTTCCGCGTACGCAGCAGAATTCCGATTTCCTTCTTCAGTTTTACAATTGCCACGGCGTGATCGACCAGAGCCTGAACGAAACCGGATTCTTCGTCCGCCAGTCGCTCAAACGAATCCAGCAGGTCCTCCAGCAGCAGCGTCGCGGAATCTTCGACCATTGGCAGTACCTCGAATCGATCCCGCAGGTAAGCGGTTTCGTTTTCGGCGGCAGACATCGCCTGAAAGCGACTCTGCATCTCCGAAAATGCTGTCGCGACTTCACGATTGGCGATTTCGACATCCGTGAGGGACTTTTCCACGGTGGCACGGAAGACGTTGACGGAACGTTTCAACTCCCATTGACGTTGTTCATATTTCGCCTGAGCGGCTCGATTGCCGAGCGGAATCTCGAATTCCAGGCCAACCGTGAATCCAGGACGATTGTCCGTGTACATGTCCCGGTATGATCGCCCGACGTTTGACCCGCCGGTAAGGTCCGCCACGTAGGATTCCACAAGAAAATCCAGTCGAGGCAGCAGTTCCCTGCGGCTTACTCCCAGACGAACGCCGGACGCCCGCATTTTGCGAATCGCTTCTGAAATGTCCGGCCGATTAACCAAAGCCGTTTGCAGAACGTCTCGAAGATCAGCGGTTTCGGTAACCATTCCTGGCGCTTCCACAGGCGTCAATTCTGTAGGACCACCGTTCAACATCCCCGGAGAATTGACCAACAGCCGCAGCTGTGCCTCGGCATCCCGGACGCGTGCCACCGTTCGCTGGATACCGGTCTGAGATCGCGCGACGGCCGCTTTCGCTCGCAAAATCTGGCGTGGTATTGTGTCCACCTGGTTACGACCTTCAAGCGTCCGCAATACTTCGTGGGCTGAAGCAAATAGTTTTTGCCGCTGCAGAAATTCTGCTCTTGCGCGGTACAGGGTCCAGTAGGCTTCGGTGACTTTGATCAGGTGAGCCTGAAGGGCATCAACGACTTCATCCTCAGACCCGTTCGCCTGAATCCGGGCCAGAACGATTTCGCTCTCGTTGTAGGCACGGCCTGCTCCGTCCAGCAGCGGCTGTCGGTAGCTGAGTTCAAGGCGAGCCGTGCCCTGATTATTGGGCACGAAGAAACTTGAATTCTGATTTTCGTCACCAATGGTGTTAGCGATACGAAACTCGCCACCATGCAGGTTTCTTTGACGAACACCGCCCGAGCCCACGATCTTCCGAGTCAGCAGGCGTGTTGCACCATTGGCGGTCGTCAGCGTGTTACCGATGGGGTCATTCAGGTTGTCGTATGTCGTCTCCAGAAACGCAGTCCAGTCAAACTTCGCTGCTTCCTGCGTAACGACTCTGTATTGAACTTCGGGCTCTGTCTGAATCGCAATGACCTGTGGCGAATAAAGCATCGCGTCCTGCAGGAGGCCGCTCACATCGACGTCCATCGACGTTTTCGCAAGGCCCGTGGATTGACGGACCGTAGCGTCCCACCACGGACTGAACCCAGGTGGTAACTTCGCAATTGCCGGAATTATCGCGGATAGTGCTGGTGAACCAGCGGCCTGATTGGCTCGATCGGCATACGGGGACATCCACACGTCAGCATCGTTTTCGATTGTCGCTCGATAACCGGACATGCCCGGAGACGGTCCGAAGTAGGAATGCCCCCAGAATGTTGCTGGCTGCTCACTGACGGGATCCATCGGCGGAACACCAACATCCTGAAAGGAACGATGTGGTGCAGAACTCGGCAAATCGAATTGTTGCGGAACTCCGGGAGGCTGTCCCCCGCCATGAATTCCGGATCTGTCGGGCTCAACAATCTGGCCGGGCGCATTTGAAGGCGTTGTACGAATCGCACGGCCCTGATTAGGATCGATTGGTGCAGTCAGCTTTGGTGTTTCGACAGTTTCACCTCCACTCGGATTCCGTAGAGACGGAGCCGACGGCACGGAAGTTGGGTTTACAGGTTCGGGGACGGGCGGAGCGAACTGTGTCCCGGTTGTGCCGAAAAGAGACGCCTGTGGCGGGGCGGCACTGACCGGATCTGGTTGGCCTGTGACGTCCGCACTGGCCGGCGTGGTCACGTCCGCCAGGAATCCTGGCGCCGGCTTGGCGACCAGGGTCGTCGACGTCGTGTTCTGCCGCGGAGTACTTTCCTCTGCTGGTGCCGTGGTTTCCTGCACCGCAATCACTTCTCGTGCGCTCCGAACATTTCGTTCTGGAGTCGGCGCCAGAATATTCCGTTGGGAAATCGTTTTCACAGAGTTTTCCGAAGGCCACTGTCGCGCGGGATCCACAGGAATTTCCGATGACCGCTGTCGCACGGGAAGCTGAGGAAGCGGCTGCTGAATCGTCAGCGTCGGCGTGGTAAAAACAGTCTTTGATCGGCTGACTTGCTGCGGGCCGACTTGCTGCGGGCCGATTCGCTGGGGGCCAGGTTGAGTTATCCGTGGCCGAATTATTGGACTGGTGTCAGGCGATACTCCCTGCCGTGCAACAATCTGTATGCCCGGATAGGGCTGATCGCTGACCGTGCGGGATTGGGGCGGGCGAAGCTGCGCGGAAATTGGCCGATTCCCGTCGTCAGGGGCAGCAATAACATCACGATGCTGTGCGCTGACGCAGTAAAACAATGATAACGCGACTGCCAAGCCAAACATGGCGTGGAACAGCGACCCCGATGGCAGGATACGAATATCCGGGTGGGATGCGGTGGAATCAAATTTGGATCTTCTAGACATCATACAACTTCAGCGCAGAGGTGGGACTACCCGTCATGAACCCTCAGTTCGACATTCGTCATAGTTGATTCATCCGGAACAACAATTCCCGACCGTCTCAGCTGTTGAATCCCGGTTCAATATCAAGGTCGTCCTGGCCACCCCAGCTTATCAGCGGGAATTCCCAGACCCTTCAGTGTCGATCGCCAATTTGGTATCGAGTCGGACGAAACAATCCTTCGGAAATCCCGACGCCGATAGCTAACTCCACACCTTTTTGCACTGCCGAGGGTGCCTTTTACGCTTGCCGAAAGGAAATCTGACCTCGGTTGCAAACTTCGAAGACATGCCGGGTAACAACATTCCGGCAGATGATGCCGCTGGTCACGCGGACTGATCGATTCGCCTGAATCATGACCCTGGTGTTCGCCGCCGTCATTAACGTTTTTGCTGGCGCGACCACTCAACCTCGCGAGCATTCGTTTGCCGTGTCTGCATCCGAGCGGGGAGCGGCATTGAAAGCCGAGGCGCGAATTTATGGTTGACGTGAATCGAATGACTGGCAGACGCTTCCATCGTAGTCATCGAATTCGAGTAGATACCAATCAGCCACGGGCGATCGCTTTCTACCCCCCGCTGACGGGCGGGAAACACGCGACCTCGTCGCAGTCCTTTAGCGAGACATCGTCGTTGGCATACTGATTATTCACCGCCACCAGCAAAGAAGCCGCCAGCGGCGCCAGCGCGGGCACGGCTGCTGTCAGTTCGCGTCTGAGCTCCGCGACGTCGGCGGTGTCGGGCAGGTTTAATGAGACGACGGCGTCGCCGGCCGCCTCGCGGGCAGCTGCAAACAATTGAACGTCAAATTTCATGACATGACCTTTCCGTTGGGTCTCGATTTCAACGCCCTTGCGAGTTCCGGCATCAGGCCGTATGCCAGAGCCAGAATCTTGATCGGGTGGACGGTCGGAATCACAGCTTCCTGCTCCATCTGCATGCGGCAACTGCTGCAATCCGTGACACCAGCGTTGACGTCGATGGTTTGCATCTCGGACATCAGTTCACTTCCAATCGAAGTTGATTGGTCGAAATGTTCGGCCGCCAGACCAAAGGTCCCCGCCATACCGCTGCAGCCTTTTTCGATTCTCTGAACGCTGACACCCGGGATCAGTTCCAACAGGTTGCAGAGTCCCGCATGTGGACTTAACGCTTTGACATGACACGGCGTGTGATACGCAACCTTCAGGTCCAATTGTTCGAAGTCGACCTTCAAATTGCCACTCTGATGCAAATCCCACAGAAACGTGCCGGCGTCCGATGTTTGCCGAGCCACGATTTCAGCGTCC
>JAPYTO010000309.1 GCA_029941865.1 Fuerstiella sp. | reverse complement strand
AAATTCCTGGCGAATTCCGCTACAGAACGACCACGTGATTTTGAAAACTGCTGTAGTTGCAGGCAACAGGGCGACCCGTTGCACAGCGCAGATTCCAAAGTGTTACCGATGTCGACGGACTATACACACAGCGGATCCTACGTGGGTGTTCGGTCTTCCCGGACGGCCGACGCTGCTAGTTCACGAACCGACGTATTGTGACTTCCTGCGACCTCGCGTCCAGATTGAACGATATTCGCAGCTGGCCTCCTTCGCACTGAATACGATGAATCCGCACTGTCGGAATTCGTTGGTCGATGTGCCGCAGATCGAGTGTTCGGGGAAGTTCCGACGGAGGAACGCGTTCCACCATCTGTGTCGCCTGGGCACCGATCAACGTTGTCCATGCGTCAGGTACAGCGTTCCTGTCCGCTGGATCGACGGAGATTTGCCGTAGTGCAATTGTCCACTTTCCATCGGTCGCACCCTGACCGCCCAGCACGATCCTCATCTGATGCATCTGGCTGGCCGGCGCCAGTTTCGGCACTACCTGAAATCGGATTTGGAGCGTCAGCAATCCACCCTCAAGAGCCAACGACACAGGCATGGAAGCGGCCAGCTTCAGGGAAAAGATCAACGGCTCGACGGACGATTCGGTTTGCCGCTGCAGCAGCTGCAAAATCGCCTGCGGATCGTCCTTCGCATTCTGAAACGTCTGAAGCGCCTGCTGTAACGCGGTATCAGGAATCGTCAGTCCACCCAGCGGCTGAGCAGCAAGCCACCGGTTAATACTGTCCTGCGAAAAGGTCACAGCAACAACCTCCTGATCGTGCAGGTCGGTTGCGAGAGGCTGTCCTGAAGCTGCCATTCGTTGAGTCGACGATGGACTGGACGCCGACAAAGTGAAACTGTTGTCGGTCGTGCGGGCAGCCCATGAAGTTGGCCTGCCACCTGAAACTCGACTGATGGTCCGCCGAAGACTTTGCCATTTGCCATTGAGTTCCGCCAATTGGCGGTCGACTTGTGCGTTGATCTTCGGCAACACGTCGGCGGCAACCTGTCGCACCACGATGGCGTCCGAATTCGGCATTCGCCGAAAGACTTCTCTTCGTGCGATTCGATCGCCGATCGGCCCCAGCAACGGCATGCCTGATGCGATACTGTTGACAGCCTGAGGAAACTGTCGTGCCTGCAGGCTGCCGTAGGCCGGTTTTGTCAGAAATCTGTGGCCGTCAAAGAACACCGGTTTCGTCACACTGAATGTGTGATTCCCCAACGTTGCCACTCGTGCCTGGGATGTAAGTCCAACCGTGTTACTCGACACAGTGCCGGTCAAGAGAATGTGCAGCCGAGCAGTGCTGCTGCTGTTAACAGACTGCAATTGCACCGATGTCGTCGTCGTCTGAAAGCCGCGGACATCCGCTTCCATAACCTGAGTGGCAACGTCGTCGCTTGCGACGGTTTGACGTTCGACAAAGTGGCTCAATGCGTCAGTGCGAACAGTCAGAGAAAAGTCGCTGACGAGTGCCCCGGTCGCTTCAGAACGCGGAGCGATATCGTACGACGGAATGGTCAGCGACGGCGTTGGCGAAAACGTCTGAGCGCGCAGCGCTGGTGCGAACAGGGCAAACTGCAACATGGCCAGCAGTACGCTGAGTTTCGATCGTGTCGGTGGTAGAATGCGTGTGAGTCGCATCAGTCAAAGACTTGTAAGAAGGCGGCGTTCGGGAAGAGCTCCACAATCGGTGGCTGCTACAGGAGATGTCTTAACGGCAGCATATAGTTCCGTGGGACAGATTTCTGCCAACCAGTTCGCCCACTTGCCAGCTTACGCAACACCGCAAAACTGAGCCACAAGTTTCCTGGCGGCTGACGAGAATCCGCCTCGGCCCATTCAGATTGTCCCGAAAAGTCCCGAAAAGTCCCGTCCGACGTGTGTCAAATCCGCGTCCCGCCTCCCATCCGCCACACATCTCGCCTGCTTCGCAAAGGCCCTGTTATACCCAGAATCAACATTGGCCCTGCAACTGCATTCGGGTACAAGCCAGCTGCCCCAGTGAACACAAACCGGATGACGTCGAAGGAGCGACTTATGGCATGGCTACTGTTGGCAGTTTCGACGGCCGTCCTGTATTGGATCTACGATGGCTACGGCCGGTTCCTGCAGTTGTGCGTCGCTGTTCAACGTGCCGTCACGCGTCCGCGTGCATTGGAAGCGAAGGCACAACCGCCGTGGCCGGAAATGACTGTGTTGCTGACGGTGCATAACGAAGAAGCCGTCATTCAACAGCGAATCACAAACACGCTGGAATGCGACTACCCGCCAGACCGCCTGAAAATCCTTGTTGCTTCGGACGGTTCCACTGACCGAACCAGCGAAATCGTGCGGTCGATCACGGATGAACGAGTCACATTGATGGAAACGCCAGGGCTGGGGAAAACGGGGACGCAGAACGAAGCTCTCAAGACGGTGAATTCGGACATCGTTGTGTTCACGGACGCGGATATTGTTTTTGACGGCGGATTCCTGCAACGAGTTGCCGAGCGGTTTCACGATCCTCAGGTAGGAGCCGTCGATGGACGGCTGATGTACGCACCGAACGCCGCTGATGCGAACACCACCAGCCAGGGTTTTTATTGGAATTATGAGATGAAGGTTCGTCACCTTGAGTCTCAACTGGGGTGGCTGGCAGTGGTCGCCGGAGCTTCCTTTGCCGTTCGCCGTGACTTGCTGCAGACGATGGACCCATCGATTGGCGAGGACTGCATCGTGCCGCTGGACGTGGTGCAGCAGGGCTATCTGGTGGTTCACGAACCTCTGGCCAAAGCATTCGACGAGTTCGAAGAAGGCTCCGGAATTACTCTGCGACGCCGTATTCGTCAGACTCTGCGAAACTGGCAGGGCACGTGGTCTCGCCCTGCTCTGCTGAACCCTTTGCGGCATCCCTGGTACGCGCTCGCGTTGTGGTCTCACAAGCTGTTGAAGTGGCTTTCCCCCGTGTTTTTGCTGATTGCCTTGTTCGCATCGTGCTGGCTGCTGGCGACTGTCCCTAGCGCATTTTCCATCGCCGCAGCGCTGCCATATTTGTTGCTGTTCGGGATGGCCGGGCTGGGTTGGCTGGCAACTGTCTTCGGCTTCAGAATCCCCGGCACTGGGGTGGCGTTCAGCTTTTTGCTGGCGAATACGGCATTTCTGGTCGGAATCGTGCGAGCCACATTGGGTCGCAGAATCCACTCTTACCGAAACGCCTAGTGCGTCTGTCCATGTTGAGTTTACCAGTAGCGGAACTCGCCCAGAGTTTCGGCAAACGAGGGGAAACGCCGAAAGTCCTGGCGACTTCCGCTACCGTCAGCATTAGTAAACTTAATGTGGATGCAGCGCTAGCCGCGGGTGAAAACACTGCCAATGACCGGCGGCTAACGCCGTGCCGCTCACAAGAACAGACGTATCCGGACAGCCTCCAGTGTTTATCAGCGCGCCCCGGTGGGAGAGGCCACTGATTGGTGTTGGCCCGATTTTCCGTGTGGGATATCCTTCACCACAGATATTTCACGGTCCAGGTAGACGCGGCACGCCCTGCCTTGCCCAAAATCACTGAAATCAACAGGGAAGTTGACTTCATGAGTACAATCAAAACATCCGTCAAACGCGCGTTTCGGACATTTGGGTTCCGCATCAATCGCGTTCCCAGAACCACGTCTCTGGCGTACGAAGATCTGTTTCCGTTGGCCACCTATTCGCCGTGGAACATCGATCAGGGTTTCATCGACGCGTACGACGACATTCAGCAGCACACGCTGGTGGACAAATACCGCTGCTACGAACTTTGGCAGCTAACCCAGCAAAGTGCAAAGCTGCCGGAAGGTGCACTGCTGGAAGTCGGCGTGTGGCGCGGCGGCACCGGTGCTCTGATGGCGCGCAAGGCGCAGGAATGCGGAATCACGGATAACGTCTACCTGTGCGACACATTCACGGGCGTCGTCAAAGCCGGTGAGATGGACGAAACCTACGGTGGTGGTGAACACGATGATACATCGCCGGAGGTCGTTGAAGAGCTTGCCCGAAACATGCAGTTGATGAATGTCGAAATCCTGCAGGGCATTTTCCCGGACGAGACCGAACATGAAGTCGAGGATTTGACATTCCGCATGTGTCACATCGACGTGGACGTTTATCAATCGGCCAAAGAGGTCAGCGAATGGGTCTGGGATCGACTGGTTCCCGGTGGCATCGTCGTCTACGACGACTACGGTTTTCAAGCCTGTGATGGCATTCTGAAGTGTGTTGAAGAGCAGCGGCACCTGAAGGATCGGATCGTGCTTCACAACCTGAATGGCCACGCCGTTGTTATCAAGATCTGAAATTCGAAACTGAAATTTTTCCCGCACACCACGAACGGTGGCCCCATGAACATCCAGACAATTGCTTCCTTAGACGCCCTCACCGACTTCCTGCAGGACGGCGACGCGCTGGTCAATTTCACGTCCGAAGCCATCGCCAGCCTGACGCCTGCGGTTTCGATTTCGCAGGATGGCACCGCGCGGTTAATCAACGGGCCGGCGTATCCTGTCATCAGCGAATTGGATGCGAACACGATCATCCCTTTGCTGGCGGACGTTGGTCGCCTGGTTGTGGTCGCGGACGGAATCGACAAGTCAGCGGAATTTGTGGCACAACTTTCCAGACAGCAGGTGCCGCACGTCGTCTGCGTACTGGAACAGATCTGCGCTGCAGACGCCTTTATGGATGACGAAGATTCAGAAACCGTCGCAGAGCGGCTTAGGCAACTTGGTTACATCTAGACTTTTCCCCGTCGCATACAAACTTCTTATCACATTCAGTCAGCGACCAACGGAAGCGGGCCACTCTCTTCCGAGCGTCAGCTCGAATCGGCATGCGGGCCGTCCCGCACAAGGACAAGGCAACGGAATGCCTCGGCTATTTTTACTTGGAATTGATGGTTTGCCACGATGGATGTGGCAGCAGTTTGCTGATTCCGGCGTCATGCCGAACAGCCAGCCGTTGCTGTCGTCCGGCACACTCGTACCGATGAAGTCAGCGTTGCCCGAGGTTTCGTCGGCCGCGTGGGCATCGATCGTCACGGGTGAGAACTCTGGTGGACACAATGTCTACGGCTTCACCGATCTGATCGACGGCAGCTACACCCTTGGGTTTACCTCATCGCGCACCTTCCGGGCAAAACCGTTCTGGCAGCGTGAAGGCAGCGGCCCGTCTTTGATCATGAACGTGCCTCAGACGTATCCCGCGCAGCCGCTGGATGGAATGCTGGTCGCTGGCTTCGTCGCCCTGGACCTGAACAAGGCGGTTTATCCCCCGGAACAACTGCCGTGGCTGGAAGACGTCGGTTATCAGATCGATGCGGACATGTCGCTGATTGAGACCGGCAAGTCCGAATTCGTTACCGAGCTGCACAAGGTCATGGCCACGCGCTGCGAGTCGCTGCATCATCACTGGGACCGCGAGGACTGGCAGCAGATCATGTTTGTGCTGACCGGAACGGACCGACTGAATCATTATCTGTGGGAAGACTACGAAGACACATCTTCGCCGCATCACCAAGCGTTTCTGGATTTCTATCACGAAGTCGATGTGCAGATCGGTCGAATTCTTGAACGTCTGGACGACGACACCACCATTGCCGCCGTATCCGATCACGGCTTTGCGGCTCAGAAAATCAGTGTCAATCTGAATTTCCTGTTGGCGGAAAATGGCTACCTGCAACTGCGGGAATCGAAACGTCCGTCATACATCGACATGCTGCCTGTCACCCAGGCGTTTGCAATGGATCCCGGTCGAATTTATCTGCATCGCGAAGGTCGGCATCCCGGCGGAACGGTGACCGACGAACAGGCCGAAGAGCTGATGCAGCAGTTAACGACATTTCTGATGTCAGCGGAAGTCAACGGCCGGAAGATCGCAACCGAAGTGCATCGCGGCAAGGACATCTATACCGGCTCGTTTGCTCATCGAGCACCCGATCTTGTTGTCATGCCTGCCACAGACGTGGCGCTGTCGGGGCGGATGAATCTTTCCGAACTGATTGAACCGACCGCCATCAACGGCAAACACACTTACACAGAATCGTCGTTCTTTGTGCGAGGCAACAATCTCGGGCAGATTCCGGACGACATGAAAGTCGAAAACGTCCTGGACGTCATCATGCCGCAGGCACAATCACTTTACAAAGCTGCGTAAATAACAACCACGGAGTCACGGAGGACACCGAGAAGATCACCATTCAACTCAGTGTTCTCCGTGACTCCGTGGTTCCATTCCTTGAAAATTCAAACAACTGCCATGTCCGAACCAACCGCCTGCCACAACGCCAACCAGACCTGCTGGAGCTGTCCAGCTGTCGAATTCAAAGGTCATGTCGATTTTCGAGCGTGTGGCCAGGCCGCTTTTCGCAAGGCTGCCGAAGGGCAGCTGGTCGTGGAATGTAAACGCCGCCCCGAGATCGGCTATTTCGATCCGACGTCCATTACGTTCGAACACTGCACGGAATGGAAAAAGACGGACTCCGGATATCTGCTGGACGGCATGCGAGTGCTGATCCTGGGGATGGACGGATATCTTGGCTGGCCGCTGGCATTGAAACTGGCAAAGCTGGGCTGCAAGGTCTACGGCATTGACAACATGCTGCGACGCAAACTGGTGGCCGAACGCGGAGCACATTCTGTGATCCCCATCGAAACCATGGAGAACCGAGTCAAAGCTGCCAACGAAGAACTGGGCGTGGATATCGATTTTCGAGAAATCGATCTGATGGACCGCGACGCGTTGTTTGCGTACATCAAGGAAGTACAGCCGGAATCGATTGTGCAGTTCGCGGAAATTCCCAGCGCGCCGTACAGCATGGCGGATGTCGACAAGGCCTGCGACACAATTCAAAACAACGTCGTCGGTACGCTCGGTCTGCTGTTTGGCGTGCGCGACCACGCGCCGGATGCATCCATCATCAAGCTTGGCACGATGGGGGAATACGGCAGCCCACTCACGGGTCGGCCGTTGTTTGAAGGCCTGTTTCCCGGCGATGCCGTGCTGCAGTACAAAGGAGAAGAATGGAGTCTGGGTGGTGAACTGACACCGCGGGATCCCGTCAGCTTTTATCACGTCAGCAAGGTTCAGGGCACGTTCAGCGTTTACGAAGCCTGCAAGTACTGGTGGTTACGCAGCTACGACGTGATGCAGGGCGTGATCTACGGCAACCACTCCGATGAGCTGGCCGCACATCCGTCGCTCGCAACCCGTTTGGACATCGACGAATGGTGGGGCACGGTCGTCAACCGCTTTGTCGCCCAGGCAGTCATCGGAATGCCGTTGACAATTTATGGAAGCGGCAACCAGCTGCGAGGATACATCACACTCAAGGATGCAATGCAGTGCATCACACGACTGATCGCTGCTCCACCGGAGCCCGGTCAGTATGACGT
>JAPYTO010000308.1 GCA_029941865.1 Fuerstiella sp. | reverse complement strand
AGGGAGTGGACTCGCCACTCCCTTACCCGCTTATTTCAGGCGCTGGCCCCGAGCTACTGCGATTTTCACGAATTCGGCGACATAATTCGCAACAACGTGTCCACGATCTCATGAAATCTCTGGTTAACCGTAGATGAATGATTCCGACGCAAAACGCGACCGTCTGCTGAAAGAGGCTTTTCGCTACCACCTCGAGCTGCTGACCTACGCGCGTTCGCTGCTGGGCAGCTATACCGCCGCTGAAGATATGGTGCAGGAAGCGATGCTGGTCGTGGTCAGGAAATTCGATCAGTTCGAGGAAGGGACTTCGATACTGGCTTGGTGTCGATCCATCGTACGCCTGGAAGTACTGCGATTGAAACAAAAGCACCATCGCGAACGAAATCTGACTGAGCGTCTGCTGGATGATGCCATCGACGCGGCCTTCGACGAGTTCCAGACCGCCCAGAGCCACGATGACGCCGCGTGTTCCAGAGAAGCGATGGAAAGCTGCCTGCAGCGAGTGTCGGAGCGTGGACAGAATGTTCTGAAAGCCCGGTTTGTTGACGAATTGAGCTACGAACAGATCGGCCAGAGAATTGGCATGACCCTGGAAGCTGTCCGCAAAATGCTGTTTCGCGTCAAGAAGCAGGTACGGTCCTGTATGGAAACCAGTCTGGGGGAGGTATCATGAGTGACCTCAATTTGGAAGAACTGATCGACCGCCATTTGCGCAGTGAACTGGACGATTCAGAAAGGGAACGGCTTACGGAATTGCTCGACAGCGATCCGTCAGCGCGGAAGAAATTCGTGGAGCATGCAGAGTGGGATACTCGGTTTGCCGAGACACTGCGAGAAAGTACCCATTCCCCCCGCGATGCTGACATGCTGGCGGCAGAGCGAGCAAAGACGGATGGCCAGTGGGCGTCGAAGCCCACATTCCTGCGTCTGATGCTGGCCGCCGCTGCCGTCGTCATCGTTGCGCTTTCGGCAGGCTTGATTTACCAACTGGGTTATCCAGAGGGTGGAATCCCTGAAACCAACAACATTGCCACCCAGAGTCGTGTTTCGGACGAGTCCATTGCCAGGATCACCGGATTGAGTGGATCGCTGATCTGGACCGGCGACCGCGGGCAGATCGTTCGTGATGTGAAAATCGGGACGGAACTGGCGGGCGGTACGATCGAAGGCATGGCGCCCGACTCGTGGTTCGAACTTCAGTTCAACGACGGTTCGACCGTGATGATTTCTGGTACTTCGATGCTGACGTTTGCGGATCTCGGGCAGAAGCAGTTGCGTCTGCGTGAGGGACGCCTCTCAGCCAACGTCACACCTCAACAGGTCGGAAAACCGATGCTGATCCATACGAGGTCGGCTGTGCTTGAGGTGTTGGGTACACAATTCGACGTCGAAGCGAATCTCGCTTCGACCATGTTGAACGTGAGCGAGGGCAAAGTTCGCCTCAGAAGACTCAGCGACGGCAGTGAGGTTAACGTCCTGGCGAAGCATCGCGTCACGACTGACACAGATGACGATCTGCTGCCTGTGCTCGTGCCCGGCTCGGTTCATGCGTGGAAGAGCCAGCTTCATCTGAAGCCAGAGAACTACGGAAAATGGCAACCGGCCACTGAGCAACAGCTAGCGTCGTTGAAAGCCATCCCGATGATCCCGCCGAAGTTTCCGCACATCACCCTGTACCTGGCGGGACTTTCCATCCACCGTTCCGATGGTTCGCCCGTCGTCGTGCTACCCGGCTCGAAATTCGTGGTTCGCGGACGTCTTCGGTCAGAGGCGAACGTGTACTTCGGAATTCGAGTTACGTATCCCAATGGCGAGTTCGCCGGCATGTTCCGAGGCGATCTTCACGAAAAGCAGCCGTTGGCAGCTATGGACGGGAACGGGAGTTTCGAAGAAGTCTATGACCTGCAGCAATTCACGATTGATCCTTCCGTATATGACCGCAGGGACGAACTGGCCGCCAGCCCCGATGGCCTGATCCTCGATGGCGTCTGGGTCTTCACAAACACCGGCGGACCATCCGGTCTGGAAATCACCGAAGTCGAATTGGTACCACCAGACGAAAATGAATCACAACTGAAAACTGCAGGCCGTTACAGCGTTTCACGCTGACTTGTGGCCGCGAAAAACGCTTTTCAATAGCAGTTTCGTTACTCCCACGAGCCAGTATCGTCCACAACAATATGTAAACTGCCCTAGCCTCCCCCACTATCCCACCACGCACACACTCACCGTTCCATCGCTTACCCGCGCACACACCAATAAACATGTCCGTACACCTCAGTGCAATTGAATCAGACCCAATTTGGCTCGACAGGCGAGTTCCCAACGGATTCTGGCACGAACGCCGGAATCGCGTCGCTTACATGAACTGGCTCGGTGGAAAGCTCGGGTTCGTGCGTTGTGTGGACTGGTATCAGATCAGGAATCAGGATTTCCTCAGGAACAGCGGAGCGACCGTGCTGGACCGACTCTATGGTTCTTCTGTGCTGGAGGCGATGCGTGACATACTGCCCAACTACGACTGGCTGCCGTGGTTGTTTTCAAAAACTCCACGAGGATTCTGGGACGAGGCAGAGAATCGTGAAGCGTATATGCAGTGGCTGCAAGGAACGTTACAGCTTAAAACCGAAGAAGACTGGTATCAGCTGACGGAAAAATCATTCAATGAACATCGTGGGGGCGGCCTGCTGACGAACTATTACCACGGTTCGATTCTTTCCGCGTTTGAGGAATACCGACCGGACATCGACTGGAAACCATGGCGTTTCAGGAAAGTACCGAATGGTTATTGGCACCTGTCCAGGAACCGACGACGGTATTTCGACTGGCTTGCCGATCACCTCGACTATGGAACGTTGAGTGATTGGGACAAGCTGACTCGCCAGATTGTCTGCGATACGGGCGGCGCTGGCCTGGTGTCACATGTCTTCGGTGGGTCACTGTTGCGACTTCGGAACGATGTCGCTGCCATTTACGCCAACAATACGGTTTGACGCATGCCCCATGACTTCCCAACTCCTGTTGCAGACTCCAGCTTCGACCTGGAACGAAGCCGACAGCGCTTGTAAACGATTATTTCGGGACCAATGAGATGAATCGTCGACAAAGAAGCAACAACGAAGTACTGGCGAGTGCCTGCGGCACAGCAGACACAACCGCCAGTGTTGTGCGTTGGTCTGCGTTGAAGTTTGTCGTGTTTGCCTCGCTCGTCCTGCCAGCAACCGTCGTTAGTGCTGCTGAACACCCGAACGTCGTGGTGCTGCTGGCGGATGATCTGGGATGGAAGGATATCGGTTGCTACGACGGTCCCGTCAAAACACCGACGCTTGATTCGCTGGCAGCCAATGGAGTGCGATTCACAGATTTCTATTCCGGTGCAGCCGTGTGTTCACCTTCTCGCGCCACCACACTGACCGGCAGACAGCACCTTCGCTGCGGCGTCTACAGTTGGATCGCCGACTGGGAACAGAACTCGCAGTTGCTGGATCGAGAAGTCACGCTGGCCGAAGTGCTGAAAAGTAACGGCTACCAGACCGTCCATCTGGGCAAGTGGCACCTGGGTATGCCCACATCGCAGAAACCAAACAAGCTGACACCGGCCGATCATGGTTTCGATTACTGGTTCGGGATGGCAAACGGAGCACACCCCAGTCATAAAAACCCCACAAACTTCCTCCGCAACGGGAAACCAGTTGGCAGGATTGAAGGCTATTCCTGTCAGATCGTGGTTGACGAAGCGATTTCCTGGCTGGACGAAGAACACAACTCCGACAAGCCGTTCTTCCTGAACGTCTGGTTCCATGAACCTCATGCTCCGATCGCCGCACCAGATAAAATGGTGTCTGCATATGGCCAGCTAAGAGATCCGGCAGCGGTCTATTCCGGCACGATCGACAACACAGACCAGGCGATTGCCCGACTGCTGGCGAAGCTGCATGAAGTCGATGCGCCCGAGGACACGCTGATAATCTACTCCTCCGACAACGGTAGCTATCGCGCCGATCGTGTCGGACATCTGCGAGGCACCAAGGGATCAAATTACGAAGGCGGTATCCGAGTCCCCGGAATCTTTCATTGGCCCGGACACATTGTCGGCGGAATCGTCGAGAACGAACCAGCCGGCCTGGTCGATCTGCTGCCGACAGTCTGCGGGCTGCTGGAAATCGACAAACCCAGCGGCGTGTTCCTCGACGGTTCTGATCTCACATCGCTGTTGCTGGGCCGCAAAGGGAAATTCACTCGACACCAGCCGCTGTTCTGGCATCTGCCGGCGTCTGGCCCGTCGATGGCGCTGCGAGACGGCAAGTACTCGCTGGTGGCGCATCGCGGCTACGAGTTTCCCAAAGACAAAGAAGCGATGGCCGCGTTAAAGAAGCAGATTGAGGCGATACTGCGAAAAGCCGGCACGTACGATGACGAAATCGCAGGCGGAGGCTTCGACAAACAGATGTTCGAAGGATTCAAGAACAAAGACGCCGACAGAATTCGAGGGCAATTCATCAAGTTGAACATGTTCAACGAGTCGTGGATTCCGTCCATCAAGGCAGGTGTCCATCGTCGCTTCGAGCTATTTGATCTGGCAAGAGACCCGTCACAGACGACCGATATTTCACAGCAGCAGCCCGAAGTTTTCGAGCGACTGAAGCGACAGATGCTCACGATCAACGAAAGCGTGATCGCTGACGCACCGGACTGGCATCTGATCAAGTCAGGTTCGCAGCCCCTGACCGAAATGAGCATTGAAAAGACAACAAAAGTGCATCGTCTTGATTCGACCAGACGATCGCCGTTCGACGCATTCATCTACGTGAATCGCATCCCGGAAAAACCGGAAGAAGGCGAATCGGCGGAAGACCTGGCCGGCCGCATCTTCGGACGTCTGGCGAATCAGGAAGGGAGAATCCTGGTGAAGCTTCCACCGGGTATGAACCGTCAGGCTTACCAGGGATTCAAATTTGCTTTGGAAAGTGGCATTGAAAGTCATGCAGGGCGCTGCTTTGCCTGTCATCACCTGCCTGGTCTTCAGCAATCGACATCAAAGCCGCCGATCCCATCGCTGCGCAATCGCAGGATTACAAAGACGCAACTACGAGCGGTCCTGGCCAACGAAACTCATCGCGGCACTAAGCTCGACACGACAGACATCAATCGTTTGCACGCGTTGATGCAGACTTTCAACGACGTCCCGGATTCAGAATTCCGGAACCTGATACTCAAAACCACAGTACTGGACACTTCCGGAGATTTCGAATGAACCGTTTGCTCCCTCTGCTATGCCTGGCATTTCCAATCGTCTTCAATGCTAATGCGTCTGCCGCCGATGCCACCGGTCATTCGATTCGTGGTTTAGTCGTTGATTCGTCAGGCGAAGGCGTCGAAGGTGTCATGGTCTCGGCCATTGACGATGAGCACAGAAAATGGACGTCCGTGTTCACGCAGAAAGATGGATCATTTCAGATTTCCGGCTTGCGGCCTGTGGCCCACAACATTCGCACTCGGCTGATGGGGCTCTCCGACGAGTGGACCAGCGGCGTTGGGGCTGGAACGAAAGACATGGTGATACAAACTCGCCCTGCTGTCGGCGAAGAATTGGAAATTCAACGTCCGGCCAACAGTGCCTTCAGCATGCTGGCCTTCGATGACCCGCGCGACAGACTGAACTTCAAGATGAACTGCTCGTACTGTCACCAGCTTGGGACGCTCGGATTTCGCACTCCGGAAAAACCAGTCGACTGGGAAACCATGCTGCGGCGGATGGACGGGTTTGGCGGCCTGTACCGGCATACGCAGGACACCATCATTGAACGCTTGATGAACACCTACAAAGACGATGCAGTGAACAAGTGGCCGAAGTTTGTCCCCCCACCGGCACCGACAGGACTTGCGTCTGCCGCCACAATCACGATGTGGGAAATGGACAAGCCGCTGGAAGGCTCCTTCCACGATCTGGAAATCGGTCGAGACGGACTGGTCTACGCAGTCAACATCAGCAAACGCCGCATGATTGCCCTGGATCCCACTTCAGGCAAACAGACAGCCATCGAGTTCCCATCGCACGTCCACGCACCTCACTCTATCGAAACAGCCAACGACGGAAGCCTGTGGACGACGATGTGCGCCAGCGGCAAGATGGCCCGCTACGACATCCAGACGAAACAGTTTGAAGTCTACAGCAGCGCCGAAGCGCCAAAGAAACGCGGTAGCTACCCACACACGCTTCGCATCAACCCCAACGATCCTGAGGGCCTGATCTGGTATACCGACGCAGGTTCAAATTCGTGCTTCTCATTGCATCCGACAACTCACGTCGTCAAAGAGTATAAGCTGTTGAGCGCTGGACAGGCCATCGGCGCGGGCCGCGGTGAGTCTCGTGGTATCACCCCCTATGGTTTGGACTACTCGCCGGTCGACGGCATGATCTGGTATTCCAAGCTGAACGGAAACCGCATTGGCCGCATCGACCCGAACGTCGCAGACGGCGACATCAAAGAATGGAATCCACCTTTCCGAGGACCACGCCGTTTGCACGTTGCCCCCGACGGAATGGTGTGGGTTCCGGGGTTCGGCTCGGGCGTGTTTGGTAAGTTCGATCCCAACACCGAGTACTGGACGGTCTACGAATTGCCGGACGCCGAGAACCAGATTCCTTACGCGTTGAACGTGGACAAAGACGGCATCGTGTGGATCTGCGGAACCGGCAACGACACAATCAATCGCTTCGATCCTGTAACAGAGACATTTGTCGAGTTCCGATTGCCGACGCGTGTTTCCTACACACGCGAGATCGAATTCGATGACGATGGCAACGTCTGGACAAGCACATCGGGGCCGGCTCGGCACATGGAACGCGGTGTCGGTGCCGTGATCCGAATTTCACTTCCGGAAATTCTGCCAGCAGGTGACGGTCTGAAACTCGCTCCGAAACATTACGAAGGTACCCATGACATCGGCAACCTGGCAACGTCTCGCAAACCCAGGCCTGACAACTCAGCGCTGTTTGCAAGGATTGACAAGGCAGAAATGCCGGCAGCCTACGCAAAGATGCCGCATCAAAAATACGTCGACAAACGAATGGAAGAAATGCCGCAGCAAAATCGGGGCCGCGTCGGGCAGCTTTGGAACGAGTTCCGAAAGGCTAATCCAAAGCGAAACCGCGACGGCCAGATGTTCATTCGGATTCTGGAGTACGTCGCCAGTATTGACACCGCACCAAAGCGGCGATTCGTCAAGAAGTGGCAACATCACTACTTTGGCAAAGCGCCAGACCAACTGAGTGGGCGTTCACTCGAACGAGGCAAGATGGTCTTCGAACAAGCGACCTGTAGCCGCTGCCACAAGATCGGCGGCAACGAGGCGAAGCTTGGCCCCGATCTGTCGGACGTCACCAAGCGATTCAAAGGTTCAAAGTTGCTGCAACAGATCGTCAAACCTTCTGCCGAAATTCACAA
>JAPYTO010000307.1 GCA_029941865.1 Fuerstiella sp. | reverse complement strand
CGTCTGCCGATTTGCAGACAACCCCGTCGGGGACTGCAATTCCGGCAGCTTTGAAGAGTGACTTTGATTGATATTCGTGGATCTTCATACGGATTGTCCAAGTGCTGTCCGGATACCGACTATGCCGCAGCGGGGAATCAAGCTACGCGTATGACGGTCACTTCCGGCCGTCTTACAGAGCGTGCGGATTGTTCCCGGGCGACTGCCTCAATGCAAGCCAGGCCGCCGCTGACAACGGCATGCCGGGACTATAGCGATGGCGACAATGTCGTTCGAGGGTGCCGCAATCACTTCGTGCGAAAAGGGCAGATTGTGGCAGACAGGAAGAATCTCACGTGCGGGGGTGGACACACAGAGTATTACTGTGTCACTCTACACTCCTGCGCAAGAATCGCTGCCGCGTGGCCCTTGGCATCGGCTAACGTTGGAAATGGTGTAGCGGAAGCGTGCTGCCGCTGGTACTGGCCGTCGGCGTGTTTGCCGGGGCGACCTCTGCAGCCTTGTTGTCGGCAACAACTGCAATCCGCACCATCTGCGGTGTGCTGCCAACACCTAGTTTTCGCGTCGCGTTCGCTCGATGCTTTTCAATCGTCTTCACGCTGATGTCCAGCTCATGAGCAATGCTTTTGTTTGGTAACCCGTCAGCAACCAGCGCCACCACCTGCGTTTCACGACGTGACAGTTTTGTCATCTTGATTCTGGCGGAATCCCGGCGTTCGCACCATTGCTGAAAGGAATCCGCAGCGGCCGGGTCTCTGCCTGCGGCTGTGTTTCCGTTCGAACCGTCTATTGCCTGTCCATTCGGATGCGTAATAAGAGAACCCAGTCGCTTCTTTTGTTCACTGAGGTCAACCAGTTCAATGGCCGAACCGACAGCGTGTCCCGTACTGTTTCGCAGAATCCGTCCGACCGCGACAAAACACCGCTGGTGCAACGGAAATGCTTCGGAAACTTCCGTGACGGAGGCCGTCTTCGATTGCTGCACCACAATTCTGGCGGCAGCATCACAAACGGATTGCCAGACAAAGGCGGTCGGCTGGTTGGTCCCATGCATCGTGACCGGATCAGACATTCGCACTCGCAGCGCATCGTTCACGTTGGTCAGCTGTCCGTTGGCGTCAAACAGCACAGCCGGGTGAGTGCAATTGTTAACGTGATCGCGCCAGTGGGCAGCCTGGTCGGCAGCCAGGGCGATTGGGGGGTGAGAAAACCGTTGCGTGGTGGCTGTGGAGAACTGCGCGTTGTTGCCGTGGATTGGGTGAGCTGTCATGAGCAAGAAGAGCCTTTTCTGGCGACTAATCGCCGAGGGTTTATGTCATGCGGGGTGAGGTTGCCAACCTGCGTCAGTCCGATGGGCGTTCGGTCGAAAAACATGTCTGAAGCTATTTTCTGATTTCGGAATCATTGAAGCCTCGGGGCCAATCCAAAGTTAGTAATCCTGCCCAGGAAGCTCAGCAGTGGGGAAGAATCTACGGGTAAAAACACCACCTACGTGACCCTATGTTCAGTAATCGGCTCCCAAAGTGCAGGCATTTAGGGGGGCACTCCTACCCATTGGAGTTATGCCCACCATGGGCATCACGCATACTGTTGCGCACGCACGAAACAATGGAAGACCTGCACGTTGTGCATAGAGACCGCACGAATGCGGGAAAACACGCAATCGGGGTACATCGCACAACGTGGAATCCACCGCACCGTAGGATTTTTGCCATGCCGTCCATGGCAGCTGCAGACCCAGCTGTGGGGGACCAAATCAGGAAATTGGCTGTTTCTGCGTGACAGCTGGTTTCGACCGGTGTGCTTCTTCCGGCGTCAGGATGCAATGTGAATGGTCTGCGCGCGATCCGGACCGACGGACACGATCGACACCGGCCGCCCGATCAGTTCAGCAGCCACTTTGACGTACTCCTGCGCGGCGGTGGGAAGATCTTCAAAACGTCGCACGCCTGTGATGTCTTCCGACCAGCCGTCGATTCGACGCAGCACGGGTTTTGCAATTTCAAGGTCTTCACAGCGCGACGGCAGGTCACGAGTGACAGTGCCATTAATATCGTAGGCCTCGCAGATGTAGAGCTCTTCGAATCCGCTCAGTACATCCAGAAGTGCGATGACGACGCTGTCCACTCCGCTGATCCGTGCGCTGTAGCGTGTGGCCACGGTGTCCAGCCAACCGCAGCGGCGAGGCCGGCCAGTGACCGTACCGTATTCGTTGCCAGCCTCTCGGATCTTCTGACCGACCTCGTTGTCGAGTTCAGTCGGGAACGGACCGCCGCCGACTCGGGTTGTGTACGCCTTTGCGACTCCGATCATATTTCCGATCGCTCGCGCAGGAACGCCACTGCCGCTCTGAATACCGCAGCCGGAACTGTTGGACGATGTCACGTATGGAAATGTACCGTGATCGACGTCCAGCAGACTGCCCTGAGCTCCCTCGAACAGCAGCTTCTTACCGCTCTCAAGTGCATCCAGCAAATAGGCGGTTGTATCGGCCACCATCGGCCGCAGGCGGTCGGCACAGGCGGAATACTCATCAATAATCTGATCCGCATTCATCTGTTCACCGTCCGGATTCAGCGCGTTCAGGATCTTCTGTTTAATGGGGACGATCTCGCGTACTTTGGCCGCGAAGGCGTCTTTCTGAACAAGATCGCCGACGCGAATGGCATGAAAGCGACCGACCTTCTCTCGGTAGCACGTGCCGATACCGCGCATTGTTGTTCCGATGGCGGATCCTCCGCGTGATGCTTCGAAGGCTGTTTCTTCCAGCAGATGCCACGGGCAGATGACGTGAGCTCTGTCGCTGATCATCATCCTGCCGGCGCAGTCTTCGCCACCAGCGATCAGAGCGTCGAGTTCTTTCAAAAATGCCCTCGGATCAATGACGACTCCCGGCGCGATCACCGATTTCACATGATCCTGCAGAATACCGGTCGGCAGCAGGCTGAGCTTGAAGGTTTTGCCATCAAACTTGACGGTATGGCCGGCGTTGTTTCCGCCCTGATAGCGGATCACGATTTCGTGCTGTTCGGTAAGCAGGTCGACGATTTTGCCTTTGGCTTCGTCGCCCCATTGCAGTCCAATAACAGATGTTGCCGGCACGTTTTTCTCTCACACAATGTGACTCACAAATCGGTGAGCCACCTTTCACATCACAAAAAGAAACCGGACGTCGGAATTACCAACGTCCGGTGAGGACAAGTGTCAGATTGTATCGCCAGACCGGTGATTTCGAAGCGTGCCTGATCTCGTTTTTCAATGTTCCTGTAACTCGGCGTCGTGACAGCGTATTACGCTGATTCGTGGCCGCGAAAGACGTGTTCCAGCCTGAAAAAGCGGCAGGCCCACGAGCCGGAATGGTTCACGAAAATCAGCAAATTGCACCAGTGTGTGGTCAAGTCCAGGAACAGGGGTTGTTCCGTAGCCGAACTCGCCAGCGTTTGGAAGTTTTTCTCTATGTTGTCCAAAGCCTGGCGACTTCGGCTACCCCAAAATCAAGACTTGACGAAGAACCAGTCGCAGCCAACCCACTGAAATCGACCGGAACCCCTGAAGTTTATTGCGGGACTACTTTCATGGAATAGTGGGCTTCGCTGGGCCATAGCTTTGCTGAATCGGCCAGGGGGCCAGTCGCCGAGACATTGTAAACATAGCCGGGCTTGAAGTTCTTCATCGTGATTCGTACTCGTTTGCCGCCCTCCAGCACCTCGATTTCTTCTGGTGTCAGGGTGTAACGGCCGGAATCCGGAGTTGCATAGCTGCCGCCCCATTCGCGGGTGTAGCCCTGGACGGACCAACTGGCCGCTTTGCCCGCAGCGGCTTTGTTGACCGGACGGAAGAATTCGATTTCGAAGGCAGTCGGCGTGGCGGTCAGTTCCTGAATACCATTGGGCAGGCCCTCTGCTGATGGCACCAGACGAGTGATTCCACCCGTGTTCTGACCACCCTCCCAGCCACTGTCCCAAATGCTGCCGATGAAAATCGCTCCATCCGGAGCCACCGCGGAACAGATCGGTCCGACAAAATTGCTGCCGCCGGCTTCCTGGTCGGGCAGGCTGAAACGATAGCTGGCGCCCTGCAGAATACCGTTGACGTTCTGCACGGTGAATCGAATCAGGAACCGAGAATCGTATTCGCAGCCAATACCGTGCCCGCGCAGACCGGGGATCGCATAGTTTTCCGGCAAGAACAGAATACTGTTGACGCTGCGAGTCCACGGGTGTGGCATCATCAACGCTGGAATCTCGGGGTTGAGGTCTTCCGTCGGCTGATTCGCTGACGGCACACCGTAGTGCTTACCGGGCAGAATGTGATTGATTTCGTTAAACGTGTTCTGCACGCCCTGATTGTCTGTAGCGAACAGATTGCCGTGCCTGTCGATGGCCAGACCCATCGGATAACGCATCGACATGCCGAGCGGTGTCACAATTCCCGATGGATCAATTTTGATCACTCCGCCCCGCCAGCGGTCCTGGCTTTGGGGACGGCCCTTCTGCGAATAATCGCTGCCGAGCCCCGTGTACATATTGCCTTCCGGATCGCGAATCAGCCCGGACGTCCAGTCGTGATAATTGTCGTTGTAGCCCCACCCGCTGGCCACAACTTCCCGCACGTCAGCCCGCCCATCGCCGTCGGTGTCGCGCAGTCGCAGGATTTCCGGTTTGTGACCTACAATGATGGAATCTACATCGGCAAGAATTCCAAACGGAGCGGCCAGTCCCTCTTCGAACAGCGTCGTACTGTCGGGCAGGCCATCGTCGTCAGTGTCTTCGGCAATCCAGACGTGGCCCTTCAATGACGCAAACGCCATCCGTCCGTCGGGCAGCCACGCCATGGCCGTGGGCATGATCGACATGTCAATCGGCGCTCGAGAACCAATGAAGCCTGGCGTCGAAGTCACCTGTTGGAGCGTTGCACTCACGATGGGCTTTGACTTAAGTGCTGTAACGTTTGGTGCCCGAACGCCAATGCTCCCGGAAATGAACGACTGCTGTCCCTGGGCCAGCCGACCCGGGTCGGCAACACCAGAACGACCACTCTGCCGCAAGACTTCGATCGTGCCGTGGCCGTCCACCAGCAGATCGTCAGGGGTCGCCGTCAAAGCAAAATCCGGAGGACACTCAAGTACCCTGATTGTACGCCGCCATCCGGCACGGGAGCCGCTCTGCGAGAACGACATGATTCTGTAACGCGTAACGACAGACTGCAACGGCCGTGACGGATCCGTCCATGCCGTGTTCGCAAAGTGTGGCTCTTCAGAAGCTGTCGGAGCAGCTTCTCCTGACGTGTCGAACCAGCTACGACATATCAGTTCCACACCGTCCGGAAGAATGCGGTACGACAACAATTCCGACGCTCGGTCTTCGTCGATGACAGCGTCGAACGCTCGATCGTCGGTCAGTGAAACCAACTGGTGAGCAAATGTGTTTTTTCGAGAGCGCTGAATAACCGTGCCTGGCATATCCCAGTACCAGCTCTTGCCTTCTGTTCGCTGGCGTGCAAATTCACCAATGGTCCACAGGCGAATCTGCATCGTATCCAGATCAATCAGGACGTTGTGGCCGTTGCCAAATCCGATCGCCATGGCACGAGCCACCGCCTGCCGGTCTTTATCCAGACCGATCGTGAAGACGTCACGAACGATTCGAGGCCTGCCACCAGGTGCAACGTTGACTACCTGTTCAAAACGACTGGTGACCGTTGGCGGGGTAAAGCGATCGTCGCTCAATGCCTTCCAGATCGCTCCGATCTGTTTCGGAAGTGAGCCGTCCAGCACGTCCGGCATGGCTTTCTTAATCGCTGGCATTTCGATACCGGCGACCACTCGGATGGGGTTTTTCATCCAACGCTGAAAGAATCGCGGACGAATACGATCGCCCATCGACATGATGTCTGAACCACGTGTGCCCAGCGCCACATTTCGAGGTTCAAACGGTCCGGCGGTGTGGCAGGCTACGCAGTTGAAGCCTCCTGCTCCGGTCAGTTGATTGCCCAGCAGCAGGTCGTCCGTTGTCACTTTTGTTTGCCCCGTCACGTCAACATGAGCCAATACGTCCGTTCGGACTGGGTCGGCTTCGTCCGGAACGCGGTCGGTGGTGATCAGATGATGCACAATGGCTGCTCGTTCTGCATCGCTGTGGCGGAATTTCGGCATTCGCACCAACAGCCATGGCAGTCGTCGTTCCTTTTGTTCACCAGCGACCGCTTTTCTGAGGTAATCGTCGGTCAGTTTATCACCGACGGCGGTCAGCGGTGGCGGTATCAGTCCCTGGCTTTGTCCTTTCAGCCCCGGGTGAGCCTTCTGCAGATCGGCAGCGATTAATGACAGGCCTCGACCGATGTTGCGGTCGTGACAGGCGATGCATCCGTTTCTCTGCAGCAGCAGTTCGCCCTGATCAGACGAACTCAGCCCGGTGTCATGCCCCATCGTGTCGAACCAGTCCATGACCGCATCAGCCCTGCTGCCGAGAAGCGGGAAGAAGGGAAGGCGGCGTCCCGCGCGCTGGTTTGGCGCACCCTTGCTGTGCGGTAGAAAACAGGGAACCGTTTTTTTCTGCAGCGTGCGTGCCGTCAGGCGTGTCACGGGCGACGACTTCAGGCCGGGAATCGTGTGACAACCGGCGCAGTTGGCTGCCGTCACCAGTTTTTTTCCGGCGGCGATCAGTTCGTCCGTGTTCTCTGTCGACAGCGAGATCCCGGGTTGGGATGAGGTTTCGTTTTTCGTGAGAACCGCCACCAATTGACGACGTTCGTCTTTGGACAGTTCAAAGACCGGCATGCGGTGATCGGCGTTCAAGGAAGCGGGATCTTTCAGCCAGCGATCGATCCACTCGGCCGTGCGCCGCTGACCAACTTTGACTAGTTCCGGGCCTTCGTACGGTTCGGCCAGCGGAACCAGGTCTTCCTGTGCGGCGGGCAACGTGTGACACGCTACGCAACCCAGTGAGTTCAACAGTTTCGTTCCGGCTGCTGCGTCATCTTCTTTTAACTTGACGCCATTCTCTTTTTGAGCGTCCTTCGAAACGCTCACAAGAAATGCGGCAACGCTGTTCGCTTCCTGTTTGCTCAGACCGAAGTTCGGCATGTGGCTGTTGGCGACAACGGCAGTAGGATTCATCAGTCGCTGCACGAGCGTTCCGGCCGACTGACTTCCTTTCACTCGATCCAGAGCGGGAGCCTGCATCGCGGCCAGCCCGGAGTTGGTTTGATGACACGCCGCACAGCGATGAGCATCAGCCACATGACGTCCGCGGGCATCAATCCCGGCCAGTGACGGTTCGTCGCGAAACAACACGTCCGCAGGAAGTGGCTCCAGCGTGAACTTGTCCGACGACCAGAAGACGGACAGTCTTGCTCGCGGCTTGTCCGACTCTTTCGGTGTTGCATACGTGATGGTGATTTCGTGATCACCCGGTGTGAGTTCGATCGATTTGCCGGATGCAAATCCC
>JAPYTO010000306.1 GCA_029941865.1 Fuerstiella sp. | reverse complement strand
ATCTCTGGATGAATTGGTGGGCGCGGTTGTGGCCGACCCCACGGATGCAGATATCGTCCTGGCGATTGCACCGGAAACCGGCGGTGTCCTCACGTCATTCGCCCAAAATTTCCGCCGCAGGGGCTTCCGGTTTCTCGGTCCACGCACAGAGGTAATCGAAGCGTGTTCGGACAAATGGCAAACATATGAGCTGCTAAAACGTCGTGGGCTGCCGACCATTCCGACAGAACTGGCGACCAACGTCGAGCGCCTGGGGCTGTCGTCGGATCAGAAATGTGTGGTCAAACCCCGGGACGGCGCAGGCTGCGAAGGTGTCTTTTCCGGCAACATGGACGGCGTTTGCACGAAGCTGGGAAATGACAGCGTCACGCTGCAGGGCTCGATCGTGCAGCCGTTCGTCAGCGGCCTGCCGATTTCGGTGGCGATGATTGGTCAGGGCGAGGGGCACAGCCCCTTGTTTTTGCCGGCGACCGAACAAAACGTCAAATGGGCGGATTCCTGGACGCAGTACCTGGGCGGCACGATTCCGGCCAGTCTACCCACCGCCGCTCAGTCACAACTGCAACAGATGTGTCACAAGATCGCATGGGCACTGCAACTGGAAGATGGTTACGTCGGAGTCGATATGATTTTCTCCGACGGGGAATTGCTGATTACCGACATCAACCCGCGACTGTGTACCGCATACGTTGGCTATCGAGCGGCGACGAAACATAATCTGATGACGTCCATGTTGCAGACGTCCGTCGGCGAGACCCCCGCGTGGAAGCCCACACCGCTTACGTTCACCTGCAACGGCCATGTGGCAACCGCCTGAATCCGGCCCGTCATCTCATTTAGAACCACCGGCGGAGGAAGGGGCCGCAGCACAAGCTCGAAGCGCCAGCGAGTGGGTCTTTTGCGTTTGTAAAACACACTTGCTTGCGCTGAGTGCCTGGCGTCAAGAACGACAGAGCCTCATGAGTGCTCACCAGCAAAGCTGGTGCTTTACGATCGATAAATTGAAAACGAAAATGACTGAACGGCTGCCAACGCTGGACGATTATGCCGGACTGAAAATCACCGTGCTGGGACTGGGCACGTTCGGCGGTGGCGTCGGGGCGGCCCGATTTCTGGCAGAACGCGGCGCCAACGTGACGATCACCGACTCGCGAACGGAGGCCGAGCTGTCGGAGTCCATCGCGCAACTGGATGGGATGTCAATCAACCGCTGTTTCTGGGGTGGTCATCCAGCGGAAGCGTTTCGGAATGCCGACCTGCTGGTTGTCAATCCAGCCGTGCCGCCGGATTCTGACGTTGTCGAACAATGTCGTTCCGCGGGAACAATGATCACCAGCGAAATCGAACTCTTCCTGCATCACTTTCGCGGTAAAATCATCGCCGTCACCGGCAGCAACGGCAAATCCACCACGACATCGCTGGTGCATCGACTGCTCGTTCCTCAGGCGCAGGCAGTCGGATTCGCCGTCGCACTTGGTGGCAACATCGGTACCAGTCTGTTGCCGCTGGTGAACGACTTCAACTCGGAAGACATCGCGGTGCTGGAACTTAGCAGTTTTCAACTGGCGTCGCTGCAGCGATCGAACTTTGCCCCGTGGATTGCGGTGATGACAAACTTTTCACCGAATCATCTGGACTGGCACGGCAACATAGCACACTATCGCGCCGCCAAACAGGTGGTCTTCAGCCGACAGCGAATGACGGACATCGCCATCTTTTCGGATGAGACACCCGATGATGATGAATCTGAATCCGGCGGACCCCCATCGGCACCACCGGACTGGCGAGTTCGAGGCAGACGAATGTGTTTTGGACTCAACGATACCGGCGAAGACGGCGTGTTTGTGGACAGTGGATCGCTGATTCTTCGTGACGGTGACCGAGAAGACGCAATTCGCCTGCATGCCCCGTCAGCGCTGCCAGGAGATCACAACGCTCGCAACATCGCTGCGGCGGCGTGTGCGGCGTGGGTGGCGGGTGCAGATCCATTAACGTTTGCCGCATCGCTGAATTCTTTTGAGCCGTTGCCTCACCGTCTGCAGCGAGTCGCGGAAGGTAAGGGGATCGCGTACTACAACGATTCGGTCGCCACGACGCCGGAGTCATCAATCGCGGCGTTGCAGACCATGACGCAACCGACGGTGATTCTGGCTGGCGGGGCGGACAAGGGCGTAGACCTGTCACAATTTGCGGATGCGATCAAACAGAATGCGGTTGCCGCCGTGTTGATGGGCGAAACGGCCGGGCAGTTATCATCGTTGCTGGCCGCACCATCGGAAGCAACATCTCTGCTGACTGTCGAGATTGCTTCGGACTTCGCCGATGCATTCGCTCGCGCGGTTGCACTTGTTCCTGAAGGCGGTATCGTGCTGCTTTCACCTGGATGTTCCAGCTATGGCTGGTTCCGCGACTATCGCGAACGTGGTGAACAGTTCACTGAAATGGCCAAAGCATGGATATCCAGTTGACTCAATACGAATTCAAACTTCAAAGCCTGACGCGGCACGCCGCGGCGTTCAGCATCATGCTGACATTGCTGCTGATCGGGTGCACAGATGATGCTGAGCAACAAGCGGGTTCGACGGCGCCGCCGTCCGATGAACCCGAATTCATCTCAGCCAGTGATTTGCGTCGACGACTGCGAGCAAACGAAAAGGCAAAGTTTCCCCGAGTCGGCAATGACATCGTCGGTGCGGAGCTGTTTCAATCAGGAGTAAAATCGATTGAAGCGCTGCGGGGACTGCCGCTGCGATCGATCGATCTGGGCATGACTGAAGTCACTGATATTTCTCCACTGGAAGGTATGCCGCTGGAAAGAGTCATTCTGGAGAATACACCGGTTGCAGACATCAGCGCTCTGAACGGCATGCAGCTGGAAGTTCTGTATCTGCAGAACACGAAAGTGACGGACCTGTCTGTCCTGAAGGGTATGCCACTGCGGGAGCTAAACCTACTAAACGTTGCGGTGGACGACCTGACGACAATCGCACAACTGCCGCTACAGACGCTATGGATTCCGCGAACGAAGGTGACGGATATCTCGCCACTAAAGGGCAGGTCTCTGGTGAGTCTGGATGTGGAGGCGACGGATGTCACCAACATTGACGCTCTTGCTGGTATGACCAGTCTGCGACGCCTGAACATTGCCCACACACCCATCACCGACGTGTCACCGCTGAAGGGCCTGAAGCTGGAACGAATCACGGTGACGCCCGAAACCGTGACCACAGGCATGGAAGTACTGCGGGACATGCCGTCGCTGGGCCAGATCCTGACGACGATGGCCGGTGAGAGCCGTCAGTCTGCCGCCGAATTCTGGCAAAAGTATGACGCCGGCGTCTGGAAAGAAACCCCGGAAGACACACCTGAAAACGACGCCGATAAGGCGCCGGCTGAAGAAGAAACCGAGCCAGCGAAGGAAGAAAGCAGCAAGGAGTCACCCGCTACGTCTGACAACGAAACGAAGAGCAAGGACGAAGCAGAGTCTGACGAACCGTCGAAGTCAGAAGATCAGCCGACGGAGAAATGAGGAAGGCCCCCGGAAGTGGCCGCAATACAAGCGCCAGCGAGTGGGTCTTTTGCGTTTGAGCAACGCACTTGCTTGCGCAACGTGCTTGTCTCAAGAGCGACAATAACAACTTGCGGTCGCGGCGACGGCCGACATCCGGAAGGGCCCCAGTCAGTTGTTGCCGAGCGTGGCGACAGCGCTTTCCGGAGAATCAAACGTCTGCATCATGGAATCAAGATTTGAGACAGACAGTGCTGTCTTACAGAACTTGTTCAGATTGCAGAGTCCCAGCGCTCCCTCTTCTCGGGCCGTCAACCGTTGGCTGATCGCCACCAGATGTCCGATCAAAGCCGAGCCAATGAACTGAACCGGCGCCATATCGATCACCATGCGGAGCGGCACGATAGAATCCGCCAGCAGAGGCAGCAGTGCCAGACTGTCCAGCATGTTCTCATGCAGATGAGAATGTTCAGGTCCCAGCGAAACGACAAATACACCGTCAGCACAGGAGACTGACGGCGGAGGACTGTTTTCCATGAGAACACTTCAATAATTTCAGGTGGGATAGACTGCGGTCGCGGCTGGCATCGATGCACGGCCAACCGTCAAAGCGTTAAGTTCAATTACGCACGGATTTGTAGGACGGATCGAGCAAACCGTGTGTCTGCCGGAACTTCGGCCCATTCTTTCGGATGTCGGAGCGAACAGACTGTATCACGATGAAATCCGGTTTGCGCTGCTCCGGCATTGGCGTCGGCCTCGGTCCGGCCTACGCCCTGCACAACGCAGGTTAGGCTATCACAGGCGTTCGCTGATTTCCACGAACGCACTGCCGCCCGCTGGCGGGTGATCACGAAAGACTCCCGACCCTCTGCGCACGTGGGTAGCCCAGGTTGCTGCGCAACACTGGTTGCAAGCAACCGTGCTACCCGCTGGCGTTGACTCCCGACCCTCTGAACGCCGCTGATGTCAGCGACGGCTGGCTGGCCGGGACGGTTCTTCCCGGGGATCCTTCAGCAAACCTCTGACGTCAAAGTTCTTGGGATTCAGTTCCGCAATTTCTTTATCAATGGCGGTGTACGGAACCATCTGCAGCTCGGCTCGCTGCACTGCGATCTCAGACACCGCAAGTTCTGTTTCTGCCTTCCGCCGCTCAGCTGTGGTAATCACACCATTTGCCGCCAGCTTTTGTGTACGCTCCAGTTCAGTTCGCGCGGCAGAGTGTCGGATTTTGGCTTCTTCAATGTCCAGCAGCAGAAGTTTCAGCAGTGATTGGTACAGGCTCCACTCCTGTTTCCACTCGCCAAGAAGCAGCTCAAGCTCTTCCTGCTGACGTTCAATGTACTTCGCCACGGCGTCAATCCCTTCTTGCATTTCGCCTTCAGTCGTGTCGTTCCGATCCTTCAGTTTCTTCACCTCCTCCAGTACTTTTTGAGCCCCTTCAGTTTGGCGTGGAAGTCGCTGAGGTCTGTCGATTTCAACTGAACACGACGTCGAAGAGAAACCAATTTATTGTAGAGCTCGGACGGCTGCCGCCACGTCACCGCAGCTCCGGTGGCAGGCACTGCGCGACTCGATCTCACCGTCATCGGCGTACCAAACGGAATATGAGGTGGACCTGGCAGACCGATGGGGGTTCCGGTGACGGGCATCTCCAGCACTCCGGGGCCAGGTCCATCAACAGCCGCCCCCACCGGTGCAGGCAGGTTGCGATTTGGTGACGTGGCGGCCCAGTTGACGTTCGGGTCCAGCAGTTCCTCAACACGTCGTTCAATGATTCGCTGTCGCAGTTTGTCGCGACTTTCGATGGCCTGTTGAATCTTCTTCAACTTCGCTTGCATTCGTTCGGCTTAGGATTTATGAAATTCCTGCCGTTTGTCGAACGCCACCGTAACCGCTTTGCTGAGCATTTTACGCGCCTGTGCATCGTCCAGGCCTTTTCCGCGATACTGCCGGGCCAGCTGTAACGCTTCCTGATCAAACCGATCGCTGCCACGCGACCGGAACGGGTTGTTTTGGTTAGTGTTCGATCCGGGGAAGCCAAACTGATTTTGCGGGCTGCGGTTGGCTGGTTGAGTACTGTTTCGTGACAGTGCTGTCGCAGACTGAAAGTCCGAATCATTCGGGGATGTCCACTTCCCGTTGGCAGAGGCAAATGTGTACAACAGTTTGCCGTCGATCACCTTAATCAGGTCGCCGGACGCGACCTCGATCCGGGCAGTGCCCGCTGACCGTGCAGGCGGCTGCAGGATATCCCAGGTTCCTGTTGTGCCGCTGTATGCCGAGATCGTCTTTCCCACACGCACCACACCGACATTACCGTTGCCAAGCGGATCGTAGGCAAACTTTTGCGGGGCGATGGCGAGGTGCGACCAATCACCGGTCCGTTTGCTCAACCCGCTGAGCTTGTTGTGTTTTCTTGACCACACGATCATGATGCTGCCCGCTTCCAGCGAGAAGTCACCTCTGCCGGTAGTGCTCTCGTCGATAGTGCCGTCCTCGAAGAAGCCGACGGCGACTGGCTCTTGCGTGGGCAGTTGTCCGGCAGCTGCTGCCGGCACAGCCTTTCCGGCGGGAAAGTTTGGACGGCTGAACGCGTCAGAAGACGGTTCAGTTGCCACCGGCAGCTCCGGTAACACGGGCTTCTCTTTAGAGTCCTGAGCGACGCTGCAAACGGCGATGCTGAGAGCGGCAGTCGGTATGGCCAACAGAAACCGGTAACGATGGAGAGTTCCGAGAATGTTCATTCCAGTGCCTTTCAGTGAAGTTTGTAGCTGTGTGGCAAAGTCCATCTGCGGTGACCGGCTTCAGGTCAGAAACGTCGTTCTCAACGGCGTTCAAAAGTTGGTTCAGTTCGTCGTCCATGGACATCAGGTCGACGCCAACGCCATCATCCCAGTCGACGAAAACTTTCGGCGAGTTCGGTGGCGGTGTCGTCGATTTCGGAACTGGCACCGTCTCCGCCTGCACAGCAGGTTGCTCATCCGGTGGCAGCTTTTGCCCCTGGTTGAAGACTCCCATCGCTGTAATCACGATGACAACGATTGTCAGAAGCACTGCGGCAATCAGAGTTCTGAATCGTTTCTCGAATTCTATGACTCGCGCAATCGATGCCAGCGCCCCACGTCCACGACTGGTCCTCAGCTCCTGCACAAACGTGGGCAGCACCGCTGAGTGCGGCTGCTGAAGATGGGCGATGCAGTCCTGCAGCGCGGAGGCGACATCGGCGGCACTGGACGGACGAAGTTCACTGTCTTTGGCCATCAGGTGATTGATAACGTCTTCCAGCCACAGCGGCACGTCGGGATTGAGTTCGTGCACGGGGCGCTGCAGGTCGTCCGTTACTCGACGAAGAATGCCGTAACAGGTTTCCGCTCGAAACGGGGGCCGCCCAGTGCTCATGGCATACATCACGCTGCCAAGGCTGAACAGGTCGCTTTGAGTATCCACGGAATCGCCGCGGGCCTGCTCGGGAGACATGTACTGTGGTGTGCCCGCGATCAGTCCGGTGCGTGTCAGAGTGGCGTCGTCGACGGCGCGAGCGAGACCGAAGTCTGTCAGCATTACTCGATCCACATTCCGTGCCAGCAGAATATTGGCCGGCTTGACATCGCGATGCACGAGTCCCTGAGAGTGAGCCGCCGCAAGTCCGCTGGCTACCTGGTGGCCAATTTTCAGAATGTCCAGAGTGGGCAGCGAACCTTCGCGGTCCAGTCTTTCCTGCAGTGATTCGCAGTCGACGTAGGGCATCACAAGATAGGGCAGTTGGCCGGACGAGTGCACCGTCAGAATCGGCATCACGTTCGGATGCACGATCGCCGCTGTTGCCTGGGCTTCTCGCCCGAAGCGTTTCCGCGACTCTGCATTTGTCGCCAGCTGAGGGGCCATCACCTTGACCGCGACCAGACGGTTCAGATCCTGCTGATAACCTTTCAGCACGATG
>JAPYTO010000305.1 GCA_029941865.1 Fuerstiella sp. | reverse complement strand
TCAATTCAAGGGTTTTCATCTGCTTCACATTCACTCAAGTAGATTGAAACTATCGTGATGTGTGGTTCCACCTGTTATACTTTCAGTCCCGCCAACAATCGCGACCACGAAGTGTTTTTACTTTTCAAGCCTGATTGTGCACCGCATACCTCCCCTGACTCTGAACGTCGTTTGCATTCTCACCGTTCTCGGAATCGGTGCCGGCGTTGACGCGGCGAACCTGCACATCAGTCCGCCGGGGGTTGCTCTGGAAAGGCCGGAAGCCACGCAACAGGTGGTGATCCATCGCGAGGACGCAACGGGCCGGCTGGTTGATATCACGCGCGATGTCAAAATCCGGATCGATCCGCCAAAGATTGCGGTCGTCGACGATCGTGGACTTGTTCGCCCACGGGCCAACGGGGTGGGCACGATCATCATTCAATTCAACGAACACACACAGTCGATTCCGATTACGGTGAGTCGCCTGGACAATCCGTTGCCGGTTTCGTTTCGAAACGAGGTGATCCCGATCCTGACAAAAAGCGGTTGCAACTCCGGCGGATGTCACGGAAAGGCGGAGGGGCAAAACGGTTTCAAGCTGAGCATCTTTGGCTTTGACCCTCACGCCGATCACGAAGCCCTGGTCATGGAAAGTCGCGGTCGTCGAATTTCCACCGGTCAACCGACCGGAAGCCTCGTGTTTCAAAAGGCGTCAGCCCGGACACCTCACGGAGGCGGTCGGAAAATTGAACCGGGAAGCTATCGTGATCGTCGATTGTTGCGGTGGATTTCAGAAGGAGCAAAATTTGATGCGGCTCAGGACCCTTCGACAAAGATCGTCGGAATCGAAATCGCTCCGCAACAACAAATACTCCTGGACGGAGAGACTCAACAAATTCGCGTCGACACGATTGATGCACAGGGAAACCATCGTTGTGTCACTAACGAAACGGAATACGAATCCAACGCGGCGGCCATTGCCAATGTTGATTCCCGCGGCTTGATTCAGGCCCGCAATATTCCAGGCGAAGCAACCATCCTGGTACGGCATCTTGGACATGTGGCGACGTGCAGAATTACGTTGCCACGACCCGGCGTGACCTTTCCCCGTCCGGCCGAAAATAATTTTATTGACGCTCTGGCCTGGGACAAACTCGAACGTCTGGGCATCGAACCCAGCGGCCGGTCCGACGACGCCATGTTTTTGCGTCGTGTTTATCTGGATACCATCGGGACGCTGCCTACGCCGCAACAGGCGCGGGAGTTCCTGAATGATCCGGCGACAAACAAACGTGCCACGCTGATCGACCAGTTGCTGAATCGCGACGAGTACGTTGACTTCTGGACCATGAAGTGGCTGGATGTTTTGCGAGCCGATCAGCTGAAGATTTCACCGCAGGGTGCTGTGGCCATGCAACGCTGGTTGCGGCGAGGATTCGCTGAAAACCGAACCTTCGATAAACTCGCAACTGATCTGCTGACGGTTCAGGGGAACACGTCGGCGGAAGGCCCCGGCTCGTTCTACAAGATCCTGAACAAACCGGACGAAGCCGCCCGGTCGATCAGTCAGTTACTGCTGGGTGTGCGTATCGAATGCGCACAATGCCACCACCATCCGTCGGAACGATGGACTCAGTCAGACTACGTAGGTCTGGCGGGATTCTTCACCGGACTGAAACTGAAAAAGCTTCCCAACGGCGAACAGGCGGTCGTGTCCTTTGGTGGGAAAGACTTACCACATCCACGCAGCGGCGAAGTCGTTCCGACACACGCGCTGGGGGCCGAACCGGCGGATTTCTCGCGCGTCTCGGATCGCCGGCGAGTGTTCGCCGAATGGCTGACGTCTGCACAGAATCCATTCTTCGCCAAAGCGATCGCAAATCGATTGTGGGCGCACTATCTGGGTCGCGGTTTGATCGAACCGATTGATGATATTCGCGGGACAAACCCGGCCACCAACGTTCCGTTGATGCAGGCTCTGGCCAGTCATATGCGCGAAGTCGGGTATGACATGAAAGCGTTCACACGAACGCTGCTGAATTCACGTGCGTACCAGTTAAGTTCGACGACGTTGCCTGGTAACGCAGACGACCAGCAGAATTTTTCACACTTCATTCAGAAATCGCTGCCCGCCGAAGTGTTACTGGATGCGATCTGTCAAAGCACCGGGGTGGCGGAAGATTTCAACGGATGGCCGGCCGGGTACCGCGCGATTCAGGTGTGGGACAATCGCATGCCGTCGTACTTTTTCCGCATCTTTGGTCGTCCCGTGCGTGCGTCGGTCTGCGAGTGCGAACGCAGCGGGGAACCCAGCATCTCGCAGGCGTTGCATCTGTTGAATGCGCCGGAAATCTTCGAAAAACTCACGCACCGCAATGGCCGAGCTCGACAACTGGCGGCTTCGGAAATGACATCCGCCGAAATCATTGGCGAACTTTATCTCAGCACTTTGTCGCGGTTGCCGATCAAAGCAGAAAAAGAATTAATGCTGCAGGCATTTGTCGAATCGGATCGCCGCTCGGCGACCGAAGACGTTCTGTGGGCAATATTGAATTCAAAAGAGTTTGTGTTTAATCACTAAGCATCGGCCAACGAATGATTGTCGTAGCCGGAGTCGCCAGAATTCGGGCCTCAAAGAGCATTCGCCCGAATTCTGGCGACTCCGGCTACTGACGATGCAACAGTTATTATTTGCCGCGACTAAGTTTGACAGATTGATTTAGCGAACGGCCCCGTGTGTATTCACACGAGGCTGAAATAACTGGAATTCCTTCAACAGGGGTCCGACATGTTCCGATTATCGCTTGGCAACCAACACCGAAACTGCAATGGTATTTCGCGACGGCATGTTCTTCGATTGGGAACCTGCGGTCTGATTGGCGGTTTGACTTTACCCCGATTGCTGGAACTTCAGGCCAAAGCAGCCAGTCCAAACGGCGCCAGAGCAAAATCGTGCATCTTCCTGTTTCTCGAAGGTGGACCTCCTCATCAGGACATGTGGGATCCCAAACCGGAAGCACCGCCGGAAATCCGCGGACCGTTTCAGGCGATCAGGACCAACGTCCCTGAGGTCTTCGTCAGCGACCAGTTGCCGTTGTGTGCGCAGATGGCCGACAAGTACACGATCCTGCGCAGCCACAGCCATCGTGACAACGGACATACGACCGGCTACCACTACGTGATGACCGGCCGCCGCGCAAACTTTGCCGACGGCGACAACCCGATACCGAACAATGACTTCTATCCGTCCATCGGTGCGGCCGTGTCGCGCACGCTGGGCCAGCGCAGTGCCTTGCCGCCCTATATCAATCTGCCACATCCGATGGCCGGTGGCGGCCCCGGATTCTATGGCCCCGAACACGCTCCGTTCGTGATCGAAGCCGATCCGACTCAGCCCGACTTTGAAGTCAAAGACCTGCAGCCTTCCGCTCAACTTTCGAAAGACAGACGGGATCTGCGAAAACGTCTGCTGTCGGGAATCGATCAGCTGGAACGCGATCGCAACCAGGGCCGAGCTCGGGTGATGTCCACCTATTACGAAAAGGCGTACAGTCTGATTACGTCCCCGGAAGCGAAGAAGGCGTTCAATATTCATGCCGAACCGGACTCAGTGCGAGATGCGTATGGTCGGACGCAAATCGGCCAGTGCGCACTGCTGGCTCGACGGCTTGTCGAAGGTGGCTGCGGGTTTGTGGGCGTTGATGCTCCTGGTTGGGACGTTCACTTCAACTGTTTTCCGAGTTTAAAAACAGATTTAATTCCCTATGCCGACCGAGCATTCAGTGCCTTGGTCACGGACCTCGAACAGCGCGGGCTGCTGGACGAAACGCTGGTTGTCATGATGGGAGAAATGGGACGTACGCCACGAATCAATGCAAAGGCTGGCCGAGATCACTGGTCGATGGCTCAAACAGTCATCTTTGCCGGTGGCGGCACAAAGCCGGGACAGGTGATCGGAGCCACCGACAAACATGCCACGGCACCGACCGGAAATCCTGTCGGCGTGAACGATTTGCTGCGCACCATTTCCGTTCTGATGGGTATTGATCCCGATAAACAATTCCTCGGACCACTGGGCCGCCCCGTGCCAATCGTCGACGGCGGTGAAGTGATTCGTGACCTGATATGAGAACCGCGCGGGACGTGGCTAGTGCTCGGTCACAGCCTGATTTCAGGGTAGCCGGAGTCGCCAGACTTCGGGATTCGACTGGCAACAACCTGAACTCCGGCGAGTCCAGCTACAGATCCCAACGCTGATGCGGGACGGTCCGCAAGCCGATTCGAGCTACCGCTCGGAAACACTCCGTTGTCGCTCCGAAACGATCCGTGCAAAATGGTAAGAACTCTTTCCAGGTGACTCTAAATCCTGACTGTGACGAAGCACTAGTTCATGTCGACATTCAAAATGCCGAACGCCCAAACCATCCTGCTCGCAATTCTCATGGCGTTCAGCTGCCCGCCGGCCGCCGTCGCCCAGCATCCGCCAGGCATTGGTTATATGTTTCCGCCTGGTGCGCAAGCCGGACAGACGACGGAAGTGGTCCTGGGTGGCTACGACTGGACGCCCGACATGCAGGTCTTCGTGCACGATCCTCGGATCAAGCTGGAAATCATCGGTTCCCCCGGCCCGGTGATTGTGCCCGAACCGCCGTATTGGTCCGGAAAAAAATCACGGAGAGCACCGTTCCCTCTGCCCCGTGAAACCAAAGCACGATTGACGATTCCGGCGGACGTTTCACCGGGAATTGTGAAGTGGCAGGCCGCCAATGCGAACGGAGCCACTGCGATCGGCAGGTTGGTTGTCAGTCACACCGCGAATGTGACGGAACTCGATTCCCGAAGAGAGCCTCAGCAACTCGCAACATTACCCATTTGCATTTCCGGTCAGATCAAACACATCAAGGAAGTCGATGAATACAGATTCACGGCGACAACATCCGGTCCCGTCACATGCTCAACCGTCGCGCGCAGAATCGGATCACAACTGAACGCCGTAATCGAGATTCGTAACGAGGCGAGTGTGCTGGTGGCCGATGCAGCCGATACGGCGGGGAACGATACGGCGTTGACATTTTTCGCCACGGCCGGCGAATCCTACACGGTCGCGATCTACGATCTCGACTTTCGCGGAAACCGAGCCTTCGTGTACCAACTGACCATGACTCCCGGGCCCAGGGTCGTTGCGGCAATCCCGTCCGTGGGCCGTCACGGTGAAACGCGCACCGTGGAACTCGTGGGTTACGGCATCGCGACAGGCCAGTCCAGACTCGAATCTGTGACTCGCGACGTGGCGTTTCCCAACGACGAAAATTCAACGTCGTTTCCTTACCAGCTCAAGACGGAACATGGAGACTGTCCGCCATTTTTGCTTCAGGTCAGTGATCAGCCGCAGGCGGAACAGACAGTTTCACAACTGACACTGCCCGTTGGCATCACCGGCGTTCTGGACGAACGGTTCGGCGAAGATCGGTATCAGATCGTCGGAAAAAAAGACGAATTGTGGTCGATTGAAGTCGCCAGCGAACGAATCGGATCGCAGGTTGATGTTGTTCTGGCGATCTTCAATGCCGAAGGAAAAGAACTGGCCCGCAACGACGATCAGGTCGGCTCAACCGATGCCGCCATCGAATTCAAAGTCCCTGCCGATGGCGACTATCAGGTCAGCGTGACGGACATTTCGTCACACAGTGGCACCAGGGCGGCAACTTATCACCTGTCAGCCCGGCGGGCACAGCCCGATTTCAGCATAACTGCGCCCGAACTGCTGAACGCGCCGATCGGCGGAAAGATGAACCTTGCGATTAACGTCACTCGGAAGGCCGGCTTTCAGGATCCCATCGACATTGCGATCTCCGGCCTGGCACCCGGGGTCACCGCCCCGGACAAACTCCAGGTTGCCGCCAAACAGAAGGCTTTAAAGATTGAACTGACTGTGGCAGCTGATGCGGCGGCATCCGCCGCTTTGGTTCATCTGGTCGGCACAGCGACGATCAATGAAACAATCGTGCAACGCAATGCCGGGCCAATACTGGTCACAACCACCATCAAACCACCCTTCACGATCGACGCAGAAGGCAGGGACGACGTCACCAAATGGCCGCGTGGCACTACGTTTCCCGCTCCTGTTCTGATTTCTCGCGACGAGAATTTTGACAAGGACATTGTTCTGGAAATGACATCCAAACAGGGTCGTCACCGGCAGGGAATTTCCGGACCGGAACTCATCGTCAATCCAAATGTCACGAGAATTCTGTATCCGGTGTACCTGCCCGAATGGCTGGAGACGACGCGAACGTCGCGAATGGTCGTCAACGGCGTCGCAAGGGTCGCGGACCCACAGGGTAACATCCGTTACTCGGTCAGCCGGCAAACGACCCGCATGGGATTCCTGCCGACCGGAGCGCTGCTGAAGATCTCGGCAGACGTGGGCGAGTTCCAGGCGAAACCTGGTGAACAGGTTTCAGTGCCAGTCAGCATCGATCGTTCCGGCAGGTTGACCGAACCGATCTCACTTGAACTTTTGTGTGACGACTCTCTGCGATCGATCTTCGTCGCGAAACCTAAAATCCTCGCCAGCGACGTGATGCACGCAGTGTTTTCCATCGCGGTTGCCTCGTCCAACTCAGGCAGGACTGAACACTTGTTGAGAATACGCGCGACGCTTTTGAAAGAGGGGCATCTACCGGTGATTTCGGAAACAAGCGTTCTTGTTGAGCTGGTGGATTAACACATACTGCTGCCGTAGGGTCAAAAAACTCCGCCGAACTCAAATCGCCGTAAAAACACTCGACTTACGGCTCACCAGAGTCTCGCATCTCAGCCGCTTGATTTCACCTGTCTGACGCGGAAACTGACGATTTTCGGCGCTGAACATGCCCTTCCTGCTCCAACCCTGGCACATTCTGCTCGCTGCCCTCAGCGGCATGGTCAATCAACGGCAGCAACAGATCATCGAGTTTCAGAACGCACAGATCGAAGCCCTGCTGAAGAAGCTGGGGCACAAGCGACTCCTGCTCGACGACGATCAACGTCGGCTCCTGGCGGTGAAAGGACAGGCCATTGGTCGCAAGGTCTTGTTCGAGCTGACGACCATCGTCACGCCCGACACAATCCTCCGCTGGCACCGCGAACTGGTCGCGAAGAAGTTCGACTCCAGCAACAAACGCCAACCTGGTCGACCACGCATCCGTCAGGAAATCGTGGATGCCATCGTTCGCTTTGCGACGGAAAATCCGACGTGGGGATACGATCGCATTCAGGGAGCTCTCAGGAACGTCGGCTACCACATCGCTGATTCCACCGTAGCCAACGTGTTGAAAGCTCACGGCATTGAACCAGCACCTGATCGGCAGCGAACACCGGCGTGGTCAACGTTTCTGAAGGCTCACTGGCTCGGAGGTAACCAACTCTCCTCCAACTTTTCTGAAGCTGGTTAGGCACAGCGCCAGTTGTCGTTTATTCAACGTTATGCAAAGGTACAGTGGGT
>JAPYTO010000304.1 GCA_029941865.1 Fuerstiella sp. | reverse complement strand
TGGGCACGCAGACGGGGTTGGTCACATAGGCATTCGCGAACCGGATTCCTTCTGTTGCCAGGCGGTCCATGGCCGGAGTCTTCAGGTGCATATTCCCGGCGCAGCTCATCATGTCGGCATGCTGCTGATCAGTAATGATCAACAGAATGTTTGGCGGTCGATTTGTCACCGCCACGTCGCCGTCTGATCCTTGAACCGGCTGAGCTGACTGGCCGGATTGTGCCAAACTGCTCAGCTGAGGCGTTGCGGACACTGCAGGCAGACAAACGAGCGTCACGACGCCAGCCAGCCACGAACTGCGAAACCGTGGAAGAATCACGAGCATCTCCGATCTCAAGAATGGTGGTCAATCGCGCAGACCACAAAACAAATTCTTTCAGTAATGACACACCGAAACCGGCGTATCGTCAGCGCACGTTGAGACTAAGGTCTATACCCGTGCGATCGTCCAGGACGTCTCTGATCAAGCGTGCCAACACATCGTGGGGCGCAGGTTTCTGGATAAACTCGAACGGCCCGTTCATATCAGCTAGTCCCGCTGAACCATCCTGGGCATTTCCTGACGTCAGGATGACTCGTATATCCGGATGAAGTCGCGTGACTTCCGCGGCAAGTTCGTACCCGTTCATGTCGGGCATCATCACATCGGTCAGCAGTAAGGAGATCCGTGCACCATGGGCAACAACGGTCTCAATCGCTTCGTTTGGACTCGTGGCGCAGATGACTGAGTAACCAAGGGTCTTAAGAAGTCCGGCAACGACATCAACGACGACCGCCTCGTCATCGCATACCAAAATCGTCTCATCGCCACCGGTGGGATGACTGACACACTCAACGCCTGCATCCGCTGGTTCCGTCGTTCCTTCAACCTGCGGCCAATGGACGCAGATTTCTGTTCCTCCACCGACATGGCTGTCGACGGTAACGAATCCGCCGGCATTTTTCGCATCCGCAAGAATGGCCGACAGTCCCAGCCCCGTACCTTCACCAACCGGTTTGGTGGTGAAAAAAGGTTCAAAGACCCGTTCAACAACGTCCGGTGGCATTCCGTTTCCGTCATCAGTGACGGATAGTCGGACGTAGGGACCAAGGTTGCGTGACGCTTTATTTTCCCTAAGCACTATGGAATCGGTTTTGATCGTGATCGTGCCGCCGTTGGGCATTGCGTCTCGGGAATTGAGAACCAGGTTCGTCATGGCCCGTTCAACGTCAGCTTCGTCGGAGCACACAAACTGGGGTCAGGAGCCAGCAGAGTTTTCAGCGTGACGCTCCCGCCCGCGATCTGTTGCAGTATTTTCGTGTTGTCGGTGACCACTCGGTTCACATCGAACAGCGAGACGGCCGGGCTCTTTTTCCGGGCGAACGAAAGCAATTGTTTTGTCAAGTCGGCGGCGCGCCATCCGGACCTCTTAATGTCCCTTAACGGCCCCTGGAAACGTTCGGGAACGTCGTCCCCGGATTCGGCCAGCAGCAATTCCGGGTTACCGAGAATGCCAACGAGAATATTGTTGAACTCATGGGCCACGCCGGAAGCCAGTTGCCCGATAGCTTCCATCTTCTGAGTATGGCGAAGTTGTTCTTCGGCCAGTTTGCGCTCAGTGATGTTCACCGACGTGGCGATAACATACTCAATTCGCCCCTCGTCATCACAAGCCGGGACGAATGTCGTGTGATACCACACTTCACGCCCTTCGGTGTCATGCAAAGGACACTCCACACTCGAAATCTCTCCTGCCAGGGCTCGGTCCAGATGATCGACTAAGGGAGCTCGCACTGCGTCGGAATAGAAATCGGGAGGGTAAGGCCTTCCATAATACGCCTGATTGTCAGGAATCCCGAGCTGCTTTATCCCCGCTGCACTCATGTAAAGTAACCGGGAATCAAGGCTGATAATCTTGTTGCAGACCGGCGAGCCCTCAAGCAGTGTGCGGCTCCTGATCTCTGAATCACGCAACGCCGCCTCCACCCGTTTGTGCTCGGTAATGTCCTGAAAGGTGATCAACACGCCGTCGGTCACATTGGCTACCGTACAACCAGGCCGAATTCGCATGAAGAAGCACTGGTCATCGATGCTCTGTACCTGTGCCTCGTATGCCGTCAGGTCTCTGAGGACCAGGCTGCTGAAGTTCGCGAGGTCCGTGTCAATGAGTGTGGTGGTCAGATGCTTGATTGGGCGACCGGTATCGGTGGCTGTCAAGGAAATGATATCGGTCGCCTTGCGAGTGAAAGTTCGGACGCAGAGCTCGGCATCCAGGAGGACCATCGCGACATCCGTACTGTCCAGCAGGTTCGTCAGATCATCGTTGGATCTGGACAGTTCTTCGATGCGGGCCTGACACTCTGTGTTGCTTGCAGGGGAGTCCAACTTGCAGTCCTACTTGTTGAATTGCGTGTCGCGGAAACACAACGACACGAAAAATATCAGTCTGGCGAATGCTGTCCCATCGTTGACTCGCACAACGATGGGACTGAATCATCACGACATTCGCGACATAGTCAATTCCAAACAGATTCCGCAATCGATCATCTCTGTGATGTCGTGTCCTGCAGCCCCTGACGACAGCGGTCAGTAAGTGTGGACATCTACACACATTGGATGAACATTCGACCCGAGCTCTGAAACTCTCCCCAGGTTCCACATGCGATCCTTGAATCAGTATGATCCTCGTCCACAACTGTTGTTGTCGGTCAATCACCTCTCATCAATACGCACCCAAGAGACAGAAAATGAAAACACGCACTGCGTTCCTTACTGTTCTGACATTGCTGGTCGGCACTTGCAAAGCACAAAACACGACCAACTTTCCAAACATCGGAAGAGTGGATCGGTTTGAATCGTCGCTCGACAGCCTGATCCCGAGTGATGCAAAGATCGAAGTGCTGTGCGGAGGGTTCGAGTGGGCAGAGGGCCCGGTCTGGGTGCCGGAAGTGGGGAATCCGTATGGTGGCTTCGTGCTGTTCTCCGACATCCCCAACAATGCGGTGATGAAATGGCAGGAAGGAATCGGTGCCACAGTCTTCATGCAACCAGCTGGCTACACCGGAGTGGCCGACTACGGCAAGGAACCTGGCAGCAATGGCCTGGCTCTTGATTCGAGTGGCCAGTTGGTGCTGTGCGAACATGGTGACCGAAGGATCTCTGTGCTGACAAAAGATGGCGGCAAGCGGACATTGGCCGATCGCTGGAATGGCCAACGATTCAACAGCCCAAACGATCTGGCAATTCGCAGCAACGGCGATATTTTCTTCACCGACCCCATCTACGGACTGCCCAATCGAGCCGACGACCCGCTCCGCGAGACAGACTTCTGCGGCATCTATCGTCTGCAGAACGACGGCACAGTGACCGTTCAGTACAAAGACGTGTCGCGACCCAACGGCATCGCTTTTTCCCCGGACGAAAAAATTCTGTACGTTGCCAACAGTGATGGCAACGATCCAGTCTGGCGTGCCTTTCCGGTTCAGGATGACGGCAGTCTGGGATCACCCACGCCGTTCTTTGACAGTTCAAAGGAAGATCGTATTTCCAGCGGTGGGGGTGATGGAATGAAGGTCGACGTGCATGGCAACGTGTTCGCAACCGGGCCAGGCGGTGTGCTGGTACTGTCGCCTCAGGGCAAGCTGCTGGGCCGGATTGCAACGGGCGAAAGAATCGCGAACGTTGGCTGGGGCAACGACGGCAGCGTGTTGTACCTGACCTCCGACATGTACTTGTGCCGGATTCAAACCACAACAAAGGGCACCGGCTTTTGACCGCCCGAAAACCACAGCCGGTGGTATGAGGAAGACCCTGGAAGGGGCCACAATACAAGCTCGAAGTGCCAGCGAGTGAGTCTCGTGCGCTTGTGCAATACACTTGCTGGCGCAGCGTGCTTGTATCACAAACGGTGAACCGCGAGTCATGACTGCCTACGAATGGATCGCTCGTTTGTCGACAGCCAGTGCCGCTTCCTTGACGGCTTCAGCCAACGTTGGATGAGCGTGGCAACAGCGGGCGATGTCTTCGCTGCTGGCTCCGAACTCCATCGCCACGGCAGCCTCGGCGATGAGTTCTCCGGCGTGGGCCCCAATAATGTGCACGCCCAGCACGCGATCGTTTTCGCCGTCGGCAATGATCTTGACGAAACCCTCCATGTGACCGGAGGCTCGTGCTCGACCATTTGCGGAAAAACTGAAGCGGCCGATTCTGTATTTGTGGCCTCGTTCCTTCAGTGCGTCTTCGGTTTCACCGACCGATGCGATTTCCGGAGCGGTGTAAATGACCCCGGGAATGTTGACGTAGTTGACGTGACCGTGTCCGGTGACCAGTTTTTCGACGCACGCGATGCCTTCTTCTTCGGCCTTATGAGCCAGCATCGCTCCGCCGATTACGTCACCGATGGCGTAAATGCCGGAGGCTGTCGTGCGATACGCCGAGTTGACTCGAACGAATCCACGTTGATCGGTCTCGACACCCGCCTGATCGAGTCCGAGATGGTCGGTGCAGGGACGGCGGCCGACGGCAATCAGAACCCGGTCACAATCGATCGGCTCGCTGCCGTCGATTTCGACTCGGCAACTCTTTCCGTCCGAACTGACTTTTTGCACCTTCGTCCCCAGGTGAAAGTTAATGCCCTGCCGCTGCAGTATCTTTTGTGCCTCGTGCGCGATTTGCGAATCGGTGCCCGGTAGAATTCGAGGCAGGTACTCCAGCACGCTGACCTTCGATCCCAGCCTGCGCCAGACCGTGCCCAGCTCAAGTCCGATGACTCCGGCGCCGATCACCACCAGATGACCGGGCACTTCCGGCCATGACAGTGCTTCCGTGCTGGTGCCAATCCTGTCGCCATCGGGTTCCATACCCGGAAACGAAGTGGACTCGCTGCCGGTGGCGATCAGTATGCGTTTTCCATCCAGCTGCGTTGTGCCGGATTCGCCCGCCACTTCAACCTTGCCATCGCCGATCAATCGGCCGTGCCCGAAATGGCGATCAATTTTGTGTTTCTTCAGCAGGCCCTGGATGCCGCCGTCCAGTTGAGCGACCACACCGTCCTTATGAGCCATCATCTTGGGCAGATCGAACGTGACGTTGGGCGCGATTATGCCACGCTCAGCAAACTGGTGACGTGATTTCTCAAGCAGTTCGGTCGTTTCCAGCAATGCCTTGCTGGGGATACAACCGACGCGCAGACAGGTGCCACCGAGTTTTTTTTCACGTTCAACGACGGCCGTCTTCAGGCCCAGTTGAGCAGCGCGAATAGCAGCCACGTATCCGCCGGGACCGGCGCCGATGACGATAAGATCGTAGGGGTCAGACATTTGCCTCAGTCACACTTCCAATATCAACCGCGCCGGGTCTTCAATCACGTCTTTGATTCGCTTCAGAAACAACACCGCCTCTTTTCCATCGACCACGCGGTGATCGTATGTCAGAGCCACGTACATCATCGGACGAATCACCACTTCACCGTTTACCGCCACGGGTCGGTCGACGATTCCATGCATCCCCAGCACACCGCTCTGAGGTGGATTGACGATCGGAGTAGACAGCAGCGAACCGTAGACACCTCCGTTAGTAACGGTAAAGGTGCCGCCCTCGAGTTCCTCCAGACTGATTTTATTGGCCTGAGCTCGAGCACCAAAGTCGCGTATCGCCTGTTCAATTTCAGCAAAGCTCATGTTTTCCGCATTGCGCAACACGGGAACGACAAGGCCCTTGCCGCCACCCACAGCAATGCCGACATCACAGTAGTTGTGATAAATCAGTTTGTTGCCGTCCATCTGCGCGTTGATCGCAGGAAACTGCTGCAACGCGTCCACGATTGCTCGCACAAAGAACGACATAAACCCCAACTTGGTACCGTACCTTTTTTCGAACGTGTCTTTGTAGTTCTGCCGTAACTGCTTGACGGCAAGCATGTCAATTTCGTTGAAGGTGGTCAGCAATGCGGCCGTCTGCTGAGCACTGACGAGGCGACTGGCAATCGTCCGCCGAATCGTCCGCCGAATCGGGCTCATCGGCACCGACTTCGTTTCTCGCGTGCCACCAACCTGAACAGCACCACTGCCGAGCAAATGGCGGGCGACGTCTTCCTTCAGAACGCGTCCGCCCGGTCCACTGCCGCTGACTGTCCCGGGTGCCACATTGTTCTCGTCCATCATGCGTTCTGCAGCCGGCATAACATGACCACCTTCGACAGACGAGGACGTGGTCGCTGCCGGGGAACTCGACGTCCCGGCAGTGGGCGCCTCAACCGGGGCCTCGGACGCTGTCATAAAGCCGATAACTTCGCCGATTTCTGCTGTTTCGCCGACGTCTTTCAGCACACGAGTGATCGTGCCGGCGATCGGAGCGGGAACATCGAACGTTGCTTTGTCGGTTTCCAGGCCGACGACGTTGCCGTCCATCGCGACGAAGGCACCTTCGCCAACGTACCACTCACCAATGAAGACCTCCGAGATGGATTCCCCCACCGACGGGACTTTGATTTCAATTTCGTTACTCATGCGATTTCCAAAGCCTGTTTCAAAATGGCCTGCTGTTCGATCTTGTGACTTCTGCCGGATCCAGTGGCCGGACTCGCTGATTCGTCACGTGTGATTCCCGTCAGAGGGTGTGAGCCAAACAGGGAATCACCGAAGCGAATGTGCATCGACGGCCAGGCACCCATATTTCGAGGTTCTTCCTGAACCCAGCACACCGGAACGTCTATCCCATACGCCGACAATCCCTGTTGCAGTTCTGCTGCGGGAAAAGGATACAGCTGTTCCAGCCTTAAAATGGCCACGTCGTCGCGGCCGGATTCCTTGCGCACGCTTTCCAGCTCGTAGTAGATTTTCCCACTGCACAACAGGATTCGCTTCACGCCGGATGGGTCTGCGCCGCTCCGGTCCACCAGAACTTCATAAAACCGGCCGCTGGTAAAGTCAATGGATGGTGACACGGCTTCCTTGTGCCGCAGCAGACTTTTGGGCGTCATCACCACCAGCGGTTTTTTCCACTGCCGTAACGCCTGACGACGCAACAGATGAAAATGCTGCGCCGGAGTCGTCGGCACGGCAATCTGTATGTTGTCTTCCGCCGCCAACGTCAGAAACCGTTCAAGCCGAGCGCTGGAGTGTTCGGGGCCCTGCCCTTCGAAGCCGTGCGGCAACAGCATCACCAATCCACTCAGCCGCTTCCATTTGTCTTCGGCACTGGAGATGAACTGATCGATGATGACCTGAGCGACGTTGACGAAGTCCCCAAACTGAGCCTCCCAGATCGTAAGTCCGTGCGGACGGTCCAGACTGTAGCCGTACTCGAAGCCCAGCACACCAATTTCTGACAACGGGCTGTTGTGAAGTTCAACCTGTTCCGGACGTGTTGCAAGATCCTGCAGGCCGATCCAGACTCGTCCATCCCGGGAATCATGCAGCGCTGCGTGGCGATGACTGAAGGTGCCCCGTCGAACGTCCTGACCGCTGAATCGCAGCTGCCGTTCAGTCGCGACAACGGATCCCAACGCCGCAAGTTCGGCCATGCCCCAATCGAAGGAAAGATCTCCCGTTCCCATCCGGAGTCGCTGCTGCAGAATTCGGACAAGTCGTTTGTGAGGAGTAAAGTCCGCCGGC
>JAPYTO010000303.1 GCA_029941865.1 Fuerstiella sp. | reverse complement strand
CAGATCCCAGTCTGTGATCACGACCGAAGCGTCCGACAACCAGATGAGTTCCTGCAACGAATCATCGAAACGGACGACAAACTGAGCGAGGTGAGGAAGTGATTTCCAGCGTTGCCCTGTCATGGTCATAACGCGGACAAGACTCGCAAGAGCCCTTCGGTTATCGGGTTCCTGTGACAACGCCGTGCGTGCGAGAGACTCGCCGCGGCGAAACTGGCCCAGCGACCCGAACGCGATTTCACTGGCATAAGCGTTTGCCTCGGCCGACCGTGAAGGATCCCTGTTTCCCAGTTCGACACACAGGTTGATAGCAAGTTCATAGTCCTGACGGTTTTCAGCCTGCTGAATCACGACCCAGTCGACCTGTGCCGACGGACTTTGGAACTCCCGGCCACCGGACCTGATGTAAGCGACGGCTGCGACCGCGCCCAGAACGGCAACTACGCAAAACCAGCGGCGCCCAACAGCAGCCCCTGCTTTCGATTCAACGTCGTGAGATGGATTGTGTGACATGCTTCAGATTCCCCGACGAGGCAACCAACTTCAACCTCCCACGCAGAAGCTGCCCGGTCACATGGCACTCAATACTAACAGCAGATGAATTCTGCGTCATTGGTTGAGTGTTCACCGGACAGTCACGTTGCCGGATCCTTCGATCAGACGTAATCCGCCATCGTCGTCAGCAGTCACGTTTTTCCAGACTTCAACGTTGCCTCCCGACCACCATACTCGAATCTCATCAATCGACTCCGCGGCACCCGTCGCCAGCAGGACTCGCCGGTCATGACTTGCCTGGAAACTGCCCCCGGATGGAACACTCGTGACAAGATGTCCGGAATCGCTGACGATCTCCACTCGGCTGCCCAGCGATTGACGTGAGGAACGAGTGCCGATCAGCTCAAGCCGTATACTGCCGCCAGCCGGACTGGAATCATTGCGCAGCAGCGCCGGTGTCGCCGACAGATGCGTCACCACAAGGTCGGCATCGCCATCGTTGTCCAGGTCTGCAACCGCGGCTGCCCGACCCAGCCACCGTTGCCTGAAATAATCACCGGATGGCTCGGAAACATCCTCGAACCGTTGACCATTGCGATTCCAGAGTAGTTGCGGATGCATCTGGTATTCGTGCTCCGGACCCAGAACTGTCCAGTCCTGGAAGTGCCCGTTGGCCACGAACAGATCGGGCCATGTATCCAGATTAAAGTCGGCCAGCACAATTCCAAAGCCAAGCGGCGATCGGGAAATCATATCCATACCCAGGCTGGCGTTGGCAGGTACAAATCCGGCAGGACCCAGACCGGCATACACGTCGTTGATCTGATTGCGAAAATTTGTGACGCACAGATCAAGGTAGCCATTGTGATCGTAGTCCGCGCAGGCCACTCCCATGCCGGAACCCACGCGTCCGTCGCTGCTGATCGCGACTCCCTGCTGAGTTCCCACTTCATCAAATGGCATGTGCCCAGGATTGTGAAACAGAAAATTGGGCGACGTGTCGTTGACCACGTAGATATCCAATCGACCGTCGACATCAAAATCAGCAATTGCCAGTGCCAGTCCTTTGCCGTCCGCGGCAAGGTCCACGCCGGCGGCAGCACCGATCTCGGCAAATTGCCCATCCCCCGTGTTGTGGTACAACAGGTCCGCCTGACCGGAACGATCCATCGGACTGCACACAGAGTTGATCTCCGGATGACCGGGCGGATGACACGGCAGCTCGTCCGACAACCACTCCACATAGTTGACGACGTACAAGTCCGGGAAACCATCGGCATCCAGGTCCGCAAACGCGGCGCTCGTGCCCCATTGATCACTGCCGACACCTGCCGCGACCGTGGTCTCGGTATAAGTCCCGTCACCGTTGTTGTGCCAGAGACGGTCAGGGCCGTAACACGCGACAAACAGGTCGGTAAACCCGTCGTTGTCATAGTCTGCGGCGGCACAACCCATGCCGAATCCGTGTGCCATCAGCCCCGAGTTTCGGGTGACGTCTTCGTACTGGAAATCTGCCGTGCACCGATACAGCCGGTTCGATGTTTTCAATCCGGTCGCGGGCTGATCAAAATCAGAACCATTGACAAAAAAAAGATCGATGCGTCCGTCGTTGTCAAGATCCAGGACACCAACACCACCGCCATTCTGCCCGGTCATGTACGCCTGCGGCCCGGGCGCACCGTAGTACACAAAGTCGATGCCCGACTGCGGAGTCATCAATTCGAACCGGAACGGTGATGCCAAATCTGCCTGGACACTTGGTCCCACTGAACTTGCGATGACAGCATCGTGTGTCGACACGTTTTCGGACGCGTTCGAGCTGCGATACACGTACAGGTATCCCGCCACGGTGGATACCAGCGTCAGCACGATCAGTGCGGCGGCAGTATTTCGATGAACCTTATTCATGGCACGACAGCCCTGGCCACGCGCCGCCAGCCAGTGGCCTGGCCTGGGTGTCCCAGCTGTTCCAGCAGTTCGGCAATCTCTGCACATTGCGGCGCCGACGGCTGTCTGCGGTCCAGCTGGTCCGACAGCACCATCAGGCGTTTACGCGCCTCTGCCAAATGAACGGCTTCCTGTCCGACTGCAGCAGCTTCGTCGGCACGCCCCATATGCCGCAGCAACGCCGACTGCATCAGCACGTAAGTTTCCTCATGCGGACGCAAGGCCATGGCCTTTTGCAGATGGGCATAAGACTGTGCAATTTCGTTCGACTTTGCGGCCATGCGGCAGAGCAGGAACAGGTATCTGTCATCGTTCTCTGGCTGTGCGGCCGTATCCATCTGTAGCAAGTGCCGCGCAGCAGCTGCGTCTCCGCACTCGAATTGAAACTCCGCGGCATGGATCCGTGTGACAGGATCGCGCGGTTTGAGATCCAGCGCAGCCTGAAAACGACTGCGCGCATGTTCAGTCATTCCCAACATCGCATACGCACGTGCCAGTGCAAGTATGACCGCAGCCTGTCGGGGGTGGCGCATGTCGGCCGTCTCAAGAGACCGGACACGATCGTTAGCCGTCAGGATTTTAGCTTCCAAGTCCAGCATGTGAGGCAGTACCGAAAGATCTTCGGGATAGGCACGCTGATAATCCTGTAACACCGCCATGGCGGCACGTCCGCGGAGTTGGCTAAGGTACAGGCGGACGAGGTTTTCACGAGATTGGGCTGACTGCGGAAACCGCCCCAAATGCTGTATCAAGACAGCTTCCGCCCGTTCCAGCCAACCATCGTGAATCAGCGATGACACCAACGTCGTGCCAGCGTCCTCATAGCTCGGACTTTCCACCGGTATCTGTTCGAGCGCTGCGATGGATTCAGCAAACATTCTGTCCGCATTCAGACTGATGCCTCGGATCAGCAATCCTTGATGGTGGGACGGCTCAAACCACATCAAGGTGGCCAGGATCTCACGTGCACCGGAATGGTCACCGCTGCGGACGTGCAGTTCGGCCTGACGAATTGTGGTCGCCGCAGACGTCATCACCTGCCAGCGAACAGTGAAATAGCCAAGGGCCAAAACAATTGTGCTGCCGCAAACGCAACCGATGATGAAGTTTCGGCGTGGCATCGATTGCCAGCGACCGACAGATTCCTGAGACTTAGTCGCGCTCACGGCAGGCCCGTCTTAGACGGTTTGTACGAGCTACCGCTCGGACGCGCATGCGCCGAGCGTTTTAGAAATGAAAAGCTAACAGATGCTTCAGGAGGTCTGTCCACACAATCGCCTGTTGCGCTGAGCGGCCGGTATTCCTCCACACAAAGCGCCCATGCCGGTTTCAGATTGAAAAACTGAACACACGGCAATGGCCAGACATCTCCAATGTCGACCGGAGAAAATGTCATTTCCTTCGTGGCAGCCGATTCGAGCTACAAGCAGGCGTCACCATACACGGACCTGCTCACGCATGACACGGATTTAGGGTTCTGTTTGCAACCACCGTGAGTGGATTTCCAGAAACACCAGAGTCAGCAACACATCGAGGATGATTCCCGATGTCAAGCCATCCACCGCGTACACCAGCAACACGCTGGCTGTCGTGACACGGAAGAAACTCCGCGTCACGACAGTCGAAATCTAATGTTGCAAGGCCGTTGGAGGCGTCGCAAAAACGAACACTTCAGGTGTTCAGGATGACTGTGCTGCCGCCTGTCTTATTCAGTAACGATAACTTCCTCGCCACCTCCGTCCGGATTCATCGTGGGGTCATCTGCAGGGTCGAGAGTCAGATCTTCCTCGGCAGCAATTTCTGAGCCTTCCTGGTCATTCGTACCTCCTCCACAACCCGAAATCAGAATTGGTGTGGCGACAAACAGTGCCAGAGAAAGTAGCCCCAAGGACTTCCAAGACTTCATCATTACCTTCGTACTCCATATTAAAAAGACGCGTTACCAGGACCTAAGTTTAAGATCCGGTTGCCGGAACCGTTACATTTGTGGAACACTGAAAAGACAGCCAGCGTCTCGAAGCGAGACGCTGGCGTTGATTGACACGATTCCTGGTGAATTAGAACTCACCAATCACATGACCGTCCTGAGTGTAGCTCAGGTCTGCGTAGATGAGTTTATCAAGGTTTTCACTAATGAACCTGACAGCCCCATCTCCCATTAAAAATTGAGCTCCTCCGGTGTGACGACTGGAAGCCACACCGCCATGATGTGTCCTGCAGAGAGCGGCTGGCGAGCCTGGCAGGCTGCCTGGATTATTGCGTGCACCATTAATGTGATAACGCATTGAGTTATGGTGATTTGAGTGAGGATGAACGGAGATAAAGTTACTGATCCATGTGTACATTCCCCACGCAGCGGAGTGACCAGTGTTGACCATCCCCTTTTGACCACCCTGTTCACATCCAACGGAAATTCCCTGCGTCGCCTCACCGAATGCGAGGGTATTGCTGGTCCCATCCAGAATGTCACGAATTCTCGCCGCACCGTTATGGCCGAACATGCCTCGGTCCTGATACCGCTTCCCATTGACCCTTCGGGAGGTCGTGGCACAGCCCATATAGCTTCTGTTGGTACTCCAGCCTCTGCTGCCACCGACCGGCAGATAGTTAGTGCGTCCCACGCCAGCGTCATTACCGTCTCCGGCCTTCCTTGTAGCGTAGTGAGCAGCGTTAGTGTTATTCAGCAGCGAATTGCCCACAGTGTCAGACGGACACAGAAATGCTGGAATCACGTTTGCAACCAGCGGCGTATTCTTGTTTGGCCACCCACCTGCAAGACCTTCACTGGACTGTGAGTGAAGTGAAGGGCCGGTGCACAGATCAAAGTCAAACTGATTGTACAAGGGAGCCTGATCGATGTACGGCAGTAACATGAGATGCACTGTGTGGTTCTTCACACGATGGTCACCGGTATCCGAACCAAAATCCCAAACCATTCCGCGAGCCCGGTTCGCATTAATATCACCGGGAGGAAACTGCAAATGCACATCGTGATAGTTGTGAATAGCCAACCCGATTTGCTTCAGCTTATTCTTACATTCCGTTCTGCGAGCAGCTTCACGGGCCTGCTGAACAGCAGGGAGCAGCAATGCGATCAGAATTGCGATGATGGCAATAACCACCAGCAACTCGATCAACGTAAAACCCGATTTTTTCGCCTTGAGACGAACCATGGTCAAATCCTCCAAAAAAAGAAAACAGAACAACGCAATCACGCACAACACGGCGTGAAAGTTCGAGGAGTGAAAATACACACTCCTGTTACCAGCCACGGTACGTGAAAAATCCAATCGAGTCTACTCAATTGGTCATTTCTATGAAAAAAAGACGATTCCCGAAATTCGTGATCGAGGCGATGTGTCGCGTGCTGTAAGTTGCGGTCCACAGCAGCATTTTCGTTCTAAAGAAGCAAGTTTGCAGCCGGCGTATGGCATTACCGCTGAGCCACAATCCCCCCGCAGGACCACGACACCCTGCCAGCACGGTCCATTATTGATGTCACCCTGAGTCCGCGACAGGAACACGATTTGCTGGCTTGGTTTAGTCCGACGGAAGATCGAATGGTCTCTGCTGCGGTCGCTCGCGTATTGAGTTGATATGCTGTCTGGTCAATATCCACGACTTCACCGGATCGCATGAAAAGGATTCACACATGCGTGCCGTCAGCATCGGATTAGGAATTCTGCTGGCCTTCGTCACCCCGACGTGCGAGGGACAGGATGCTGAGGTGCGGCTTGATCGGGGCGACCTGTTGAAGTTCCGAGACAAGGCTGGTCACATTGTTTCAGTGACGAGTGCGATAGAGTGGCAGCAACGAAAAACCGAAATCGTGAACGCCATGCAGGTTGTGATGGGGCCGTTGCCAGGTGACGACCGACGCGTCGATCCGGATGTGTTGGTGCAGGAAGAGACAGACGTCGGTTCCTACGTGCGGCGGTTGATTACGTATCAGTCCGAACCCGGGTCAAGAACTCCCGCCTACCTGTGCATACCGCAGGATGTGCTGGCCGGCAAAAGGAAGGCTGCGGCCGTTCTGTGCCTGCATCCCACGGACAACACCGTCGGCCACAAGGTTGTCGTTGGACTGGGCGGCCGCGCAGGACGGCAATATGCCGCCGAGCTGGCTGAACGTGGCTACGTGACTCTGTCGCCGTCATATCCACACCTGGCGAATTACTGGCCCAATCTCGGGAAGCTGGGATATGTCAGCGGCACGATGAAGGCCATTTGGGATAATTCACGTGGACTGGACCTGTTGGCATCGCTGGACTTTGTGGACTCGTCGCACGGATTCGGAGCTATCGGGCATTCGCTGGGTGGGCATAACGCAATCTACACGGCCGTCCTGGAGGAACGCATTACCGTGGTGGCCAGCAGTTGCGGATTCGATTCCTATCTGCACTACATGGACGGCATTGAAAAGGTGTGGTACTTCGACAAAGGCTGGTGTCAGATTCGGTACATGCCACGGATGTCAAATTACCGAGGTCGTCTGGAAACAATCCCATTCGATTTTCAGGAATTGCTGGGGGCACTTGCTCCTCGCGCTGTGTTTGTGAATGCACCTCTGCATGACAGCAACTTCCGCTGGAAGAGTGTTGACCGGTGTGCAGCAGCGGCCGCTCCGGTTTACAATCTTCTGGGTGCTGAAGGAAAGATCGTGGTGCAGCATCCGGATTCCGACCACAACTTTCCGGACGATATGCGGCAGGCTGCCTACAACATGATCGATTCTGTATTACGACCCAATGTAGAATACAGCGGTTCACGCTGACTTGTGGCCGCAAAGAATGCTTTCAATAGCAGTTTCGTTACTCCCACCAGCCAGTATCGTTCACGACAATAAGTCAACTGCCCGTTTGGTGTAGCGTCAACACCAAAAACGGGGGTTGCGTTTCATGCGGCTTCGTTTAACGGTAAGCCGGAGGCGTCGGTTTTTCGGGCCAAATCGAAGTCGCCTGCGGCTTGCTGTTAAACGAACCAATCCCAGAACTAAAATCTGACGACGCACTGGAACGGAATCCGCTCGCACGTAAACGCGACGGGCGAGTTTCAGGACTGAATAGACTATACGCTCGCGTTCGCAAACGTGCGGACCAGGTCGGCAACTGCTGTTACGCGGAAAACCAGAAAAATACACACCCCGTCAAGACTGGCACTCATGTACG
>JAPYTO010000302.1:6192-7701 GCA_029941865.1 Fuerstiella sp. | reverse complement strand
GACAGGAGCCCGTTACTGCCCACCGTGTCCAGCGCCGGATTCTGCAGGCGTGTGTCCAACGCAGTTCGCAGCCGTTTGGCAGGATTGACAGCGGCGGGCGACGGATACCGCAGGCGTACGCCCAACGCAGGCCGTCACTCGGCGATAGCTGGCCTCATCTCTCGCAGCTGGCTGGCCCTTTGGACGGGCTTGTCAGTGCCGTCCTGACAAGCCCCGGAAAAATGATTGGCATCCGATTTGCCTTACTGTTTTACGTCAGGTGCAGATGAGAAACAGCGTGCAACGAATTGGTGGGTCAGGATTATGCCGGTTTTTCAATTTGAAGCGATTAATCCAGGTGGTGAGCGGCAGATAGGCCTGCTGGACGCGGCCTCTCGTCAAATCGCGTCGCAGTCTCTCCAGCAACAGCAGTTAACGCCGCTGGCAATCACGGAATTCAAGCAGAAGTTGTCTCCGTTGCGACGTATCCCCATTGCTGCGATCTGCGGATTTTATACCAAGCTGGCTGATTTGATCAGCTCCGAAGTTCCTCTGCTGCAGAGCCTCAGAATCACGCTCGACGCGACCACCAACCCTCAGCTCAAAGAGATACTTAAGGAAGTGCACTCTCAGGTTACAGACGGCAGGAATCTTTCGGCTGCACTGGCGGACCATCCGCGAGTCTTCGACACGATCGCTGTCAGCGTGATTCACGCGGGCCTCGAGGGGGCCTTCCTGGACAAAGCCCTTGGCGAGCTGGTTCAACTTTACCGGCGTCAACAGAAAGTGCGATCACAGGTAATTGGAGCCGTCGCGTACCCGGCCTTTTTGCTGTGTGTCGGTACGGCGATGCTTCTGTCGCTGCTTGTCTTCTTCGTCCCGCAGTTTGCACCGATGTTTGACGGGTTACGGGAGCGAGGCCAACTTCCGTTGATGACGAAAATGCTCCTTGCGTTCAGCGAGTCATTCGCTTCCAACTCACTTTTCGTCCTTGTCGCGACGATCGGCGGCGTCATGGCGATTGTTCACTGGTTCCGAAAAAGAAACGGTGCCCGGAAACTACTGTCGCTTCTTATGCGATTTCGTTTCCCGGGGCAGCTCATTGGACACCTGGCGCTGGCACGCTTTTCACGACTGCTTAGTGCGCTGCTGAAAAACGGCGTCACGATCGATCGATCGCTGCGATTGTGCAGAGCAGTGACGGGCAATCCACTGCTCGCGGAGGCCGTTTCAGAATCGGCAGACAAAGTTGAAAAAGGCGGTTCGCTTTCAGAAGTCCTGAAGTCGGTCGCATGGATCTCCAACGATTTCACGGAAACCATTGCAGTGGGTGAAAAATCGAATCGCCTGGGCACTGTTCTATCCAGAACTGCGGAGATTTACGAACGAGAGACGGAGCAACAGATTAACGTGCTGCTGCGGTTTCTGGAGCCCCTGCTTCTATTGATGATGGGATCTGTCATGGCACTGTTCATCCTCGCCATCATGCTGCCCATCTTCAATTCCTCCGCGATGATTAACTGAGCGACT
>JAPYTO010000302.1:0-6092 GCA_029941865.1 Fuerstiella sp. | reverse complement strand
ATGGCAATCCTTGCTCTGATAGCATCGATGGTCGTCCCGAATCTCCTCAATCGGCAGAAACATGCGAATGTCAATGCCACTCGGATCAACATCACAGCCACCGAACAGTCTCTCAAAATGTACGCCATCGATCATGTGGGGCAGTATCCGGATGCGACCAAGGCGATTGACTCGCTTGTGACATCACCAACGCATGACTATCAGTGGAACGGACCCTATCTGGGCAAGGCACCTACCGATGCATGGGGTCAGGTGCTCAGGTGTACGGAAGCAGGCGGTTCCGAACTACCACTTCGAGTGTACTCTGTCGGGCCGGATGGACGCGACGGGACGGACGATGACGTCTATGTAGAGGTGTCTTAGAGCGGAGACCGCAGATGAAGCCGATGGGATTCGGGGGCCATACCATGAAACGCAACGCCTTTACGTTGATGGAAATGTTACTTGCACTGGCGTTATTGACGGCCGTTGCGGGTGCCGTGATGCCGAACCTGCTGCGCTGGCACACGGCATCGTTGTTGAATCGCTCCGTAGACCGCGTGGTACTTGCTGTGGGGCGAGCACGTGCGGGTGCGGCTTCCAGGGGCGTGATACACATGGTCGAATACTGGCCGGGAACAGCAGAGTTTCGAGTGTCGTCAGACAGGCGCGGTCCGCTGCTGTCACTGTATGGAAACGCCCTTTTCCAAGTGCCTGGAGAAAGGGGAATCCCGGTCCGGACATCGCCGCAGGATCAGCATGTTGTCCGATTTGATGTCGATGGCCGAACGCAGAACAGTGTGATTCGTATCACCGACGGACGGCGAAGTATGGTCATTCGAATTGATCGACTGACGGGAGATACCGACACAAGGGTTCTGGAATGAACACATTTCGCTCAGTTCCGCACAACCGTGCTGAAGACCGCCGTCGCGGCGCACTTCTTCTGGAAGTCATGATTGCACTGTTTGTGTTCATGTTGGCAGCCACTTCGCTGAGCAGCTATCTGACGAATGCGCTTCGCGGCAGTAGGGGTGCCATGTCGCGTGCGGAAGCCGCCATGCTGGGAGAGGCCAGGCTGAATCAACTGCTGGCGGAGCGAGCGTTCCTGAGCGTGCGCGATCAGGGAGACTTTGAAAATGTCCACGGATGGTCATGGAGTTATTCCGTCGCGGATACGAATGTCCCGGAACTGCAGGTCTTGACGGTCACCGTCACGAGGACTCGGCAACCCCATACCCAGTGGTCGCTGTCGCAGATGTTCCGCAGAATGACTGCGGCAGGGGACGTGCCATGAACAGACATTGTCTGCATTCGTCCAACACACCTGGAAGCGGGCGTTCACGCCGGGGTCTTGGTCTGATCGAAGTGCTGCTGGTGATCGCGCTGACAGCCCTGCTGGCTTCAGGCGTGCTGCAGTTACTTGATCAGTTCAGCTGGATCACTCGCAGCAGTCGCACGACCGCCCGCCGGGAAATCCGTGCACGGGCTGTCGCGGGTGAGATACGGGATGTCCTGCGAGCCGTGTCACTCGCGGAAATGGATGTGCAGGATTCTGACGAAGAAACGGATTCGACCGTCAATACCAGACATCGGGCCGAAAACCAGAATGCAACAGCGTTCACGATCGTCGGTGAACGTACGAGCATCGCAATCCTGTCATCCCGCAAAATCGATCAGATGCCCCAATGGACGGCCTTCTTTCTCAGCGAATCCGGCAGAACGACAACGCCGATACTGCCGGGAGACAGTTCACCGTTGCAGACGTCCACGAACGCCGCCGCCGGCACGCTGGTTAAACTGACCATCCCGCATTCGCCGCAGTTCCGGCAAAACGCTGTCAGAAAAACATCAGAACAAACGGAAACATTCGTCGCAGACCGAATTGCCGACCTAATGTTTCAGTATTTTGACGGATCGGAATGGCATGACCGCTGGGATCAGCGAGTGTCCTCCGGCCCCCTTGCGGCCGTACGCATGACGGTTCGGTTGCAGGATGCCTCACAGTTCCCCGGAGAACCGGACCGCGTTCGCCCGGATTCTGTCGTGGATTTCAGGACAATCGTCAATCTGACCGAGCCATAACATGAGATTCTTATCGCAACATCATGGCAACGCAACGTGTCGCCCTGGCTTTGTGTTGCCAGGCATTCTCATTGTGATCCTGCTGCTGACCATGGCGGTGTACAGTTTTTCGGAACAAATGATCAACGATCTGGAGTTCTCCGTCGCCCAGCAGCAATCGATCCAGCGGCGTTGCTGTATCGATTCGGGTGTCGCCTACATTGCCGCGTTGTCTCGCACTGACGACTGGAACAGAGACACCCAGGACGATGCAGAACGTCTGTTCCGCAATATCCCGATATCGGAATCCGATAAGGACTGGCAATTCAGCATCGTCGTCCCGCGAACGGTCAGAGATGATCTGATCCGCTATGGCGTTGTGGATGAATCCGCAAAGCTGGACATCAATCACCTTGCCGTGGATGAAGAGGGGGCCAAAGTCAGTCGGCAACGACTGCTGGCCATCCCCGGCATGACGGAGCAGGCCACCGACAGCATCCTTGACTGGCTGGATGAGGATGACGAACCGCGTCCCAACGGAGCAGAACGCAATTATTATCATTCGCTGGGCCTGGAGGGCATGCCGGACAATGGGCCGTTTGCCAGTCTGCATCGGTTGTCTTTCGTGCACGGCGTGTCGCGGTCGCTGGTCTTTGCGGAGGACAGCAACGGCGATGGCTGGCTGGATACAAATGAAGACAATGGCGATGAATCATGGCCGGCCGACAACGCTGACGGGATCCTGCAGCGCGGATGGTCAGAATTTCTGACCGTTCGCAGCGGCGAATCAACGCTGAGAGAAGACGGCGAACACAAAATCAATGTCAACTCGGACGACCTGGCCGAACTTTTTGATGCGCTGGTGCAGGAATTCGATCAGGACACAGCACTGTTTGTCACCGCACTGCGACTGTATGGCCCCGCCAACTGGCAGGCGCCCGTGCAAGTCACCCGGCAATCCATCGAAGACAGAATTCGTTATCAGTTATCGGAGGACGGATCGGAGGGTTCCCAGGAACCCAGACAGACCGAAAAGCAGAACGAATCACGCGGCGGTCTGAATTTGGGTGTCGAACCGGCACACGTCATCGGCAGTCTGTACGAACTGTTCGGCACAACAGTGCGAACAAAATCGGCTTCCGGGAAAACGATTCTTACCAGTCCCTGGGGCGACAAGGACAAGGTAGAGTCGATTTCAAAGCACATGCCGCGACTGCGGGACGTGTTGACCACGGGCCCTGCGGAAGGGATTCGAGGCCGTGTTAATATCAATGAAGCGGCGGTGGAAATCCTGCGAGGAATCCCCGGGATCAGCGAGGAAAAACTGACACTGATGGTGAAGGAAAGACAATCCTTTGTGCGTTCTCGAGGTCTGAGCCATACCGATGCGACAGCATGGCTGCTGGATCGCAAAGTTTTCACTTTGCCGGAACTGTGGACCATGGGACCGTATATCACCGGGCGAGGCAACGTTCTGTCGGCCACCATTGTCGCGTATCACAGCAGAACGGGACCGGTTGCACGTGCACTGGTCGTTGTCGACGGAACGAAATATCCCACACGTATCCTGAAACACGCAGACAAATCATCGTTGCCAGGCGTGTTTCGCGAACAGATCAAATGATACCACACGCTGGCAGAGTACCTGGCAGCCTGTGTGCCTTAACCGTACTGGAAGACATCCGTCATGAAACGACATACTCAGGGCAAGCGAGTGCTGGTCTGTGCTATTACGTCGGCGGATTTTTCTGCCGTGGAAGTCGAATTCCAGGGGAAAGTCCCGCGAATCGTGAGGCAGTTCCGTATTCCTGGCGAAGAATTCGACACTGCTGCCGGATTGCCCGGCAGCGAAAAGCTGGTCACAACACTGAAGCAACATGACATTCGAGCAACGACGTGCATCGCTTTGCTGTGTCACAGCGAGGTCTGGCAGCAAAAGGAACAGATCCCCTCGCTGTCGCAGGAAGAACTGCACTCCGCGGCACTGCTGTATGCAGACAGCGCGATTCCGAATGGTGCCGACAGTGTGGTTGTGGATTACGTGGAGTGCAGCGGACAGAGTGGCGGCAACAGCCAGTTGTGCATTTATGCCGTGAAAAAAGAACGAGTCACGGACATTCAGGAATTGCTGTCCGACGCAGGCCTGCAGTGTACGGCCATCACCACCGATATCGTCGCGCTGGGCTCGGGACTGTGTCACAAAACCGCACCCAACACGCTGACGACGATTGCCATACCGCACCCACGTTCCCTGGAAGTGCTTGTCATGGCAGGTTCCAGGTTGCTGTCCTATCAGAATCGTCGTTTGTGCAGTGGACACGATCACGCCAATGACCAAATCTTAATCGGTGAATTCAGACGCTGCCAGGTTTCGCTGGCCCGGTATCGTCAGGAATACGACAGTGAACAGGTCATTTTTCTGGCGAACACCGGTGATCGACAGGCTTTTGTACAGTTCGTGGAGACGGAAACCGGCGTGCCACCCTTGCTGGTGAATCCGGCGGATGTGGGTGTGTTTCCTGATTCTCACGAGCCTGCGGATCTTCGCCTGGTCAAATGCGTGCTTGCTGCAGTTGGTACGGGCCGCAAAGGATGTCTGAATTTCCTGAGTCCGAAGAACGGCGGCAACAGACGCCAACGGACCGTCAGACGTGCCCTGCTGGCCGCATGCGCCGGGATCCTGCTGCTGGCCTGTTGTGTTGCCTGGGCGAAGAGCCATACCTGGGCACAACGCAGCCGACTGGCACAATTGCATGCACACAAAGAAACGCTGGAAACATCGTTGCTGAGGTATTCGAAGTCAGAACGTCTGGCGCAGCTGCTGAAAGACCGGCAGAGGAATTCCCCGGACTGGGTCGACATGCTCAATCGTTTGCGCGAATGCGTTCCTGACAACACACAATGCTATTTCGAGGAAATGACTTGTTTTGCTGCGACCGATGGTGAGTCTCCGGCACGAATCACGGCTCGCGTCCGGTCGCAAGATGCCTCGACTTTACTGAATATGCAACAGGCCATTCTGAGTTCGGGGACACTGAGCGTAGTGTCGCAGGGCTGGGATCTTACTGGCGGCCAGCAACGCTATTCAGTTGAGGGCAACCTTGACATCAGCAATGACCGGCCCGTTGGTGATGAGTTGAATGAGGGATCCGTTAAAGACGGCGACACAACATTGTGAATGTCGAAAATCGGTGCCACGGTGGCACAGGTCTGTTTTTAGATTGAGTACGATCATGACATTACACCCACGTAGTAAGTGGCTGGCCGTTGGCGTTTGTGTGGCGCTGTCCATCTTCAGACTCTGGCAGCCCATCAACGACTGGATGTGGGACGATTCCCATCGTCTGCAGAACGATGTCACGGACTGCGAAACGGCGATCCGACGGTACGAGGCAAAGATTGACAGAGCGATGGCGGCAGATGCGTATGTGCAGGCGAGCCTGTCAGACTGCCTTCCCGCAGACGAAGCGTCTGCCGCCGCCATCTATCACAAATGGCTGAATGATGCCGCCGACGGTATCGGACTGGGAGATTGTGTCGTCACCGCTGAGGCGGCAGACACCATCGGCCCGGGAATCCGCGTGCTGCGGGCACGAATGCACTGCAATGGTGAACTGAAGTCCGTTGTGGATTTCTGTAATGTGATCACCGCACACAGACCGTTGCAGAAAATCGTGGAGATGCGGATAAGACCTCCCGAAGGAACGGAGGAGAGCGGATTTGACGTGGAGCTGCTGATGGAAATGGTCTCTCATTCCAGTGCAAACCAGCCCGTCAGGTCGGCCACGGAACTGTCACAACGCGCGAAGGCAGAGCGTCCTGAAGAAGAGGTGGTCAGCCTTGCGGCAATGTTTCAGCCACACCGCCCGAAGCCGAAGGTCGTTGAAGTTCCCGTGGTGAAGGTCCAGCCGCAAACGTTTGTGAAGACGAACCCCTCGGGGGTGACGCTCGCTCCCAGTCTGTCCTCGTTCCTGAATCTGGTGGGGATCATCACGCGTGGCACTCGTTCGGAGGCCGTTCTTGTCGATTCCCGCAATGGAAACTCGTCA
>JAPYTO010000301.1 GCA_029941865.1 Fuerstiella sp. | reverse complement strand
CTTCCAACTTCCAACTTCCAACTTCCAACTTCCAACTTCCAACTTCCAACTTCCATGCCCATGCCCATTGAAATCACAATTCCACGTCTTGGCTGGAGTATGGACGAAGGAACGTTCGGCGAATGGGCAAAGCGGGACGGCGATCACGTCGCGGCCGGAGACCCCATTTTTCTGCTGGAAACCGAAAAGGCTCTGCAGGAAGTGGAATCCGTCGACGAGGGAATTCTGCATATTCTGCCTGATGCGCCGAAAGAGGGAGACACCGTCAAGGTTGGTACAATCATCGGGTATCTGCTGGAACAAGGAGAGGAGCCTCCGAAGGTTGCAGAAGGCAGTCGGCAGTCGGCAGTCGACAGTCCGGCTGCGGGTGCTCTTCCTGCGGACTGCCAATTGCTTACTGCCAACTCCTCTCTTTCTCCCGCAGCATCACCTTCTGTACGACGACTGGCGCGAAACCTGGACGTTCCATTGACTTCGCTGACTCTTGACGGCACAGTTTCCGAGCACGACATCCGACGTGCCTCGCAGAAGGCGACGGGCGGACAACCACTTGGTGCATCTGTGCCACATACGGACAACGTCGCAGCCCGAAACTCCGGTCCGTCTCTGCCAAACGTTTCGCCACGAGCCGCTCGTGCAGCGCGACGATTCAATCTCGACTGGACAACGTTAAACGGCAGCGGGCGGAACGGCCGAATTCGAGAGCAGGACATCCTGGCCGCTGCAGGACGGGACAATCTGCCGGATGGCACATTGATTCCAGCCACGCCGGCACGAAAACTCATTGCCGAACGCATGGCCCAAAGCGCGCGGACAACTGTGCCGGTGACTCTGACGACCGTTGCTTGTGTGGACGAAATTCTTCGCGACCGAGCCGCATATAAACAACATACTGATTCTGAAAACCCGACACCGGCCATTCACGATTACGTCATTCTGTCCGTCGCTAAAGCGCTGCAGAAGTTTCCCGCCCTCAACAGTCGCTGGATGAACGGCGAGATTCTGCAGCCCAACGGTATCCACATCGGCCTTGCGGTGGACACCGAGAACGGACTCATCGTACCGGTCATGCGGAATGCCGATCAGAAAACACTGCCAAAACTTGCGGGAGCGTCAGTGACGCTGGTATCACGGGCTCGAGATCGCAGGCTGACCAGCAAAGAATGTACAGGCGGCACGTTTACAGTTTCAAATCTTGGAGCCTTCGGCGTCGACGCGTTCACACCGGTCATCAATCTCGGAGAATCCGCCATTCTTGGCATCGGAGCCATTCGCCGGACGCCGGATCGCAGCGACGACGGCAGCATCACCTGGTCTCAACAAATGACTCTCAGCCTGACCTTTGATCACCAGGTCGTCGACGGAGCACCAGCTGCCCGATTCCTGCAGCACGTCGTCGACGCACTTCGCGATTTCGCCGAATAATTCATGCACTGACAAAGTCGACGTGCCCGATCACATTCCGCGAACAGGCGGAGACGGTCTCATTTTTTTTTCTTGTGGCCAACAGTCTGAAGATCAGATGGAATTCATTGCGATTGATATCGGAACCTCGTTTACGAAAGGGGCCATCGTCGACGTCGAGTCGCAAGAGATCCGGAACATATCACGCCGCATGGGCTCTGCAAAATTGGCGTCTGCAGATCCCTTCTTTTTTGAACTGTCTCCTGCCGACGTGCTGCACGGTGTCACGGAAGTCATCGGCAAGCTGCTGTCATCATCCGCGAACTGCTGTGGCATTCTGATGTGCGGGCAAATGGGAGGCCTTGTTCTGTGCGACGGCGACGGCAGTGCCCGGTCAAACTACATTTCCTGGCTCGACCGCCGAGCAACAAACATTCACCCGTCAGGCGGAGTCACGTACTTCGATCGACTTGCCGCCGAGGTCGGCGATCGGTCATGTAACATCTGTGGCAACGAGTTCCGCCCGGGGCTGCCGCTGTCCTTTCTGTACTACCTGCGAGAAACCGGTCAACTGGATGAACTGCAGGGCACAGTGCCCGTGACGTTACCGGACTATGTCGCGGCAGCGCTGTGTAACAGTCGCCCGGTGATGGAATGGACCAGCACAGCGGGAACGCTGGACATTGTGTCTCGCAAATTCCCTCAGAACCTGCTGCGAGAACTGCGGCTGGACCAACTGGACTGGCCCGAAATTGTGGATTTTCGGCATGTCGTTGGCGAATACAAAGCCGCCGGACGATCGCTGCCTGTCTACGCACCGACCGGTGACCACCAATGTTCGCTGGCCGGAACGCTGCTGTCACAGGGTGAATTGTCAGTAAACGTGTCAACGGGATCGCAGGTTTCGATGCTGACCAGCAGTACAGACGTAGGTGAGTTCCAGGTGCGACCATATTTCGATGGCCTGCTGTTGAAAACGATCACGAACATTCCAGCCGGGCGAGCTCTGACGGCCATCATGAAACTATTGACCGAAATTCCAGGCCGCGACAACGAGAGTTCGGCTCAGGCATGGGACTATTTCTTTCAACAGGCGAAACTAACGCCGACAACGGACGCCGGAGTGAATCTCGCCTTTTTCCCTGGTGCAATCGAAGGCCCCGGCACCTTCACAAATTTGCGCGAAGACAATCTGACGGTCGGGCACATCGCGCGAGCAAGCCTGGAACAGATGGCGGATTACTACGAACTGCTGGCGGGACGACTGGCGCCCGCAAAGGATTGGTCGCAACTGGTGTTTTCCGGAGGTATCGCTCAGCAATCTTCCTTGCTGCGAGAACTGGTTGCCGATCGACTGCAGTCAGAATACCGAACCGCCACCAGTTCCGAAGACGCACTCTACGGGATGATGGTCCTGGGTCGCGTCATCGCAGGACTCAGCGATTCCGTAGTTCCTGCGACTGGGTGACGTTGGCCTCACGCTGAGATGCACGGTAAGTCGCCGCGTCCGTGCGGCAGACGCCTTCGGATTCACTTCCGACCGCCGGTGTGTCACAATATTTCGCGTGCAGTGTCAGCCCTGTGATGTGTGCCACTGGCTCTGCCAGTGCCTCGACGTTCACAAGAACACTGGCAGGGCCAGTGGCACACAAGCCTGATTCAACAACTGACAAGAGCCCGTTCTATGACCTGGTTAGATCCCATAACTCTCAGTAACTCCCGCGCATCTCTGGAACTACTGGATCAGCGACATCACGACGACCTGGTTGAAGCCGCAAGTGACGGTCAGCTGTGGACACTGTGGTACACATCCATCCCTGAGCCCGACGGTGTCGCTGCAGAAATTCAGCGGCGACTCGACCTGTTCGCCCAGCAGTCCATGTTGCCATATGCGATTATCCAGCAGTCGTCGGGCAAGGCCGTTGGCATGACGACTTACATGAATGCGGACGCCGTGAATCGACGGCTCGAAATCGGATCGACGTGGCTTCGTAAATCCGTCCAGCGGACTGGTTTTAACACTCACTGCAAGCTGCTGATGCTGACCCACGCGTTTGAAAAGATGCACTGCAACGCAGTCGAGTTCCGCACTCATTTCTTTAACCGCCGAAGCCGTTCAGGCATCGAACGCCTGGGAGCAAAACTCGATGGCATCCTGCGCAATCATCAGATTGCAGACAACGGCACACTGCGGGACACATGCGTCTATTCCATCATCGCCAGCGAATGGCCGACCGTGAAAGCACACCTGACGTATCAGGCGGCACAGCCAGAATAATCGTGAATCATCTGGAATAATCGACATTTACGGTCAACACAGTCCGACAGGATCATCACATGCCACTGCCCACGATCAGCTATCTCACCGACATCCACTTCTCGCCAGGCGCGGTCACGTTGCTGCCGGAGATTCTGGCAGAGAAGAGGCTGAAGCGGCCGCTGCTGGTTACGGATGCCGGCATCGTGGCAGCTGGCCTCGTGGACCGACTTGACTGCGACATGGCGGCGACCTTCACTGACGTCAGTCCCAACCCGACGCAGCAGAACGTCATGGACGGAGTGGCGGTGTTTCAGCATGCGGAGTGCGACAGCATCGTGGCCCTCGGCGGAGGCTCACCGATCGATTGCGCCAAGGCGATATCGCTGATGGCGACGCACGAAGAACCGCTGGAACAATACGCGCTCATTCGCGGCGGTCTACCAAAAATCACCGGCGACAAACCGCAGGTCGTTGCCATCCCCACGACATCCGGCACGGGCAGTGAAGTCGGGCGAGCAACTCTGATCGTATTTGACGCGACGACAAAACTGGCAATCGTCGGCCGGTCGATCATCCCCGACGTTGCCATCTGTGACCCCAATCTCACGCTTACACTGCCTGCCGGACTAACGGCCGCAACCGGAATGGACGCGATATCCCATTGTGTGGAAACGTTCTGCAGTACGAAGTTCAACCCCATCGCAGACGCAATTGCAGCGGACGGCCTGCAACGCGGCTGCAACAACCTGCGGACGGCAGTCAACGACGGTGATCATCTTCAAGCCAGGTCAGAAATGATGATGGCGTCCATGCAGGGCGCGTTAGCCTTTCAAAAGGGACTCGGCATGATCCACAGCCTCAGCCATCCGTTGGGAGCCATTCCCAAACAGCTGCATCATGGCACACTGAATTCCATTTTTCTGCCCCACGTGCTGCGTTTCAACGCCGAAGCGTGCCCAGAGAAGATGTCGCGCATGGCGAGCGTCATCGGGCTCAGTAGTGGCAGCGAACTACCGGACTATTTTGAACAACTTGCGAATGACGCCGGACTGCCGTCGCGATTGAGTAACCTGGGCACGACCATGGCAGATCTTATGGGGCTGGCGGAACGGGCGTTAGCAGACCATTCCACCGCAACGAATCCGCGGCCGATGACAGTCGAGAACTGCGCTGCGATTTACTTCGCCGCTTTTTAGCTGGACAGCGTCAGATCTTGTACCTGGTCAATAAAAAGGGCAGGACGGATCCAGGAGCGCGGCGACGCCGCTCCATCAATGGGATGATCAGAGAAGTGGTCTGACGATGCCGGAACAGCACTTCGCTCGGACCGTCTACTTCCTTGAGTTTGGGACCGAGATTTGGCACGATGCTCAGTGTACGAACTACGGCTCGTCAATCACGGGGTTTGTGAGCTGCCCGATACCTTCGATATCGATCGTCACAGAATCGCCGTCCTTCAGATAGACCGGTGGTTTCCGAGCCAGGCCGACTCCGTGTGGTGTTCCCGTCAGAATGACGGTCCCCGGCATCAGAGTTGTACTGCCGCTGAGAAATTCAATCAGCGTCGGCACGTCGAAGATCATGTCGTCGGTGTTCCAGTCCTGCATGATTTCACCGTTCAGAATCGTCTTGATTTTCAACGCGTTGGGATTCGGAATTTCATCTGCGGTGACCAGGCATGGCCCCAGCGGACAGAACGTGTCGAACGTCTTGCCCTTGCACCACTGGCTGCCACCGTACTTGATCTGCCAATCGCGAGCACTCACATCGTGGCCGCAGGTGTAACCAAGAACGTAGTCCAGAGCATCCGCCTTCGAGACGTTTTTGCACTTCTTTCCGATCACAACAGCCAGCTCACATTCGTAGTCCACCTCTTCGCTCTTCAGGTGTCGTGGAACCTCAATGGGATCGCCGGGGTGCTGCAGAGTCGTCGGCGATTTCATGAACAGAATGGGCCATTTTGGCTTTGGCAAGCCGCCTTCTTCCGCATGAAACAGGTAGTTCAGGCCGATGCACAGGATCGTTGGCGGATCGACCGGGGCCAGCAGTTTCTGCACATCGGCAACTTTATCAGTCACGGTGTAATCGCCAAAGATGCAGCCGTCAATTTCCAGCGAGGATCCATCGTCCTGCTGAGCCGCGTAGCGAATGTTGTTGGCGGAATCGTTGTAACGAATAATTTTCATGATGAGTTTACCGGCGGGGATAGAGTCCAGAGAGATTGTCGTGCGGGTCGACAGAATATCATTCGCTGCGAAAAAGGCCAGCATTGCCGCGCGCGTGACCGGACTACAAATGGTTTCAAGACCACAGAATACAAGCACGCAGCGCCAGCGAGTGAATTAAACACGCGGTAATACCATGGTGCAAACTCACTTGCTGGCGCTGCGTGCTGGTATTGAAGCTACGCCCGACCAACTATCGAAGACTGAGTGTTCCGCCGTCGATCGGATGCACGCTGCCTGTCACAAACGAAGCTTCGTCACTGCACAGGAACAACGCCGCCACTGCAATTTCTTCCGGCCTGCCCATGCGTCCGATCGGCTGGAATTCCGCCAGCTTCTGCATCACTTCTGCTTCCTTTCCGGGATAATTCTGCGCCACAAAGCCATCCACAAACGGCGTATGAATGCGGCCGGGAAGAATTGCGTTGCAACGTATGCCCTTGTCGACAAAATCCTTCGCGACGGAATACGTCAACGCGACCACAGCGCCCTTGCTGGTGGAATACGCAAATCGTTCTGCCAGTCCGAACCACGCCACCGTTGAGGCGATATTCAGAATCGCCGATCCCTGCGGCATGTGAGGAATCACAGCGTAGCAGCAGTTGTAGACACCCTTCACGTTGACAGCCATCACTCGATCAAAGTCAGCCTCTTCCGTCGTCGTGACGCTGCCTACATGAGCGATGCCGGCGTTGTTCACCAGAATGTCGATCTTCCCGCGGTCGGCAATAATCGCTTCCACCTGTGATTTCACGGCGTTCTGGTCTGTGATATCGCAGACACGGGCAGTGGCTGATCCCCCGGCGGCGACGATTTCGGCCGCCGTCGTGTCGGCAGCAGCCGCGTCAACTTCGAAGATCTGAACGTGAGCACCACGTTGCGCAAACATTTCGGCGATGCCCTTGCCAATACCGGATCCGCCGCCGGTAATGATCGCTGTTTTGTCGTCGAGTCGTAGCACCAGGTATTCCTGTTATAATTTGCAGGACGGCCCGCAAGCCGCTGCGGGCTATCGCCCTTACACGTTCCTGCTGGTCACTCCAAATACGCGCGTACCGGCAGGCGGTCGCACAAAAAGACATCAGACAACGCCTGATACTGAAATACACAATACACAGCACGTCACACTTCGGCCACTAACAGCAACGCAGCAAAGAACACATGCACGACTCTTCGAAACGTCTCCGCAGTGAGCAATGGTTCAACATTCCGGACGATCCGGGCATGACGGCGATTTACGTCGAACGTTACCTGAACTACGGCGTGACACGCGACGAATTACAGTCCGGCAAACCAATCATCGGCATCGCACAGACCGGCAGCGACATCGCCCCCTGCAATCGTATTCACCTGCAGACTGTGGAACGCGCCAAAGACGGTATTCGAGCAGCCGGGGGAGTTCCGTTCGTCTTTCCCGTTCATCCCATTCAGGAAAGCTGTCGACGACCCACCGCCGCTCTGGACCGCAACCTGTCCTACCTGGGCCTGGTAGAAATCATCCACGGCTATCCTTTTGACGCGGTGATACTGACAGCAGGATGCGACAAGACGACCCCGGCCGGGCTGATGGCCGCTGCCACAACCAACCTGCCGGCAATTGTGCTTTCCGGAGGCCCTATGCTGGACGGTTGGTACGAAGGCAAGCTGACCGGGTCCGGCATGGCGACATGGGAAGCACGACGGCGGCTGGCCGCCGGACAGATTGACTATCAGGGATTCATGGACCTGGTGTGTTCAACAACAACCAGCCCGGGCCACTGCAATACCATGGGCACGGCACTGACGATGAACTGCCTTGCCGAAGTTCTGGGAATGTCGCTGCCGGGCAGCGCGTCGATTCCCGCCGCCTATCG
>JAPYTO010000300.1 GCA_029941865.1 Fuerstiella sp. | reverse complement strand
CGTTCTTCGTTGCGTCGCTGTTGATCAAACTCCATTTCACGACGAGTCCGAATTCTTTCACGGATTCAAGGCGGTCTCGGAACGTGCTGAAGTCGGCGCCAGAATAGTCCATCACTTTCGGAACATCGACGGACTGTGTCGTCGGCTCCTCCTTGAGTACGGACGTGCTGTTGGACGACTCCTCCACTGACTCGGCACTTGTAACATCGTCAACGTTCGACGTTGCTTCGTCCGTTGACGCGGACTGTTCACCATGTTGCTCTGCGTAACGCTGGTAATGTCTGCGCAACAGAATCTGCGGGATCAGTGTCTGCGCTTTGACGACCTGCTGGGCTTCCACCAGATCCCGCGTACGACCGGCGTAAAACCAGAAGCTGGTCGTGATCAGGATCATCAGTGCCGCTCCGAACAGCAGTCGACACTTCCGCTCCAGACTGGTCTCGCCGAGCAGCTTCTTGAGTCCGCGGTAGTTAATCACGGTCTGACCTTCGTGGACAGTGCGTCGAAACGGAATCGTGTGATGGAATGACGTGGCCGGACAGCGTTAGTGTTTCGTCAGAACTAAGTTTTAGGGTTGGCGAGGAAAAGGGGGGCAGGTACCAAAAACCGGAACGGCCCGAAGGGTGCTTCGCATTTTTGGTACCTGCCCCCCTTTTCCGGCACATGATTCAACCCCACTTTTTGGCTTTGAAAAGGTATTGGTTCCGGACGAATACAAGCTCGAACAGTAGGCGAGTGAACGACTTAAGGTAAATCCACTGGCTTCCGCTTCGAGCTTGTAATTGCTGCTGTTCATGCGAAAGTGGCGCTGTCCAGTTAAAGTCTAACGACGAATCGTCACGGCGAAAACAACACTCACATCAATCTGTCGGAACACAGAACGGGTTCGGATGAATCAGCGGAACATCGTGCTTGCCATCACCGGAGCCAGCGGATCAGCCTACGCCATCAGACTGGCTCAGGTTCTGTTAGGTGCCGGGCACCACATCCACCTGATCGTCAGCAGCGCCGCTCGTCAGGTTGCCGCGCAGGAACTGGATCTGAAGATTCCGGCCGATGATGCTCCCATCGACGAGTGGCTGCACTTCACAAAGACTGCGTTGACGACGGAAACAGCGGCAGAATGGGGCTTTGCTGAGTGGTCCACGGACGTTACCGGCACATTCTCGGTGCACGGTGTCGGAGACTATTCGGCCGGGATCGCCAGCGGCTCATTTCTGACCGGCGGAATGATCATCTGTCCGTGTTCGATGGGAACATTGTCGTCGATCGCGTGTGGTTCCTCGACCAATTTGGTGCAGCGATCCGCCGACGTTCATCTGAAGGAACGCAGGCCGCTGGTGCTGGTGCCACGGGAAACTCCACTCAGTCTGATTGCTCTGGAAAACATGACGCGACTCTCTCATGCCGGGGCCACAATTCTTCCGGCAATGCCTGGGTTTTATCATCGCCCTGATTGCGTCGCGGACCTGGTCGATTTTGTGGTCGCGCGAATCTGTGACCATCTTGACGTGGAACACTCGCTGGTCCGTCGCTGGAGCGAAGTCGAATGACGCCCACGGGGCAATGCCGCTGATTTTGCCGTGGCGTAGTGGCAATGATATGCCATTCGCGATATGACTCGCCCGGACTTCAGCCTCGCACTGTGGCCAGCGCCCGATTTTGGTGATGTTCGGTCAATTTTACCTTCCTGACAGGATCTCGTTTCCCCATGACAGCAGCAGATCGGCACTCGACCGGAATTCCACGGCTTGACGAAGCGCTCGGCGGCGGTCTGGTTCCCGGCGTGCTGGCTGTCGTTATGGGCGCTACGGGCATCGGGAAAACTCAGTTTGGTATCAGCTATGCTCACGCAGGTATTAAGCAGGAAGGACAGTCGGGAATCATCTTTGATCTGACAACGCGCGGTGATTCGCAGGGACAGGCTGAATACGCGGAGCGGATTTGCGATTGGAAACTGCGAACTCGAGAACTGGTGGATCGCATTGATCCGGCGATCGTGTGGGACGCCGATGAGATTCGCTCTGATTATCTGCACGTTTTTCACCGTGGCGGTCGTCGAGTGACGATTGGCGACATGCAGCCTGAAGAATGGCAGGAATTCAAGGCTGACCTGATGCGGCGGCTGGACCAGACCATCGCCTTTTTTTATGGGAATTTTGTCCACGGCGTGCGTCGAGCAGTCATCGACGGCGTCGAACCGACCGAAAAAGACTCAGACTCGTTTCAATTTCACCTGTTTGACTACATCTACCATCAGATTCTGCGGAAGGAACATGACTGGCTGGCTCGCGACCTGTTTCGCGTACACTACCGATCGCAGCAGGAAAACGTGATGTGTCATGAATACGATTATCGTCGCATCAGCGGACTGCTGCTGTACACGTGTCACGAAGTCATGCTGGACGATTTGATTACTCGGCCGATTCAGTCGGGCGATGTACTGTCGAACGCCAACACGGTCATTATGATGGGCAAGACCCGCCAGGGAAATAAAATCGGCCGCGCTCTGTACGTTGCGAAGCATCGTGGAAGTGCGTGCGATGAATCCATTCTACCGTATCACATCACTGAACAGGGAATCGCATTCGATTAACGCGATTCCTGCCCCCGGAAACCTACGCCTTGAACAACTCAATCGACACATCATCACTGCACAACAGCCGATTCATGAAGGCCGTGCGCCGCGAACCGGTCGACACAACTCCCGTCTGGATCATGCGTCAGGCAGGACGTTATCTGCCGGAATACATGGCCGTGCGCAACAAAGTCACGTTCATCGAGTTGTGCAAGACTCCGGAACTGGCCTGCGAAGTCACCGTCACGGCCCGGAACATTCTGGGAACAGACGCCGCCATCCTGTTCGCCGACCTGCTGCCCATTCTGGAACCGATGGGCATTGACCTGGAGTACGTCAAAGGCGAAGGCCCCGTCATTCACAATCCGTTACAGGAGCCGGGCGCCGTCGACCGACTCACGGCGTTGGAATCGGTCGACGTTCTGGACTACGTCTTTCAGGCAGTTCGGCTGATTCGCGCGGAACTGCCTGCGGACGTCCCGTTGCTGGGGTTCGCGGGAGCACCATTCACGCTGGCGTCGTACTGTATTGAAGGCGGAGGTTCGAAAAACTACGTTCACACAAAGAGGCTGATGTACAGCGATGCCGGTGCATGGAATGCTCTGATGTCCAAACTCGTGGACTCAGTCAGTATTTACCTGAAGGCTCAGATCGACGCAGGATGTCAGGCCGTTCAGGTGTTCGACAGCTGGGCGGGATGCCTGTCACCGGCGGATTATCAGCAGTACGTTTTGCCGCACACAAAACGACTGATTGAATCGGTGCAGGACCATGCCCCGGTTATTAATTTTCTGACCGGCAACCCAGCCTTGCTGCCGTTGCAGCGTCAGGCTGGTGGCACGGTGATGGGAGTCGACTGGCGAATTCAGCTGAATGATGCGTGGGATATCTTCGGACCGGAATTCGCAGTGCAGGGCAATTTGGATCCTGTTTCGATCTACGCCGAATTGCCAGTGCTGAAGGAACGCATCAAAAGTGTTCTGGATTCGGTTCGAGGACGAAACGGGCATATCTTCAATCTGGGACACGGTGTGATGCCTGACATGAGTCCTGATCACGTGAAAGCGGTCGTGGACTACGTGCATGAATTGGGAGCATCGTCCTCATGACCGCTGGCGGTCATGAGACTGCGTCACATCAACCCGCAGAAAATGGCAAGCGCGTTGCTGTGATCGGCGGTGGTATCACCGGGTTGTCGGCGGCTCAGCGGTTGATCAGTGCGGACCCGACGGCTGAGGTTGTGATTTTCGAAGCGAGCGAGCGGTTCGGTGGCATCATCCGCACAGAACAGGCGGATGGGTTCTTAATGGAACTTGGGCCGGACTCGTTCATCACGAACAAGCCTGGTGGCATTCAACTTTGCGACGACGTCGGATTTGCTGATCAACTGATCCCGACCGACGGTGAATTTCGCCGATCACTTGTGCTGCGAAACGGCAAGCCTCAGCTGGTTCCGGAAGGATTCATGCTGATGGCTCCGGCAAAGCCGTGGGCGATTGCCACAACGCCCGTGCTTTCGGTGGCGGGGAAAATCCGATTACTGCGAGAAGCCTTCGTCCGGCCGAAGCCAAACCCTGACGAAGACGAATCGCTGGCGGATTTCGTACGGCGGCGCTTTGGTCGCCAGGCACTCGACCGACTTGTTCAGCCGCTGGTCGGTGGAATTTACACCTCTGACCCGGAGAAACTCAGTCTGAAGGCGACTCTGCCACGTTTCATTGAGATGGAACAAAAGTACGGCAGCGTCATTCGAGCAACGCTGGCGGAACAGCGTCAGAAAAAAGGACGAACTGAGTCCGACTCCGGCAGCGGTGCTCGGTACGGTCTGTTCGCGACACCCCGGAGCGGACTTGGCAGTCTGGTCGACCGCGTTGTGGCGTTGCTGCAGGAATCCGATCGAGTGACTCTGCGGTCGAATCTTAAGGTGTCGGGTCTGTCCCGGAGTCCCGCAACCGGTGGAGAGGCCGATCCGTCGTGGCAGGTTTCGCTGCCGGGCGTCCCGGACGAAATATTCGACGCCGTGATTCTGACACTACCGACTTACAAGGCCGCTGACCTGTTGAACGATGAGAGTTTTGCGGATCTTGCTCGCGCTCTGCGTGGGATCGAGTATGCGTCCAGTGCCGTGGTGGTGACAACTCACCGGCTCAGCGATTTTCGCCATGCACTCGATGCGTTTGGGCTTGTTGTTCCGGCGATCGAAAATCGCAAAGTGCTGGCCGTATCCTTTACCAGTCGTAAGTTTCCCGGACGCGCACCGGCAGGTCACGTGCTGCTGCGAACATTTGTGGGCGGAGCGATGCAGCCAGAGTTGCTGGAGAACTCAGACACGGAGATCACCGAATTCGTGCATCAGGAGTTGTCGGCGATGCTTGGCATGACGGCCTCACCTGGGTTTAGTCAGGTGGTCCGACACCAACGGGCTATGCCGCAATATTATGTGGGCCATGGGGCCAAAGTGGCCGAAATCGAACGACTCTCCGCCATGTGCAGGGGACTCCACCTGGCTGGCAGCGCCTACTTTGGGGTCGGCCTGCCGGACAGCATCGCCAGCGGACGATCCGCCGCAGATCGTGTGCAGCGCGACACGTGATGCCGCACCAGCCGTCTGGCAGGCACTCGGACACGCACTGACACTCAGGAAATGGCGGGCAATCTCAGTCCGTCAGCGTGATCGTGACTCGATCGAGTTCACCGGTGAACGGAAACGGGCTGCCTTCGTAGTCACGATCGACCTGCGTTCCGTAGTCGAAGCCAATGTCAAACGTTTCTGCCAGCGAGTAAGTACTGATATGCATGCGCGGCATCTCAGTCTCGTCGACCTTCGTGCCGTTCACGTACAGTTCTCCGGTTCCGCCGAAGGGTTTGGTCAGCTTGAAGTTGAATTTCAGATCGGTTTTCCCCTGCGGCAGTACTGCGGATGTCAGGTGATAGTGCACACCGTCCAGAAAGTTGTAATCGAAGTGCAACTTGCCACCTTTGATATACATGCTGTAGCCGCCGGTCATGCCGCCGCACGACACGATCACACCTTCTTCATCGCCCTTCAGATCAATCGTCGTTTCGATTCTATGCGAGCGGTTCTTAACCGGTACTGACGCTTTTTCCGCGATGCGAACGGCACCTGGTGCAAAGTACACGAATTCCTTTTTGTCCCGAACAAAATATCGTTGATGGCGGCCATGCGTTTGATCATGTCGTCGTACAGAGGATAGACATTGTTCTTGACCGCTTCCTGATCCCAGAGCGTCTTAAGTTCTTCCAGCTTCTGCGGGAACTTTTTGGCCAGGTCCGTGCTCTCTGAAAAGTCTTCGTTGACGTTGTATAGTTCCCACACGTCGTCTTCAAACGGAGTGGTGGAATTGACGATCCACGGCATTCGCTTTCCGTGCAGCGTCACGGCTTTCCAGCCGTCGGCCCAGATCGCTCGGTTGCCGAACATCTCGTAGTACTGCACCTTTTTCGCATTTGGTGCATCTGCGTTGTCGAACGAGTAGTTCATCGGAAGACCAGTGAACGGCTGCTGTTTGATGCCATGATATTCTTCCGGCCGCTCTATTCCGGCAGCTTCCATAATCGTGGGAGCAATGTCTGAGATGTGGTGATACTGAGTACGGATTTCGCCTTTGGCTTTGATTCCGTTTGGCCAATGGATCACCAAAGCATCCGCCTGACCACCGCGATGCGAACTCTGCTTGAAATACGGGAACGGGGTATTGCCGGCCATTGCCCAGCCAGCGTGATAATGCGGATAGGTGTCTGTTTGACCCCAGTGGTCCAGATGCCGCATGTTGGCATCAAACGGAGTCTGCATTCCGTTCAGGACGTATGTTTCGTTGAAAGTCCCGGCAAGGCCACCTTCGCCACTCGCTCCGTTGTCCGACGTGACAAAGATCAGTGTGTTGTCGAGCTCTCCGATGCGCTCCAGCGTATTGACCACTCGACCGATCTGTACATCACAGTATTCCAACTGTGCCGCAAAGACCTCCATTTGTCGTCGGTAGAGTTTTTTGTGGTCGGCGTCGAGAGAATTCCACGCGGGGATTTCCTTGATCCTGGCGCTTAGCTTTGTGTTGGCCGGGACGATGCCCAGCTTCTTCTGGTTCTCAAGGATTTGTTCACGGACCTTGTCCCAGCCCTGGTCAAATTTGCCTTTGTACTTGTCCAGGTAACTATCCGGGGCATGGTGCGGCGAGTGCATCGAACCGGACGCCCACAGCATCATGAACGGCAAATCCTTGTCCAGGGATTTGTGTCCTGTGATCCATTGATTCGCGCGGTCGGCCAGGTCCTTGTCCAGGTGCTCGGTTCTGCGATACGGCTCCGGGTGATGATCGTCCCACAGAACAGGCACAAATTGGTGGACATCAGCCGCCATGAAACAATACGAATGTGCGAAACCTTCGTCACTGGGCCAGCGATCAAACGGTCCAATCTGCGATACTTCGTAGAGCGGAGTGTGATCCCACTTCCCGATCGCGTAGTTGACATATCCCTGGGCTTCGAGGTAGTTCGCCACTGATTTCGCCGTGGGGGGGGACGATGGCGTTGTAGCCGGGAAATCCCATCGCAGTCAGAGCGTGGCTTCCCAATCCAATCGTGTGTGGATTTCGCCCGGCCATCAGGGTCGCCCGCGAAGGCGAGCACAGCGACGTCGTATGAAAGTTGTTGTAACGCAACCCACCCGCTGCAAGGCGGTCGATGTTTGGCGTCTTGATCAGGCCACCAAAGGAACCGATCTGCGCCAGGCCTGTATCATCAAGCAGAAATATAACGACGTTAGGCGCACCTTTGGGGGGCCGCTTTTTCGGCGCCCACCATTCCACCGAATCCTCGTACTTCTTTGCGATCTTACCCTTGAACTCGGTCTCCGTCTCTTCCGCCTTCAGGCCGGGAATCAGGATCAGCCAACTGAACACCAGCAGCGTTATTGACGAAACGAAACTCGGCTTGCGGCACATCGGATTCTCCAGAATTGAAAGCGAACGGACAGGCGTGAGGTGTGAGACGGGTGATCCTGACGGATAAGGCAAAATTCTTCGGATCGTTACCGCTTTTGCTACTCAACGTCAGCATTCATTCGCAGCTTTTGACGATTTGAATTCCGTGTTTCCGAAAATCCGATCTTGTATTCAATCCTCCGGAAGGCCGTAACACCGCCGCCCGGAGTCCGTCGATTTCACCGCCACCGGGTTCATCCCGAATGGCGTGGACTTAAGGATTTTGAGCAGTGATTTGCGTAGGGATTCTGT
>JAPYTO010000299.1 GCA_029941865.1 Fuerstiella sp. | reverse complement strand
TTTGTTCAAACGGTGATGTGATGCGAGCAATCACAATCCGGCTGCCAAACCACGCGCTGACGGCACCTTCTCCGGGCCCGATCACGGTTGCCACTCCGTCGTCGGCGACAGTTGCAACTGCTTCGTTGGCGGAAGTGAATTTTGCCCATTGAGTCACGTCCTCCACTCGCCCGTCGGTGTAATGTGCTTGAATGATGAACGGTTGCTGCTGGCCTTTTTTCAGAGTCACCGCTCCCGGCAGCACTTCCAGCCGAACCAGTCTGGCATCGTCGTCCGCAGGTTTGGGCGCTCCATCCGCAATCCATTCCGCAATCACGCGATAGTTCAGCGTGTCCGGTTCCAGTCGCAGTCCGCCTCGATGAGGCACGGCAGTCGTTGGTTTGGTCAGCACCAGACTTAAACCCGGCTCGGTCAGGTCAATACGTCGGCCCAACTGCTGCGTCGTGGTGTTGAAGTAATCTCTGTCGGTGTCATAACCACGCAGCGACAGGCGGTACCCTCCTTTGCCTGCCAGCGCACCATGACAGGCGCCCCCGTTACATCCCTGTTTGGCCAGCACAGACTGAACGTGATTGCGAAACGTCCAGCGAAAGCGGTCACCGGTGTTCGCCACCGTCACCTTCGCGGTCGCAATTTCCTTCTTCCCCAATACTGCCCGGATCATTGTTGTGCCGTCGGCGACAGGCACGACCGTGCCGTTTTCAACGATTGCGACCTGAGTGTTATCGCTCGTCAATGCAATCGAACCATCGGCCAATCCGATGGCTCTGTCACCGTCGAATCGTTCGACCATGATTCGATGTATGGCTTCGCGACCGTCCAGCTTCAATTCCGCAGGCAGCAGGCGGAATGAATCAGCGGCCGGGAGTTGGACGGAGAGAATTGAAAACAGAGCAAGACAGAACGTCCGAAGCATGGCGGGGCCTCGATGTTTCACGGCAATAGGGGACGGATGGAACGAGGACTCTCGACAGCAGACAGGAACTAACCTCCGGTACGCACTTTCCGGCGTAGCGGCAGATTCTGTTTCTGTCCCCCCAACGGGTCGTTGTCTTACGATGTCGTCAGCTCCGAGCGACAGCTCGAATCCGCCGGCGGTCGGTACCGCCCGCCTCGATCATAACCAGAACGGAACCAACAAAAAAGACGCCCGGTGATTCGTTCACCGAGCGTCTCTGATTGATTCAATTTCCAGCGTCAGCCGCTTGTCAGGCCTGCTTCTTGGTGGGAGAAAGCTGTCGCAGGTGAGCACCACTGCGTTTGGCGAACAGTTCTTTGCTGCCATCCGCGGCGATTCTGACGCCAACGCGAGTCGGCTTATTCGTTTCCGGGCAAATTAACTGGCAGTTCGTCACGTCAATCGCCAGTTCCATATGCAACCGCCCACCCTGAGGGCTCTTGGGATGGCCACGACGTACGTGCTTGTACACTTTGTGGACGCCTTCGACGACAACCTTGCCGTTCTTGACATCAACGGAAAGGACGGTTCCGCGAGTGCCCTTGTCATCACCAGTGATGACCTCAACTGTATCACCTTTGCGGATTTTCATTGCCGTAACCTTTTTCACCAACGAAGTTTAGGACCGTCAACGAATGCACTGACGGGCAGAGCTGCAGCTCGGTCGAAACATCATCGACCGAACATGGGGACTAAATTCAGCGTTTCGACCGATTCGGGAAGGGAAACGCCACAACCCATTGCGAAGCGAAGCGGGGAAGAATGACGACTTATTGCGCCGGAATCAACCCAGCATCTCCGATGTTTTGCAGGGTTGAGGGCAATTGCTGCCTCCAGGAATGGTCCGGAGGCTCAAGTGACCAGCTCCACTTCCAGAAACTGCTGGAGCTCCTGTTTGTACCATCTCTGCCAGAGGCCGCATGATTCCCGGCGAATATCGAGGTGTGGGATCTCAGTTATCGGAAATTTTCGGACAGAGGCCTCAGCCGTCGTGACCAGGAAATTCGTTGATCCGGCCTCCTTTTCCAGCGAATGCCTCAACCCCACTTTTGGGCTTTGACAATGTACTAGTGCTTCGCCCAGTTTTGATACTGGGGTCGCCGAAGTCGCCAGACTTTGGACGACATAGAGAAAAACCTCCAAACTCTGGCGAATTCGGCTACGGAGGAACCCCTGTTCTTAGACTTGACCACGCTTGGCGGGACCGGGCGTCTTGTCCTTCTTGTGGCAGTGATTGGCGGGACGGACGATGTTGGCCACGAAAAACACGAAGAGACACAAGAAGTCACGCGAAGGATCGAGCTCGCTGAGCATTGGCATGGCAATGATCCAGGGCGACGATCCCATACGAATCGCGGTGCATTCTGTCGACGTCCTGATAGGATGAGCGTCCGTCCGCTGCCGATCCCCAGTGCCGGACCTTCCGCCGCCCGCTGCAAGCTGCGAGCTGCAACTCGCCAGGTCCTGTCCCGCTCGCGTTGGTCGCTGGACCTGACTCAATGCCAGCATATGTTCATGAGCAATCGCACCCAACCCTGCATTCGACCGTCTTCAGATGCTTCGCATTGGTCAATTTGAACTCGACCTTCCCGTCGTTCAGGCCGCGTTGAGCGGCTACAGCGACTGGCCCATGCGCGCGATGGCGCGGCGGATGGGTGCTCCCTACACCATCTGCGAAGTCATGATCGATTCCTTCGTCAATTCCCTGAAGGATCGCGCGAAGACGAAACGGTTTCTGATGGTGACCGAGGACGATCACCCGGCCGGTGCTCAGCTGATGGGAGCTGATCCATCAGAGTTTCCGTCCGCAGCCGTGCGTCTGGTCCAGGCCGGTTTCGATGTGATCGACATCAATTTCGGATGTCCGGTTAAGAAGGCGCTTGGTCGTTGTCGTGGCGGGTTTCATCTGGGACAGCCGGACATCGCGCTGGAGATTGTTCGGAGGGTCCGGGACGCCGTGCCGGATCGCGTCCCGGTCACCGTCAAGATGCGGCGCGGCGTCGACGATACAGAACACAGCGTCGACCAGTTTCTGCAGATCTTCACCGGCGTTTTCGATGCCGGTGTGGCCGCAATCACCGTGCATGGCCGGACTGTGCAACAGCGCTACAACGGACCAAGCAACTGGAGTTTTCTGGCGGATCTGTGTGCTGATTTTCCGGACAAAACAATTCTGGGCAGCGGCGATCTGTTTTGTGCCGAAGACTGCGTGCGCATGATTCGCGAGACGGGAGTGCAGGGCGTTACCGCAGCGCGAGGATCCATCGGCAACCCGTGGATCTTTGCGCAGGCCAAGGCGCTGCTTGCCGGATTGCCGTTGCCGCCGCCTCCGTCGGTCACTGAGCAAAAAGAAGCGTTGCTGGAACACTTCCGCCTTGCCGAAATTGCCTACTCATCAAAACGCGCGGCAAAACAAATGCGCAAGTTCGGTATGCGATACGCCGATTGGCACCCGGACGCTGACGATGTCAGAGCTGCATTCATTCGGGTGGGGGATGCCCGCACGTGGAACGGCGTCATTGAAGACTGGTACGCCGCCGATCGACCAGGAATCTATCCCATTTGTCCTGGTGTGCCAAAACCTCCGGCGCTTGGCGTGAAAACGTGATTTCGTCACGGGAAGCGACAATGCGTAAACGATTAGTCGGCCGCGCGACGTCCGGTGTATTCCGGAGACTAATCAAGAAAGCCACGACACAAGAGTCCGTATTCGGCTGGACAGATCGTTGTTTAGTTCGACAATACTTCAATCGGTCAGCCTGCCTCCACATTTTCGAATGATGCACGATTGGCAATGAATGCCTGAACAGCGAGGCAAAGCAGAACTTACCAGCGGTGTTGGCAGCAACCTTCTCGGGAAGTCGCTGACTGGTACCGCACCGGCTCTGTTGCCCAGTGAGTCGCCGCACGCCATTCCGCCGTTCGAACCTGCCGCCGGACTCAACAACGGACACCTGCAGACATTGTACGGAGCCTTTCGCCCGGCCCGACCATTGATCGTTGGTACGGTGGAACGAAAGCTTCGTTTTCCAGACGGGGACTTTGCCGTCCTGCACGACGACAGGCCGCAGGAATGGTCTCGCGGAGATCACGTGGTCCTGTTGATGCATGGGATGGCCGGGTGCCATCAAAGCGGCTATATGGCCAGGATTGCTGCCAAACTTATGCACCGCAACGTGCGCGTGTTTCGCATGGATCATCGCGGTTGTGGGGCCGGCGAGCACCTTGCAGAGAACCCCTACCATGCCGGTCGCATTCGAGATCTGGAAGCGGCGATCCGGATGTTGGAACGTCTGTGTCCCACTTCCCCCGTTTCAGTTGCTGGCTTCTCACTCAGCGGCAACCTGCTGCTCAGATATCTGGGCGACGACCCGGCCGCATTGCCGTTGAGTCTGTTTCGTGCCGTTGCCATCTGCCCGCCTGTCGACCTGAAGCAGTGCGTTGAGCAACTGGGGACCACACGCATGGGGCAACGTTATGACTGGTACTTCGCTCGTCAGCTGGTGAATCAGTTGGCGAACCAACCACAATGGCGCGACGACGTGCCGCTGGCAACGGCAAAGCGTCCGCCCCGCAGAATCATCGAGTTTGATGAGCTGTACACGGCACCCGCTTCCGGTTTCGAATCGGCCGAACACTATTACGCCGAAGCGTCCGCAAAGTCGTTCGTCGGGAACATTTCCGTACCCACGACAATCCTTGCGGCCGAAGACGACCCCATGGTGTGTTCCGCACCGCTGAAGCAACTGCAACTTCCCAAAACCGTGACGCTGTGTCTGACACAGCACGGCGGCCACCTGGGTTTCACCGGGCGGAAGGGTGTTGATGCCGATCAACGCTGGATGGACTGGCGAGTTGTCGACTGGCTGTTGAATTAACGCCGTTGATTTCAGATTCGCAGTACCGTAGGGTGGGCGAGTGAGCGTCGAGCCATAGTGCGCCGGCGTCAAACATTTCCGGTACACAGCGTCTCCTGCCGGTGTATTTTCAATACGTAAATGCCGCCTCGCCACTGCCAATTCCTGAGAACCATCATGCGTCAGTTCTTTGTCAGCACTGTTTCAGATACGAAGGCCGAATAGCGTGCCGCATGTGGCCGTGCTGTTCGAGTTCCCCACTTTGAACGGGGGAGAACATTCCATGCTGTCTGTGCTGGACATGTTGCTGGAGGAAGGTGCGTTTGAATTTACCGCGCTGGCGCCTGGTACCGGCCTGCTGGCGGACGAGCTTACGAAACGACAGATTCCCGTGCGGGATTTCAGCGTCCGAAACGACGACGGAATAAAGTGCCCGTACGACGTGATTGAGCAGCGATTGTCAGATCTGCTGCATGAATTGCGGCCGGACATTCTGCATGCCAACAGCCTGTCCATGTCCCGACTCACCGGACAGCTTGCGAGTACTGCTCTTCCGCCGCTGAAACGAACGGGTCATCTGCGCGACATCATTCGATTGAAGAAAAAAGTAGTGTCGGACCTGAATCGAAACGACGGACTGATCGCCGTGTCGAAGGCAACTTCAGACTTTCACGTCGCACAGGGCCTTGACCCGTTGCGCTGCCGCGTCGTTCATAATGGAGTCGATACAGAACGTTTTCAGCCCTGCGACAGCGCCATTCTTCGCGCAAAACTGTTTCCGTCCGTCCCGGCAACGCACACGATTTTGCTGAACGTAGGGCAGATTTGTCTGCGCAAGGGACAGCTGGACCTGGCAAAAGCTGTTGTGGGCCTGCTGCAGGATCACAGCGATGTCCATTTGGCTTTTGTCGGGCAGAGACATTCGACAAAGCAGGAAAGCGTCGACTACGAAGCCGCTATTCAACAGCAGTTCACACAAGCGGGTTGCGGCACGCACCTGCACATGCTCGGTTATCGGGACGACATACCGGACCTGATGAATGCCGCCGACCTGCTGGTGCATGCCGCTCGCCAGGAACCATTCGGACGAACTTTGCTGGAAGCGGCCGCCAGCGGCTTACCCATCGTCGCCACCAACGTCGGTGGCACACCAGAATTGCTCCGCCCCGACACGGATGCCATTCTGGTTTCTTCGGGAGACGTTGCCTCACTTAAAGCCGCCATCGACAAAACTCTGGCGAACCCTGAGTTGCGCCGTTCACTCGCCGCATCGGCACGGCAACGCATTGAAGCGAACTTCACCGTCAAAAGTGCAGCAGATCAACTGGCAAAATTCTGGAACATCCAGGAAGATCGTCGGCACCGTGTCGTTCGCGGCTACGAATCAATGTAGTGCGTGGTCAAGTCTAAGAACAGGGGTTGTTCCGTAGCCGAACTCGCCAGAGTTTGGAGATTTTTCTCTATGTCGTCCAAAGTCTGGCGACTTCGGCTACCCCCAAATCAAGACTTGACGAAGCAATAGTCCGCTGTCATCCATCGCCGACCTCGTCTCCATCAGGTGCTATCGTGACCTTCCGACTGCTATTCATTTTTCTGCCGTTGATCTGTTCGCCTGCACTGACGTTCGCTCAGATTCAACGGCCCAATGTGGTGATGATTATCGCCGACCAGTTGCGCTATGAATCGTGTGGCTACGCGGGCGACGAAAAAGCCATCACCCCGAACATCGATCGCCTTGCGGCCACGGGTATCAGCTTCGACAACTATGTTGTCAACACGCCGGTGTGTGCCGCCACACGAGCAACTTTGTGGACCGGCAAGTATGCCAGCACCCACGGCATGGTCGTCAATGAACTGCGGCTGAACCCGAATCACGACACACTGGGCCATCTGCTGACGGCCAAAGGGTACACCTGTGATTATATCGGCAAATGGCATTTGTGGGCCAACCAGGCCGGGCGGCACAAGTTTGTGGAAAACGCGTTTTGTCCGCCCGGCCCGTACCGACTTGGTTTTGATGGGTTCTGGGCCGCGTACAACTTTAACCACGGCAACTACAACGCGTTCTACTTTAAAGACACCGCCACCCGGCATGAAATCGAAGGCTGGGGACCAAAGCACTTTACAGATCTGGCGATCGAACGGGTGACTCATCATGCCAAAAAGAAGCAGCCCTTTGCTATGGTCGTTTCGTATAGCCCTCCTCACGACCCGTGGACCAAGGACAACGTCCCGCCGTGGTGGTACGACCGCTTTCGCGACGTGGAATTTTCACTTCCGTCAACGTGGAGTGACGTGCCTGACAAACACATGGATCGCAACACGGATCCGAAACGGTGGCTGAACAAATGGAAGTCCGGTCTGCCGGAATACATGCGCGTTTACTACGCCATGACGGCCGCGCTGGACGAACAGGTCGGTCGGTTGCTGAAGGCGATCGATGATCAACAACTCGCACGGAACACGATCGTTATTTTCACTTCCGACCACGGCGAACAATTTGGGGCGAATGCACGAGTGTTCAAGATGACGTTCTTTGACAAGTCTGCGCGAGTTCCGCTGCTGATCCGGTGGCCAGGAAAAATACCTGCCAGGCGACGATCAAACGCGTGCATTTCCTCTGTCGACGTCATGCCGACAATCTGCGGTATGCTGGGCGTCGGCTTTCCGGATTCGACAGACGGCATTGATTTGTCGGATTCCACACGAGTGGACTGCAACTGCGAACCGGACTTCGCATTTTTGCAGGGCATGGGACACACATTTCAATGGAAAGACGGCTTCGAATGGCGTGCCATCCGAGATCAGCGATTCACGTATGCGAAATATCTTGTGGATGGGGACGAACTGTTGTTCGATAACATCAGCGATCCGGAACAGTCCACGAATCTCGTCGGCAACGCAAACTTTGCTGATGATCTGCAACGTCTGCGGCAGCGGCTGATCGAAAAGCGGCTGGCCGTCCATGACGAATTCAAACCCTGCACATGGTACCGCGACAACTGGATCGAAAACCGAGTCATCCTGCGCGGAGC
>JAPYTO010000298.1 GCA_029941865.1 Fuerstiella sp. | reverse complement strand
GCAGTTCGGCCTGCGGACATTTCCCGGGAAACAGAGTCAACAAGGCAGGAAGAAACAGCAAGTCCGCAGGCAGAGCCACGGCGAGCGTCGTACACGCCATAACGGCAAAGCTAACATGAGGCGGCAATTGACTGGTCATAACAGTGCCCAATCCGGCAGTCATGACAACCGTCGTCAGCATCAATGCACTGCCAACAGTAATGAACGTCTTTTCGTTTGCAACAAGTGCACTGTTACCACGACGACGCTCCTCGCCGAAATGAACCAAATAGTGAATGGTGTCGTCAACGGCGATTCCCAGACAGATTGCAAAAGAACAAGCGCCTGCAATGCCCAGCGAATCGCTGAACAACCAGTGCACCGCACCTGAAACTGCCAGAGGCATCAAATTGGGCATTGTCGATATCAGGCCAATTCTCAGCGAACGAAAAGCAATCGCCAGCACTCCGAAGATCACAACGGCTGCCATCATCAAACTGCTGATCAGTTCATCAATCATCTGACTGACGACCCTGCCTTCAACAACCACATCACTGACAAGTTTCACGTCGACACCTGGATTCTCAGACTCCAGCTGCCTCAACTGAGACTCCAGCCGTTCGAAAATGGAATCGAACGTCGCAATACCCAGATCCTGTGAGCGTGTGGCAACAAGCGCCAGCCGAAGATCCGGATCCGGACGGTAGAATTGTGCCTTGAGATCATCTGGAAGCTGGTTCGCCAGTACGGGTTGATCCTGCCGATTGGGACCCCGAATAACGGTTAGTGCCGTCCGGATCGACAGTGGCCGCCCAAGCAGGGGTTCGTCAGTAATTAGCTGTTCGCACGCCTTAATCACCGCCCAGTAGTCTTCGCGCGACACCTGATCGTCCCAGTGAACCATCAATTGCACACTACGAACCCCGGCCATGTGCGTGTCGCAATGACGCATCGCCTGCCATTCTTCAGACTGACGGGGAACCCGATTACTAACGCGATCATCGGGAACAAGGCGCAGACAGATTGCGAGACACCCCGCAGTAAGCAACAGACCGATGACGCTGACAGCCATCGCATGCCGCGATGAAAACCGAATGACTGCAACCAGACGATTCATGACTCGGCGAGAAGGATTGTGGTGCTCACTGACGTGCATTCGCTGCCCGATCCAGGAAGCAGCCAGAAGTGGACTGATGAGAATCACAGCGAAAAACGTCACCACAACGCCGATCGCCGCAGTTCGGCCAAAGCCGGCGATCATTTCTGAATCTGAAAGCATCAGCGAACCAAATCCAATGGCCGTCGTAATCGACGTCAGCAGACAAGCCGGACCAGTTTGCAGGACAGCATCGAAGATGGCATCACGAGCATTCGCACCACCGGCTTTTAGCTGTTGCAGTCGTACAACCAAGTGGACACCATCGGTGAATCCAATCATCATGACCATCACCGGAAGAATAATTTTCGCAAGTTCGTTTTCGGCCTGCCCGATAAGCTGCAACCAACCGAGAGTCCAGAAGACACCGACCACGGGTCCACAGCCCGCAACAATGATCGCCATCGGTCGTCGAAAAATCAAAATCAACAATACGCCAACGAGTCCGTAGGCCATGAGCTGAATTCGAATATGATCTTCTGCCAGCGCCCGATTATGAATATCGTAAAGAGCGAGTGTGCCGGTAACCCTTGTCTGAATCCCTGCCGGCTCAAGAACTCGTATTGCGACCGACCGAATATTCTGGACATATGACGCTTCGTCAGTATCGACCAGCATCAAAACCGTTAGACCGTCGGATGAAATCAGATTGTCTGCGGCCAGGGGATGGCTGAGCAGCGCGAGTTTTGACTCTGCCAGTTGTTCGTCAGTAACTTTGTCGGTAACTTCGGGCAAGAGCAAACGGTGTGTTCGACGTAATAAAGTGACCTCAGGAATATCGCCCATCCAGGTCAGATGCTTCACTTCTTCCATTTCGCGAAGCGCCGAGGCCGTCACCTGCAAGGCCGCAATTCGATCGCGACGAAAGAAGTCATCACACTGCAGAACAAGCACTAATGGTGCGCTGGATGTGAACTTCCCCTGCACCTCCTCCAGTTCTGCCAGAACCTCGGGAGACACCCAGCCTGCGGGCAGAGGATCAGCGACACGATATCCCAGGAATCCCAGAATCGGCGGCGTTCCAATTGCAAAAACGAGCATCCACCCAAGAAGGCGGTGGTCAACACAGATGTGAGCGATCAGTTTCATGGGCCACCACCAACGTGAACTAAAGTGGCGGAACGAATCAACCGATCGACGTAAGCCTGCAGCAGTTCTTTACCCTCAGCTTCCGAAAGATAGTGACGATCGAATCTCGCGCAAATAGACAACCGGTGCCGATTCACGATTGCGACAAAAACAGCATGGGTATGCGGTCGTACGTACGGCACAGCGACAATGCGATCAAGCACCAGATTGCCGACCTGAAGACCCTCTTTTGCGGCAGTAAATCGACCAATGAAACGACGTGTCGGTGTACTTAGATTTGACAGCACGAGCGTAGAAGAACACAGTGGCAACCGCAACGCAAACGCCAGCAGTCCACTTTTCCGGAGCAACCACAGCCCTGCCAGATAGTGCCGTGTAAGGAGTTCACTACGGACCTCAGCCGTTTCTGTCCGGATGGAATTCAGCAGCCACTCGTCGTCCTGTATTTCACGGCTCGTTCTAGTGAGTGCTGCAAAGCTGGTGATGTTGGCAGACGGAGCGCGACGGTCTTCGGGCGTTCGCAGGCTTTGCGGCATAATGATCCGCACACAGTCTCGCCTTCGTGAAGGCTGACGATCGCGGTTCCAGTGACACACAGTGACAAACATATCACGCAACAACAGGTCGTTCAGAGGAACGTTGGCTTCCTGGGCAATCGACCGCAGATTTTCCAGGACTTCGTGGGGTAGATCAATAAAAACCGGACGCCCAGCAGATGGCCTGGCTAGTTTCTTCCGAGTCACCAGGGCCTTCGGCAGTCTTGAGAGGTACTTGCATAACTGGTACAGAAACTTCGGTACATCGCCGACACCTCTCAGAATGTTCCCTTCCCGATACCGCAGTCGCTGTATATCAACATCGCGTGGGACGGCTGCCGATGGCCCCGACATTTCTATGGCATACCCGGCCAGAAAATCTTCAATCAGGTGCAACCCACCAATTCCGTCTGACACAAGGTGGTGGAAGTGAAACAGCACGCTCGATTGCTCGTCCCCTTCGCGAACATAGACACGCAGCGATGGTTCGGCCTTCAGATCAACCTGTTCGTTGTAGTGCTTTTCAACGGCACGGCCTGTCGTTTGCCAGTCGACAAACACCTCTGAGTCAACCGGTGCCCACGCCAATCCTCCCCACCACGATCTGCGAATGACACAACGACAAAGCGGCGACCGCTCCAGCAGCGCGCGAATCCCCGCCTCGAAACCTCGTCGATCAATACGGCCGTACAGACGTACCTCCATGTCGCACATCAATGGATAGGCCCGGCTCGTGTCGTGGTAGAGATGCGATTCGAACGTCGTCAACGGCAGCGGAAACAGCCCCGCTGCGGTGGCGTCAAGTTCAGGATGCGGGCATGTTACAGACATTGAGGTTTGCCACCTGCCAGATCAGGAATCAATTCCGGGAAGCTGCGCACTGATAATCTTTCCGGCCGGACTGCGAGGCAATGCATCCACCAGACAGATCGATTGAGGTTGCTTGTAGTAAACGAGGTGCTGCTGACAATACGTCTCAAGTTCTCTGACGTCGGTACCAGGTTCAGTGGCGACTGCTGCCAGCACGGACTGCGTTTTATGCTTCCCTGCCCCGGCGTACACCTTTACTTCACGTACACACGACATCCGTATCAGAACTTCCTCGACCTCACTGGGAACGACTTTCATACCATGAACATTAATAACCTCAGAGTCTCGTCCGCGGAGATGAAGGCTTTCTGGATCGTCTGTGACGGCCAGATCCCCGGTTGAAAACCAGCCATCGATAAATGGCCGCGTGATGCTTCCCTGCTCATCAAGATACCCGGTCATCATGGATGATGACCGAACAGCAAGGCGACCAATATTCGGGCCGAGATCAGGCTCCGGAAGAACTGACGTTTCTACTCCCGTCATCGCAGGACCAACACGTCCGTCGACGTAGCTTCCATCCGAAATCGTCGCCACTGAAATACCGCCCGTCTCAGTCGTGCCGTACAAGGGACAACACGTCACTCCTGTCGAATCCTGAAAGTCGACGGCCACGTTGTGCGGCAGCACTGAACCCGCTGCAAGCACCCATCGCATGCGATCCCATCGCACCCCGCGAATACGGCCCAAAGCCGGCAACATCGACGGTACGGTCGGCAGCACCGAAACAGTGTAATCCTGCATCGCTTTCTGTAGTTTTTGGACACTGAATCGCTGGGTCGTCAGAATGGTTGCGCCGCTTAGGAGCGGAACCATGACAGACATTCCGTAACCATAAGCATGACTCATTGGCGGAAAGGCAACGATACTGTCGGCAGCCGTGATGTCCATCGTTTCGACATAGTGACGCGCTTCTTCGATTGCGCAAAATCCCGGCCGCAGTGCGATTTTCGGAAGCCCCGTCGATCCAGATGTCGGATGCAGAGGCACGCCCCGGAGTTTCGTGTCGCCTGGTCCGTCATTGTCAAATTCGCACCACTGCAAATTCGTCTCGTCAACGCAAATCTGTCTGACACTCAGAAGGTTCTCAGTTCGCGAATTCCCGACGTCAGGAGCACGGATGGCATACCGACAACCAAACCTCTGAGCATACCGAACCATTTCGGAAGATGGAGTTTTAAAATGCAGCAGCAACGGACAGGCGCCGGCTTCAAGAAGCGTGATCAGCGCTGCAACAAACGAAGACCCGTTCGGAACGGCCAGAACAACGCGGTCTCCGCACTGCAAACCGAACACTTTCAGGTCGCACAGCAGCCTTTTACGCAACCGGGCGAAATCTTCCCACGAAATGCTGTGGCCGGAATCGAGGTCGGTCAGAGTTCCACGATACTGCGCCGCAGCTGAGAGTATTGGATCTGCGCTGAGCGTCTGATCTCCGATCAACAGACCAGACATCGTTCAGCTCCTGCTTCCATCCGCCCAAGGACGATCGCCATGTCCTCTTCTGTATGAGCTGCCGAAATGAACATCGCTTCGAACATGTTCGGATGAAAGTAAATACCTTCCAGTTGCATGTGCTGTTGAAATGTTATGTATCGGTCGAAATCTCCATGCTTTCGAATTCCGCGATAATTCGAAATCTGCGGTACGTCGCCATGCGTAAGAATGACACCCAAAAGCGAACCGATCTGATTCATCTGATGCGGCACGTTCAGTCGCGTGAGAATATCATGCAGACCTTTGGCCAGAATGCCCGTCGTCCGTTCAAGCTGCGGATACAAATCATCTTTTTCTGCAATGACTCGCGTCAGCACAGCATTTGCAGCCGCCATAACAGTCGCATTTCCGGAGAACACGCCTCCATGAAACATTTCACCGCTAACAACGGCCTGCATAACTTCTTCGGACGCGCCGAATGCTGCAACTGGAGACCCACCACCGATCGACTTTGAAACAACGGTAATGTCAGGCGTGACCAGATAACGCTCCTGAGCACCACCCGACGAAGCTCGCAGACCTGTAATGACTTCGTCGAATATCAGCATACTGCCATGATCAATGGTGAGTTCACGCACTGTCTGCAGAAAGCCTTCACGCGGAGGCAACAGACTAGCATTCCCCATGATCGGCTCCATCATCACCCCGGCTACGTCGTAACCGTTTTCCTGAAGACATCGTTCAAATGTCTCGATGTTATTCCATTCGCACACAACAACGTCGTCCAGCGAACTGGACATTCCGATGGTGCCAGGTATGGCCGGACCAAATCCGCGTTCGGGCAGCGCGTCCAGAGGGGCGTGATAACGGTTGAATACCGCCTCGCTCCAACCGTGATAATGTCCTTCAAACAGGATCAGCTTCCGGCGACGCGTGGCGGTACGGGCCAGACGGATCGCAGATGCACAGGCTTCCGTACCAGAATTGGCGAATCGCAGAAGTTCCATACTCGGAAACAACTGCTTTATTTTTTCCGCGGCCTGTATTGTGATTTCCGTGGGAAAGCCCAGCTGACTTCCGAATTCAGAAATCTGTCGCGTAACCGCGGCCACAACATCAGGCGCACAATGCCCAAAAATCAGCGGACCATACGCCATATTGAGATCGATGTATTCATTGTCATCAATATCCCAAAGACGTGAACCCAGTCCTCGCTTCGCAACCAGCGGTAAGTGATACGGCAGCACTCGCATTGTGCTGCTGTCGCCTCCCGCAAGACTCTGACAGCCGCGATGCAACATGCGCGCACTGCTTGAGTCGTTGTAGCTTACGCGTTCTTGCCGCCCGGACATCGGATCAAACACGCTCATAATTGAGCCCCCAACAAAGCTATTCTGAATCTCACAGAACCCAATAAATCGTCATCGTCGACCACCTGCAACATCTCAGAGAATTCAGCCTGCGCAAATCAGGCAAACCGTTACGGTTATGCAGACAATTTGGGTCACAGGGGCCCGTTGGTCCGAAAATGTTCTCCCCGAAACGCCACAGCCCAACACACCCCTGTCAATCGGTCGACGCGTATACATGCGTTGCCGACTGAATCGACTCTTCCTCAGAACGACTTTCCGCTGTCGCGGTATGCCTCAGGCGTCCCAGAACCATATTCAGTAATGACTCGGAAGCTCGTTGACTGAAGTGCAGGCTGCAGCAACGAATGCTGACTGCGAGGCAACCGTTGATCATGATTGTCGAGAATGCGGCAGTTGTTCCCTTTCGAAGCGGTGGAATCCCGCAAACGTGTTCGACAAGCAGGTTTCCCATCTGAATGTGCCCGCCACTACTGGGTAAGCGGCTACCGATTGAGTTCAGAGTATTTCCCATATGAGACAGCACTGTCGTGCTCATGCATATTCTTGCGGCGCGGCTCATCACCATCCCTAACAAACCTGGAACCTTCCCCATTGCTTCGAGCACCTGAATGAACATCCAGCCAGACTGAATTTCATGAACAAGCCGCATTTCGTCACGAAGACTCTTCAGCAATTCACAGGGCGAGCCACCAGAGCCAGGGATCTTTCCATGAAGATATAACTCACAACATTGCAGGCCGGCATGCCACCGTCTGATGGGCCCCGCAGACTGGTAGGTACCAACACACAGTATGTGGGCGGTCTCCAACCCGGAATCCGCCACCGCCGCAATGGGGCCTTCGAATTCCATTCCTGTGAGACCAGCATTAAGTCTCGAACAAGCACATCATTTATGGTTGCGTTGTGGTGTTTTGCCGCGTTGCGAAAGCCGCGAGTTTCGGCACGCGTGAGTTTTGCAGTTGTCAGACCAAGACCACGCTGGCGGTCGTCCTCGGGAATTGACGGCAGACTGCGCAACTGCAGTTTTTTTTGCCACAGATACCGCACAGTATATTTGATAACAGCACCGACCCGACGAGCAGCCGATCCGGAAACATCGGCAATTCGTCTCCCGTCAGAATGGCCCCTGCGTTTTAGTAGTTGAAGATCAAGTGGCCGCAGCTCCGGAAGATCCCTTTGCTGTTCCATGGATAACGCAAGATGTCGAGCGTAGCCGATCGCAACATCTTCGAGAAACTGGGCTGCCCCAATTCCGTCACAACACGCGTGGTGAAACTGCATCGTAATGATGGCATGATCGGGATGCTGTTCGCCCCAGACTCGCAGCCCAATATTTCTGGTGAGGTCAATCGGCTGCCGCCATGGCTCCTGTGCCATCCAGCGTTCGCGATCCCAGTCTGGAACGGGAATCTCATTTCCTGCCCACACCCAGTTTGCGCCGCGTCCTGT
>JAPYTO010000297.1 GCA_029941865.1 Fuerstiella sp. | reverse complement strand
CTGCATAGCCGAGATCGTCTGACAGAATCAAAACCACATTAGGAGGCCGATTCTTCCGCCCCGCCACGGATTCAATGCGCTGCAGAACCTAATGCTTCACGGCAACGGCTGCGGGATTCGCGGGGAATACAGGGCGGTTTGAAGCGACCTGCGATGCCGCCCTCCGTTGCGTCTGTGCAAGCCGAACGGTTTGGGAGCGAGGGGCAGGGTCTCGTTCAAGAGGAACTTTGCCCGACATGCTGCGCTTCGGCGACTGCAGAGGCAGTCAGAAGGAAGACTGTCAGAGGAACAAATCTGCGGACACGAGGTCCAGGATGCGGCAGTCTGAGGTCGTACATGATTGGAAGGGAATTCGTTGTCGTTCTCATCGTTTTCACCAAAGATTCATCAACTGGGCAGGCGTTTTCAAAGAAACTGCAAGATTGACCAGTGCCTCATCCTCGCGTATTTTTATGTTCGACTGGAGCCGGCCAGGGGTGACATCGCTGGACCCTCTCTACATACTGCGAAGTTCGCCACGGGATTTGAACTCAACGTTTCGTTATTTGGCAACAAGTTACGACCAAACGTCGTGCCATCGCGTCGAATTCGGCGAGACATTTGAGCTTGAGTGCCAGACGTAAGAATCAATCGCAAACCGTTGGCATGAAACGAGAAACGGCTCGCCTGAAGACAATGCGACCAGCTGTATTGAGGGCGAATCGAGCGCCGCAAATTTGAATTTAGAATTCTCAGCGTTTCACTGCTGAAAACCCGTTAGATTTCCGAGATCTCGCCAATAGTGATGAAGGCTCGGACGGCGAAAAAACGAACATTTTTCGCTGAACAAACGTTATGCTGTTGGCAACGTCCGTTCGACAGTATGCTGCCGTGCACGCTCGCCTAAACCCTGCCTGGTTTCCGTTACGAAGACTTTCCCATGCGTCTGATCGCCACACTTTCTGTGTCCGCACTGTTTCTCGGCGCCCTGCTGCCGTCCGTGTCGGCGGCACTGCCTCCCGAAGTCAAGAAGGAACTTACTGAGCTTAATCGCGAGCTGCGACAAGTCTCCGTAATGCTCCGCAAGAAACAGATTGATGGAGCAAAAGCCATAATTCAGAAGGTTGAGGATCGAATCAAAGAGCTGGATATTGCAGACGACGAACGTGACCGCAGTATGACAGCGTTGAAGGCAGCACTGCAGCGAGCGAAGGGGGCAATACCCGTCAGCTTTGAAAAAGAAGTGGCACCAATCATCAAAGACAAATGCCTGCGGTGCCATGGCGAAAATCAGCCCAAAGCGAATTTGCGAATGGATACGTATGCGAACATGGGCCGTGGCGGGCGGAGCGGGCCCCTGCTATTGCCGCGAAATCCTCGGCGAAGTCTGATCATCGCTCGGCTGACTGCAGACGCCAAGGACCGCATGCCGCAGGGTGGAACAATGCTTTCTGATGACGAAATTGGCATCATCGGTCGCTGGATCAGTGGTGGTGCGGCTTTCGACGGTGAAGATGTGACCGCCCCGATCGGCCAGTCGATGGTGGAAACAAAACCGGATAAGCCGCCCGTAAAAGTCGTGATGGCTGATGGCACGGAATCTGTATCGTTTAAGGATGATGTCGCACCCTGGATGGTCAACATTTGTTTGCGTTGTCATTCCGGTGCCAACCCGCGCGGCGGCTACAACATCACGACGTTTGAACAACTTCTTTCCGGTGGTGACACGGGCAGCACGATCGTTCCGGGCGACCCGGGCGGCAGTTACATCGTGGATCTTGTGTTGAGGCAGGATCCGATCAAGATGCCCGCAGGTAACCAGGTACAGATCAAGAGATCGCAGGCACAGGCATTGGAAAAGTGGATCAAAGAGGGTGCTCATTTCGACGGCGACGACGGAAAAGCGACGTTGCGAAGTCTTGTGCCAACAGAGGAAGCGCTGGCGAGCGCAAAACTGGCCGCCATGTCGACCAAAGAATTCTCAGACCGACGAATCGAACAGGCTGAATCGACATGGAAACGAGTGGCCCCGCGTGAAGAAGCGAAGTCCGTGACCAGCGAGAATCTGTACGTCTACGGCAATCTTCCTGAAAGTCGACTTGAGGAATTTTCGATGTGGGGCGAAGAACAGGTGGCCTCGATGATATCCCGCTACAAGCTGCCTGGCGGTGCAAAGCCGTGGCGAGGACGGCTGATTGTGTTTGCCGCCAAAGCTCGCTTTGACTACGAAGAATTTAACACCGTGTTGTTGTCCCGCCGAACACCTCGCGGCGTTTCCGGTCATTCCGTCGTATCGCCCAATTTCAATGACGCCTATGTGGCGCTGTTCGACGTCGGTGACGCCGATAGTGCAGACGCTCTGAACGCAAGACAATTGCTGAACTCAATACTGGCACAGGCTTATCTGACTCGAGACGGAGGGACTGTGCCTGACTGGCTGAAGAATGGCTTTGGTCTGCTGGAATGCGGTGCGGTAGCAGAGTCTCAATATCTGAAACTGGCACCGCAGAAAGCTGGTGCCACGCTGGCGACCATTGACAACCCCGCGACCATCTTCGACGACGGCACATTCGCGCCGGAAGAGGTTGGCCCTGTGGGATTCCTGCTGACCAGATATCTGATCAACAACGGCGGTATCGGAAAACTGCAGCAGCTTGTTCGTGACCTGCGAACCAACCGAAATGCCGGTCAAGCCGTGCAGGCGACTTATGGCCAGAGCGCAGCGGATATTGGCCAGGCATTCCTTCGCACCGGCGGACGTTGAACGCAGCAAACGCGCACAGCGCGGCCGGCCCCGTCGGCGATGAATTCGTGTTCGGCGGCCGATTGAGGCCCTCAATGGCCGAAACAATCACCGGAGGATGAGGTGGCGCAACCGTTCCCTTCCTCATCTTCGTCGCAGCCTGTTATCTGGTCGCCATGAAACTCAGCTTTGAGTGTGTGGTCACGGCATTGGCGGTCACTTCGCTTGCGACCGCGACCGATACCGAAACAATCCGAACGGTTTATAGGTGACTGTTTGTCAGATCCTGATGAATTGAGTGTCGAGAGGATGGCTAAAATCGGTGTACGGTCTCTTTCAATGGTCGTCATTGGTTGCCAGAATGCTGCCTCTCACGCATGCGACGTCTTTTGCGGTCAGAATCTGCACAGGACAAAACTGTGGCAGGCAGCAGTGCCCGTCCAGTGAAGTCTGTTCTGTTACAGGAGCTATGGATTCGGATAGACGTCGCCTGACGTTTTTCTCTGTTGTCCGTTGTTGGTGCGAGTAGACGATCTTGAAAGACCTTGCAATACAAGCACAGATCACGTGTCCACATTGCTGGCATCGGTTTCCACCGGCGGAAACTCTGTGGGCATCCGCGCATCCTCGACTCTATGGCGATGCCCGTCTCGGTTCGGACGTACAACGACGGTTCTTACCAACGCGATTCGATGCCGGGGGGAACGCCATCGATAGCCAGGGATCCTTCTGCAGCGAAGTCTGCTGTCCGAAGTGTCATCTGGTGATTCCCCGCACGATGTTTGAGCTGAAGTGTATTTTCTATTCGATCCTGGGCTCACCGGGTTCCGGAAAATCACACATGCTGGCGACCACCACGTGGCAAATGCGTCAGGCCATGGGCCAACGATTCAAACTCAGCATTTCCGATGCGGACCCCGATTCCAATCGCCAGCTGAATGAACACGAAGAAAAGCTGTTCTTTAACGAACATCCCGATAAGCTGGCCACGATTCCCAAGACAGAAAAAGAAGGCGAACTCTACCAGCCGGTTTCCTTTGGCGATGAAACCATTTGGTATCCACGGCCGTTTGTGTTTGTGGTGCAACCGCTGGCCAACCATCCACAGATTGAAAAACGCGATGAAATCTCGCGTGCGATCTGCCTGTACGACAACGCGGGAGAACACTTCCTTCCCGGAGGAGAGTCCTCCATCAGCCCGGCGACTCAGCACCTGACCATTTCTCGTGGTCTGCTGTTTCTGTTCGACCCGACTCAGCACGCAAGATTTCGCGAAGCGTGCAAACCCGATAGTCAGGACCCACAAATACAGGGGACGGGCCGCAGTCATCGCCAGGATCAGATCCTGCACGAAGCGGCCAATCGCATTCGCACTCATGCCGGGCTGGCTCAGCAGCAAAAATATGCCAAGCCGCTGATCATTGTGATCACAAAGATGGACGCATGGGCACCCACACTGTGGCCGGAGTGGAGGGACGTCGAAGATCCGATTAAGGATTCGCGACAGCAACTGGCTGGACTGGACACGGCCTTGATTGAAGACGTTTCTGACAAGATGCGAACCATGATGGCAAAACTGGCTCCGGAATTTGTTAACGCTGCGGAAGGCTTTGCAGATAAAGTGACCTATATTCCGGTTTCGGCATTGGGCCGCGGGCCGGAGGAAGACCCGGAGACCGGATTGCTGGGTGTTCGGCCGAGCGAAGTAACTCCCATCTGGGCCGAAGTTCCATTGCTGTACATGTTGAGCCAGACCAGTACGGGCTTGATTCCGTCTCTTGTCCGCCGATCAAGGGAACAATGAGTTTTGAGCTTGTTTACACGTCAGCACGCCGTGGACTCAGGGAAGGCGCGAGTGGTTTTTGCACGGTCGCCGCCACTGATGGCATGCCGCGTGCGCTGCATGAAAAGCTGGAATCGTTAAGCGGTTACTCGCACTCGGAGGCAGCGACAGGTGCAGAGCCGCCAGTCAATCACTCCCACATGACCATCCGTCTTCAGCGCAACATCTATCATGTCGTGTCGCGCATCGGAGACGCAGGGATTGACTATACGGGACGCACCAACAAGATTGCCCACCATCTGGCGCTTACCGGCGCCGAAGCAGAGAGGTATCCTCACGGCCCGGCAGCCCTGTTTTCTGATTGCGGATTCTGGCACGCGGACTGGGACAGCGACCCGGAAACCTTTTCGCCCAATCGAACTCCGTCGTCGTACCTGGAACCTGTCGATGATTTCGGCACGTGGGCCGACGTCTTCGGCGATGCTGGCTGGGCGGGTGTGTTGGGCCATGCCGTTGCCGATGGGCTAAAACCTGTCTCGATCATCGTCCCAAACCCTGACGACACGATGATGCTGTTGCACGAAGCATTGCAACTTGTGTCGCCTCGGGACCGTTGGAAGGTCTGCTTCAGTACATACTTTTCCCGGCTGGCTCCAGGAACTCAGTGCCACTGGCGTTTTGTGCTCGATGGGACCACTGAAGCTCGCAAGTTGCGCGCGCGGTCTCTCGGCCTGCTGGTCGATCCACGTGGATCGACCGGAGATCCGCCCGACGGCAATCCATTTGTGGAAGCCGCTCGCGACAACGACCCGAAGCGCGTTCAATCTGTGGCAAAATCAACGACGCGTCGCGGCACTGCTGCGGTCAGTCGTACCGGCGGTGGCGGATCACAGGTCGTGCGAACAGGACGACGGCGACCGCAGCAGTCTCGTCACCCGGCCTCTCGGGGAGCTCGGCGGCGTTCGATCCGAGATCTGGAGTATGTGGAAGAGTTCGATGACGACGAGCAGGAAGACGAACGGCCACGACGACGAAAACCAAGGAAAAACAGCCGAATACTGATCGTAATCGTGCTATTGGTGTTGGCCATTGCTGTTCTTGGCTTCTTCGCAATTCAATGAGTATCATAGCTGACATTCCATTCACACTGTGCTGATCAAGTACAGCAGGGTTTACAAACAATGGCTGACCTCGCAGAAATTCAAGAGTTACTGGAAAGTGTTCGCGTGACACTGGCCAGTTCCATGAATCCGGATCGGAAGCAACTTGACCAGTTGCATGGCGAACTGGACACCGAAATCCGGACGGCCAATAAACGTCTGCGCGAATGTGATACGTTGCTGGCAGACGGGCACCGCAGCGAAGCCATTCAACTGGCGGAGCAGGAACCGAATCTGCTGGAGCTCGTTTCCATTCTGGACTTCCCGGAATTACCCGAGTGGAATGACTTCGTCGCCGAACTGGGACTGACCGTCACGCCCGAGCTGCAGATTGATATCGCCACAGATCTGAACGGAGCTTACGCCGACGACGAACCGCTGGAACGTCTGATGAGACGATTTCGAGTGCATTCACTCGCCCGCGCGCCCCTGCGGAGCCGCATTGACATCCTGCGGCAGATCGCAAAACGGGATGCCGGATCTGCTTATTGGAAGGATGACCTGAAGTCGTACGAGCAGGCACGTATTCGGCAAATTGCCGACGAAGGTCGTAATGCGATCACCTCCCGAAATTTCGTCGAACTGCGTCGATTGTCGGACGAGGTTCACAAGAAGCCGTGGTCCGTCAAACCCGACCGCAAGGTCGTCGAACGTCTGGATCAGGCGATGGTCGAAGTCAGACAGATTGAATCTGTGGCGCGTTTGTCGAGCATCACTGCGGAGTTCAGTGAAGCGAAGGCCGCTGGCGACGCGGAACATGCAAAGGAACTCGGCGACAGGTGGGAAGAGCTGGCTGAAAAGTGCAACCGGAAATCAGAAGCATTCCAGGACGCGAAAGAGGCGGTGGCCCCATTGTATCGCTGGCTGCGAGATCTGGATCAGGAAGAAGAGGATGAGCGTCTGTTTGCTGCGGAACTCAAAAAGCTGCAGCGAGCATTGCGATCCGATCAAAGTTCCCTGGAAGAAATCTATCGATATTACGACGCTGTTGCGGCCTTTGAAGGCTTCGACATTCCGGACGCCATTCAGACAAGGTATGAAGCAAAATTAATCGACATCGAAAAAAAGCGACAGATGAAGCAGTACATGACGATCGGTGGCATCGGCCTCGGCGTGATTGTCCTGCTGATCATTGTTGCCGTCGTGTTATTCTAATAACGTCAAAGCATTGCCCGTCAGCCCATGTGTCCGGAGCGACCAGCGGGAACGGGCCAAACAGAACCGAACGTTAGCTCGAATCGGCTTGCGGGCCATCCCAAACTGTAGTGAGGCATCACGTGGCTGGTCGTTTCTACATTCGCAACCGCGGCAAGCGAGTCGGTCCGCTGACGATCGACAAATTGCACTTAATGGCGAAACGCGGCCGGTTCGGTCGGCACTTCGAAGTGTCGAAGGACGGCAAACGCTGGTCTCGCGCCGATGAGTTCCCGGAACTGTTTCCGGACGATGGAGCCGCGGACGACGATGACTTCGACGACGATGGCGGCGACCAGGAAGAGGAAATCGATCTGAACGCACCGCTTGTCGATGACCGCCCCAAATCTCGTGCTCGAAAGAAAGGTGGCGCTGCCTCACGATCTCGCCGACGGACGTCGCGTGGCGCCTCTGACGATGCTCCGTCAACAAGGCGTGGCAGAGCATCACGCGAATCCTCCGACAGTGGCGGCAACGGGTCCGGACGTCGCTCGCGTGATAGTGCCGATGATGCACCACGCCGCAAACGTCCAGGTAAAGATGACGTACCGCCCGCCGCCAGTGAGGGCTCGACAAAGAAGAAAAAGAAAGCCAAAAAAAAGGACATCTTTGAGAGCGCAGTCGCCAAAAAGCCTAAGAAGAAAAAGCGAGGCGGTCTGATGGGATTCCTGTTTGGCAGCGGAGAAACCTCCGCGGAAGAGCAGCCGCATCTGCAAAAGCTGTTGCATGTTCACGGCACGCTGCGTGACCTGGGTTTTTCCTTTGACAAGCTGGTCCTCGTCGGCTCCGGAGGCGAACAGATTTCCGTAGCAGAACACGTTGGCAGCGGCGACGGCCCGCACCTGCTGGGCCTGTTGACGATCATCGCCTTTCAGTCCAAAACCACAGACCTGCACCTTGAACCTTCTTCCGCAGGTGTCGACGTACGCATGCGTATCGACGGAACTCTGGTGCATCTGGTGGAAATCCCAAAGGACGCCATTAACCGACTGTACGGCATTGTCAAAGTGCTGTGTGAAACGAAAATGGGCGCTAGCC
>JAPYTO010000296.1 GCA_029941865.1 Fuerstiella sp. | reverse complement strand
GTGCCTTCGTTTCGGATATGTGTCGAGTAGATTCCGTGATGATGCGCAACCACTTTGCACAGGCGAACAACGTCGTCCGTGGTGGCCAGCGAACCTGGCGGCATCATCAGCTGACTTGACAATCCAAGAGCGCCGTCCGTCATGGCCTGATCGACCAGATCGCACATTTGTTCCAGCTGTGCGTCCGTCGGGCGATCAAACGACTTGCCCATGACGGATTCCCACACATTGCCGATGCCGACATACGAAGCAATGTTTGTCGACACTTTTGCCCGTTCGATGGCGGCGAAATAGTCGCTCAGTCGCCGCAGTTCCACTTTGTCACCGTTGACTGTGACTTTGCGGGGCGGCAGCCGGTCCAGGAACGGTCCGGCCGATCGACCTTCACCAAGAACCTCAGTCGTCACTCCCTGACGGATCTTGCTCTGTGCGTTGCCGTCTTCGAGCAGCAGGAAATCGGAATGCGAATGAATGTCGATGAATCCCGGAGCAACCATCAGGCCTGCGGCATCAATGGTGTGAGTTGCCGTCGCATTGCTGAGCGCACCAATCGCCACGATACGATCGCCATTGATTCCGACGCTGCCGTGAAACCATGGATTACCGGTGCCATCCACGATTTGGCCACTGTGGATGAGAACGTCGAACGCCCCGTCTTCAGCAGCAGAAATTCGAAATGAACCTGTCAGGACGTACAGCAAAGTGAAGACAGCAAATATCCGCATGACGTTTCCTGCACACAACGAACGGTTTCATCTCACCCACAGCACCGAATGTGCGATCGAGTGTACAGCTTATGGCGAATACAATCACTCCCGTATTGCAGTATCACCGCAACCGGACACAACCCGTTTGCGACGGACCGTTCGATCTGTTGATCAGGAACTGATGGTCCGTTCCCATTGATTGCTCCCGGAATCTGCGCGAATCGCACGCGTTTGATGGAGTGAAATCTCAATGGTTGCGGGGCCAATAACGATCACCGGACGATTTTCAGCTTAAGCTGCCTGAGCCGGACGATCTACAGCTGATCGACTTTGCATTGGCTTTGCGAAATTTGACCGTGTAGTTCTTTCCGTTGCGTTTCTCACTTGCAAAGAACTTCTTCAGGCGTGGCTCCTCGTTCGTCACGTACAGAGTGAACTTGTCGCTGCCGCGTGCTTGAGAGAGCATCTGAAACGTGGCGATTTCGGGATTGCCGTGTTTGCCGTTGCCGGAAACAACGTAGTGATCGGCAGTGATGTTACGGAAAAAATCGGTGGTGACATTATTGTCACTGCCGTGATGCGGCATTTTCAGCAGGTCGAAGTGAGCTTTACCGCGTTTCGAAATGCGGGCCGTTTTCAGTCCTGCTTCAATATCGTCTCCACGAGCGTCGCCGGTCAGCAGCATGGTCTTTCCGCCGCACTTTGCAACCACGATAATGCTCGCCAGATTGAAGACTGATTTGTCGGCGAATTCAGCGGTCTTTGCGAGTCCCTTCTTCTTGATCTGCTTGTCCCACTCCTGCTGCAGTTTTGTGACGCGTTCTTCCCGCGGGCCAATGACGGTGAACGACAGGCTGTTTCCCAGGTTTACTTTCTTGCTGCGTTTGCCGTTCGGTACCATGACGAGGTTGTCGAATTTTTCATTGACCGTTAGTCCTAGCTTTTTTGCCGCGTTACGCAGGTTTCGGCCCTGATTCACGCTCGCCAATACCATGGCCGTATGTTTCTTGATCGGCATGTCTGCGGGAAAAGAAGCACCCGTCGATGCTGCCTTCGCGGCCTTCTTCAACCGACCGGCAATTTCATCTGCGTCATTGTCAATGAAATCGTCAAAGCTGTTGTGCCAGAGGGTCACCACGTCAAATGGCAACGCCTTTTTTTCTCATCCAGATCGGCTAGCTGCGACGTCATTTGCAGGATGCCGTTGATGTGATCGTCATCCATGTGGCTCACCATCACCATTCGGATATCCGGACAAATTCCTTGCATGACTCCATGCTGCAGATCCTTGTTTTGCTCATCGCGCCAGTCGGCTCCCAGTATCCCGGCGACATGTGTGCCATGATCGAGCAGCGACGAGGGTGGTTCGTAGGATTCGTCGTGCATGACCTGAACAAGAGGCATCACCAGCGACCAATCAATATCCCGACCGGATTCGAGACTCTTGCGCAACGATTTTGCTCGCCCCGCGTCCCGAGTCAACTTCGCCTTGACGTGCGGCGGTACCTTGGGATCGTCGCCGGGATTCTTTGACAGTACGTGTCGTATGATATTGAAGTCATAAGTTGCACTGATTCGTGTCAGATCGTTCCAGTCCCCATTTTTTGGCAGTGTGATTGGCCGGACCTTTCCCGACCTGGTGGTTTTGAAGTTTCGAAATGCCGGATGTCGAGCATCAATACCACTGTCGATGACAGCCCAGGTGATACCACTCCCGTCGATTTCGAATAACCGCCGGGCGGCATCCGATTTCGTTGCGGCCACGGAAGAAAACAGTGCCATTCCGGCCCTGCGGTTTTGGCTCACCAGGTGAACCAGCGAATCTTGCAGAGGCCTGGCATCCATCCCCTTGGTGACATCTCGCAATGCTTCCGCAACGTGCAGGTAATACGCTGTTAATTCTGCCTGCGAAGCTTGTGGGTCTCCCGCCTCCTGCATCCACGGCGATTTGCCGTCGCTACTGTCACGTGGGTTCTTCAGGAGCGCAATCGCACCGACGACCTTAAAAAGCCAGATCAAATCGGGTGAGAGTCCCAGTTCAGTATTCGCCTGATCTTCTGCCAGAGCGCGGGACACAGCTTCCCGTGTCTTTTTGACCTGCAGTTTCCTGATGACCGTCGCCAATGACGGTCGTTTTGATTTCTTTCGATGTCGCGACTCAACTGACCACCATGCCGACATTGGCAGGACGACGCGCACAAGCTGGTCAAAGTGAAGCTATGTCGCGACGGTGGTCTGATTGACCGCAACGAACGGGCGCTGTCGGTCCTTGCCTCGGCGTTGTCCTGCCTTGCCTGCGTTACGGGCGTCTTTCAGTGGACCTTCCAATTCGTCACGAACTTCGCCTGGTGTAACGCTTTTCGAGCGACTGTGCTGATACGGCGTCAGCAGCAGATCGACCGGCTTATTCGGCTCTTCCGCAAAACGTGCCCAGGCATCGGGTAGTACGGGCGAATCCTGCGTAAAACGCCGTGAAACGCCTGAGCCGTAAATCAGCTTCTGAACATTTTCTGCCCCCAGCATTGTGGCTCGCTCCTCGTTATTGTTGTCGTGGAAAAATCGACTAACACGCCAGTGGTCGATGGCGTACGCAAGGAAATGCAGCAGTTCGGGGGTAGTTTGCCATGTCCACCCGCTAACAGACTACTTCCGCCACCATGTCGTTGTCAAACACTGATGTCTTTTGGAGCTGAATTCAGCGTCCTGCAAACGGCATGGCTAAACGAGGGACCCGGCGATTTGTCGAGCGGCGGTCTTCCAGCCGGCGTGTCGACCCCACGACGTCGTAGAGGGAAAGCTCGTTCGCCATGCGTGATTTGCAGACGCCCGTCGACCGGTCTTGAGCGCGAAAGAACCGAGAGCTCTGGTGTGGCGTAGGTTGTCTGACGGCTACAGCAGTCGGCTGGCGTCAAGTGAGGGGTTTGGGCACGGTCATCGCTTTGGTGATGGCCAGGCTACCGGGTGATCATAGCGCCGCCAGATCAGATGGCGATGATCCAGCCGGGTGTCTACAGCACTGTGACAAGAAGGCCGTGAACTTCGACGACGGTAAACGAAGATCTAAAGCCGTTTGCAAAATGACGGAACGCCTTCGGGCTCGTGGGGGTAGTCGTTCTGCTGTCAAAATACGCGAACCGCGGCCACGAGTCAGCGAAATTCGCCGCACGGTCTACGAACTCGGTCCCTCGATTCGCGTGACGACAGGTTGATCCGTACCTTCCAGCGTAATCGTTGTCGTGTACGACCGCAACGTCCCTTTCCAGGTGTAGACGACACTCCCCTGTGACGCTTCGCCCGTCGTCTCGGGGCTGCCGGTCACATGTTGTGACAAGTCGGGAAATGCGAGTTCCTTGTTGGCGTCCGTGGCCGATTGCAAAGCGTCCAGCCACGCGGTTGTTGTCTCCGTGGCGGCGTTCTTCGCGCTGCGATCCATGATCGCCAGCACAACAAAGATCGGGAGTACGACGGCAACGCCGATACGCACGATCTGCTTCTTAGGGTCGTTTTTCTTTGATTTGGTCGTCGCCTCTGTCATGTGCACTGCCCCTGTGAATTGCTCGTGATGATCGGACGTGCCTCAACGATACCAAGGATCACGATGCAATCACACTGACAGTGGTTGGGCAACGTCAACGGCGGAAAGTCACGGATTGTGGTTCCGGACTATTGGGTGGCTGGACTGAGCTTGCGAAGGAGAATCAATCCGGCGGTGCCGGCTCCGGGGTTTCACTCGTGCCTCGCTCCAACCCCGGCCACCCTTCGGAGCGCGCCGATGGAACGGACGTCAGGCAGCAGGGCCGGTTTCATCGCCTGCAGCGGGCCGCACATAGTGTCCGCTGCGGCCGCCGGATTTTTCGAGCAGTCGCAGGCCTGTGATCTGCATGTCACGATCGATCGATTTGCACATGTCGTACACGGTCAGCGCCGCGACGCTGACGGCCGTCAATGCTTCCATTTCCACTCCCGTGCGCCCGGACACCGAGACTGTCGATTCGATGCGCAGCTGCGTGTCCGACACGAACGCAAAGCTGACAGCAGCAGCATCAAGTCCCAGTGAGTGACACAGGGGGATCAGTTCGTCCGTGCGTTTGGTCGCCATGATGCCCGCCAGCCGAGCCACTTCAAGCACGTCACCTTTGGACATTCCCTTTTGCTGAATCTTTTGCAGGGTGGCGGACTTCATCGACACGAAGCCTTCGGCCCTGGCCATTCGCTGAGTGACAGGTTTTGCGCTCACGTCAACCATGCGGCTGGCGCCGTGTTCATCAAAGTGAGTGAGGTCATTCATCGTGTCGGTGATCGTTTATTGCTGCTGTGCCAGTAACTCGGCGATCTGCACGGCATTCGTCGCCGCCCCTTTTCGCAGGTTGTCGGACACACACCAGAAGGAAAGTCCGTTGGGGTTCGATAAATCCTTGCGAATGCGTCCGATAAACACATCGTCACTGCCGTCGCAGTTGGACGGCATGGGATACTGGCCGTTGACCAGATCGTCGACAACCTGAATACCGGGAGTCTTCGCAAACAGATTGCGAGCTTCCTCCACGCCAATCGGGCGTTCGGTTTCGACCAGAATGCTTTCGCTGTGGCAATTGGACACGGGGATTCTCACGCAGGTCGGGCAGACCATGATGGAATCGTCGCCAAAGATTTTCCGGGTCTCATACACCATTTTCATTTCTTCGCTGGTGTAGCCGTCTTCCTTCAGACCGCCAATCTGTGGAATGGCGTTAAAGGCGATGGGATGGGCGAAGGCCTGATAATCGTAGCTGTCGCCATTCAAGGCGGCTTTGGTGCCTTCCTGCAGATCCGTGATTCCCTGCACACCGGCTCCACTGGTTGCCTGATAGGTACTGACCACAACGCGACGAACCCGGCCCGCATCGTGCAGCGGCTTCATTGCCAGGACCATCTGCGTGGTTGAGCAATTCGGGCTGGCGATAATGCCCTTCGCGTTTAGCGCAGCTTCCGGGTTGATTTCCGGGACGACCAGTGCCACGTCCGGGTTCAGTCTCCAGTAACCCGATTCATCGATGACTTTCGCGCCGGCCTTGACGGCTGACGGCAGATATTCGGCCGCCGTGTCATCGGGAGTGCTGGCGATGAGCAGGTCAATGCCCTCAAAGCAGTCGTGCGTCAATTCTTCGATGGTGATCGTCTGACCGGCCAGCGACAACTGTTTACCGGCGCTGCGGGCGGACGCGAGCAGGCGGTAGTTTTTCGCTGGAAAGTTTCGTTTCTCCAGCAACTCAAGGATGATAGTGCCCACGGCTCCGGTGGCACCTACAACGGCAACGGTCTCAAACACGACGATTCCTGATCACGAAAAGGGAAATAGGGGATAACAGCCGGACGATTTCCAGCAAATACGTTTCTGAGTTCACAGCGGACGGCGATTTGTGAGTGGTACCTCGGAGAGATCAACGTGTAAACTTTTATGGTGCACGGCTGTCGCCCGCCGACGTCTCGGCGGGTATTGTTGTGACATATCCCAGCGAAAGTACCGATTCCTCGCCTTTTTTCCATTTCTTTCAGACAAAGATTCTCACTTCCTGACTCGCGAAGAATGCCGTGTCTAATCAATTTCCTACAGATTTTCACCAGGAATTCCGGTCCTGCGTCGGGCGACTGACGAAGGATCCACAGAAAGCCCTTGGTGAGCTATTTGACCTCGCTGCCATGCGATTGGTTCGCTTGGGGATGAGTGTAACTGGAAATCAGGCAGATGCTGAAGATGCGGTTCAGGGGGTTTTTTCCAGAATTGCGGGCAAGCCCAAGTTGCTGGCTCGTGCGGATGCCCCGTGGCCTTATCTGATCCGGGCCGTCAGAAACGAATCCCTGCGAATCATTCAGAAACGCAGAACCACCAGTCTGGGAGAAATCGATACTCAATGTGAGAAGGATACCGCGGAATTCACGGTTCAGCGTGAGGAGACGGCAGCTCACGTGCAGCGCATTCTGCGTACATTGCCGAAGGCCCAGTACGAGGTTGTCATTCTTAAGCATTGGGAAGAGCTTACTTTTTCCGAAATCGCCGATGTGCTTGGTAAATCACAGAACACAGTCGCCAGTCGTTATCGATACGCGATGGAGAAACTTCAACGCAGCCTGGAATCCGTCGTGCATGATTCGGGCAAACCCAAACATCAGAAAAGCCCGCGCACAACTTCTCAGGTTGTTCGATGAATCGTCACCACACAACAACCCGAACTTTCCTTCCTGAACATCATCCCGCCACATTGCGAACGATACGATGAGTCAAAAACTGAAGATTGCCGAACCTGCTCTGCCGGAACATGAATTGATCCGTGACGCAGCGCCAATGCCCGAACTGTCGGCCGGATTCAAGTCCCGAGTGATCGCGGAATGCGGCGTCAGCATTGCCGTTGCGCGGCGAGCATTTCGACTGAAGGTGGCAGGCAGCTTTGCGGCCGTGTGCTGTCTGGGGATACTGTTCTGCCTGTCAATCCCCACAAACACGCCGGACGTCCCGCAGATGGCGGAGCAACCGGCAACCCCTCAACCTGAAAACCGTCAGTCAGTCAGTCCGGGGCTCTCGTTTGGAATCCCATCCGGTGGACCGCGCATGACGGTCGACGCGCCGAAACCGCGCGGCAGCAAAGAACCAGACAGCAGCCAGATGAATCAGATCATCGAGCAGTTGAATGAACGTCAGCAGTTCTTCAATGCAAACATGCTGCCGAAGTTCTGATGACGGCAGGGTACCCATCTGGGGTTGGAGCGAGGTACGAGTGAAACCCCGGGGCCGGCACAGCCGGTTTGATTCTCCTTCGCAGGCTCAGTCCAGCCCCAGGCCACCGACCAGTCCGAAACCACTGTCCGTTACTGCACGCATCGCTAAGGAACGCTCGCAACATTAGTGTCGTAGCGGAAGTCGCCAGACTTTCGGATTTTCACGTACAGCACCGAAAGTCTGGGCGACTTCCGCTACGTAGTACCGCACAGTTACTGTACTCATCGCTAATCTGACGTAACTGTTACCTGTTTTTCATGAAATAGCGTCGCAAAGCCGACTCATATGCCTCACGATTCGCTGGCTGAAGAATTCTCCCATGCAGTGCGGTCGTTACGTGACAGCGATGCTGAGTACGTTCCTCAACTGGTAGACCTGTTGCTGCGCAAGTCGCGAGAGTTTCGTGCCAGCGACGTGCATCTTGTCCCGCAACAGGCTGGCTTGAAAATGCAGTTGCGGA
>JAPYTO010000295.1 GCA_029941865.1 Fuerstiella sp. | reverse complement strand
TGGGAACCAACAAAAAGGAAAGGGTTGGTCGCCTGATTCCGATTTCCAGGGTGCAGGGAGTATCGGCATCTGGAACGTCGGATTCAAATCGGAGACGAGAGAACGTCCCAATTAGCATTATTCCGAAAAACAGCGATCTGATTGCCGGCGTGTTTTCAGCTGCAATCAAAGCTGGCCGGTCGTTTCGAGTCCTACCGGGGGAGCCTGGCCCAAACTGGTCACCTATCCGAACCACTTAACATCAAGCGCAAGTCGTTTGTGGCTGAGGGTTTTGTCATTGTCATTCAGGAGACCAGAAGTCTGGTTCGGGGCCCAACTCTACCTATACCTGATTCCTCATCCGAGCCGTGACGGCTTCGAGCCAATGCCCATTCGCTAAGTTGCCCGGTTCTTGTTGTGGCGGGCATCACGATTCGCTTTCCTGAAGCAGGTAGGCGATCAGATCGCGGATTTCGTTTGCATTCATCTTGTGCAGAAGACCGGCGGGCATGATTGATGTTGTGAGCTCTCGTCGCTCAGCCTTGTCGTTAAGCGGAACTCGGACGTTTACCGTGATCTGGCTGTTCAGCTTTCCGACTGTCCTGCTCAGATGTGACCTGGATTCGCCGTCGATCGTGAAGAACCCCGGTTGCCCTCGTTCATAGGGCTGGTTCTTAACGGCCATCGGAGACGGAGAGAACGATTCGGCCGGTGGGGACCGGCCTTGTCTGCTTCTGCCGCAGTAGTATTTTTCGCTTTTGGGCGATGGATTTGTATGCCTCAATGATCTGGTGGTAGTCGTCATCGAGTTGATTGATCGCGGCGTCCAGATGCGCTGTCATTAAACCACAGAGGGACACAGAGATTTTATACACATCGTCCTCTGTGCTGAATCTGCATTCCGCAGTCCTTGTGGCGTTGGATGCCACCACTACTCGGCGGAGGTCAAAACTGGCTGTCCATCCATTGGCTGATCTCTTCGTTGGCGGCCTTCATCAGCTTCACCTGCTCCTTATCGGGATTCTCCATTTCGTCCAGCAGCCCGCGCCGTCGAGCTTTGTTGCGTTGGTAGGCACCGCATAGATGGAAGCCGATGCAACCTGGGTTCTTATGCAGAGCGGAAAGCGTTGCCGCATACCAGGCACCGTTGTTTGGTTTGAACCCGTTTGTCATGGGGCCACGGACTCCGGCGGCATCGGCAAGCAGCACGGGCTTCCCTGTCTTCTTGTGCCACTCGTCGAGATGTTCGACCGGATTTCTGAAGTCCTGGAAGGACAACACGTCGACGAACGGTTTTGCTGCGTTGATGATCTCCATCGCGATCGGGGCGTTGGCTTCGTAGCGATCACCGAGAATCAGGTGGTGCTTGTCGTACCGTCTGATTGCATCGTGCGTGGTCTTGTAATAGCTGTGAGCCAACTCGGTCAGTTCTTTGCGACCTGCTTCAGATTCAAGCCGCTCAGGTTCAAAGATCGGACCTCGCCAGGCGTTGTCCGGCCTCGAGTGCGTCCAGGTGGGGCAGTCGCTGTAGAAGTAGCCGATCAGGTCTCGGTCATCGCTGAGTTCCGCGCAGTGAGAGCGGGCGACGTAATCGACCCATTCCTTCCAGTCATCGCTGCGAAAATCGTAGTGGACCGTGTGTTTCTCCCACTGATGCGACTCGGTGAATGGAAGCAGGTGGCAGTAAGGCATGTCGAGCGCGCGGTACTCATCGACAGTAAAGGCTCGCGAATGCTGCCACTTTGGTACGGTCACTTCCTGAACCCAGCCGACAGTGTTGAAGCCCCATGCCTCAAGATTGGGAGCAACCGATTCCTTAATCCAGCGAATCGTGCTGCCGCCGTATTTCTCCCGCCAGATGTTGATGTTCTCGGGGTAGCGCAGGCTCGCTGGGTCGATGTGGTTGAGCCCGATCGTGAAGAACGGTTTTCCTTCTGGCGTGATCAGCCACCAGTGGCCATCCCGCTTCCCAAGCGTAAAGAACCCATCCGGTTCAGACTGCGTGGTCTTTGTTGGAGCGGCCTGTGCACGCTGCGAAAGCGATGCCACAGCCAGCCCTGTGCCAAGGGCAGCCGCCTGTTTTAGAAACCCGCGTCTGTGTGTGTTGTCATTCATTGTTAACGATCTCCCGTGCGACCACCGGGACGATGCAGAAGAACAAAACCAGCCCAGCATGATTCTCATGATCAACCGATATTCCTATCCTGCAAATCCCTCTCATGACAGATTCCGGAATGGAATGTTAATCATCCTATCAGGGTCCATGGCTTGCCGGCGTATCAAACGCACAAAGGGATCAAGATTTGATCGCTCTTCATTTAATCCGCGGTTCGGATGCCTCTGGCAGACTGTGTGAAGACGCCTCCTTTTTGTGCGGGAAAAATCTCGACCGATCCTTTCGGCCCCAGCGTGGTACATTGATGAAACGATTGACTGTAACTGGCGCGGCATAGGGCTTGAAAGCCGTCGTCGAACAGCAGTTCATAGCTCATCGTTTCCTCAATGCCTTCCGGGAAGAGATCCGGACGGCGCGTCGTGCGGGTATGCCGTCACGTGATAAGCTTGTCGATCACGTTACCGCCGAATTGGCTTAGCTGCTTGAAGCGACCGGCGTGGTAATATGTCAACTTGTTGTCGTCGAGTCCCAGAAGATGCAGCAGTGTGATGTGGACGTCTCGGATGTGATGAACTTCTTCGACGGCCGTCGCTCCAATTTCGTCCGTTGCTCCAATCGTGTGTCCCGCATTACAGCCGCCGCCGGCGAACCACATGGCCATCGCTTTTGCGTTGTGGTCGCGTCCGTAAGATTGACCTCCACTGCGCATCCCATTGTCGGGCGTTCGACCAAACTCGCCACACCACACGACCAGAGTGTCTTCCAACATGCCGCGATCCTTCAGGTCACCCAGCAGCGCCGCGATCGGCTTGTCGACGGATTCAATCAACGAACCGTGCGCTTTTTCGATGTAATCGTGGCTATCCCAGTTGCCGGCGTACGCCTGGACAAACCGCACGCCTTTTTCCACCAACCGCCGTGCTAACAAACACTTACGACCGAAGGCATCGGTCCTGGCACCGCCGATTCCATAAGCGTCCAGGGTGCTTTGCAATTCACCATCAAGATCCAGGACGCCGGGAACTTCCGTTTGCATACGGTAGGCCAGTTCATAGCTGGACAATCGCGCTTCCAGGTCGCTGCGACCGGGGCGCGCGGCAAGGTGTTGTCCGTTGAGTTGTCCCAACAAGTCCAAATTCTTACGCTGACGTTCGCTCGAGACTCCGTCGGGGGGATTCAAGTTAAGAATCGGGCTCCCTTCCGGTCGCAACGGCGTACCCTGAAAACTCGCCGGCAGATATCCATTCGACCAGTTTCCCCCGCCACCCTGTGGATAACTCGTCCGCGGCAGGACGACGAAACCAGGCAGGTTTTCGTTTGACGTGCCCATTCCGTAAGTGACCCACGCGCCGACCGCCGGATCGCCGCCGAATTGATTGCCCGTGTTCAGTTGGTAACAGGCCGTGGGATGATTGACGCTGTCCACCTGGGCGCCGCGGAAGAAACAGATGTCGTCGACGCGTCCCTGCAGGTGTTTCCACTCGGTGCAGATGTCTGCGCCGGACTCTCCCGCTTTGATGAATTCAAACGGGCTTTTCACGAAGTAACGTTCACCCGACGACATGGCGCTTTCCATATCACCGTTTCGAGTAAACGCACGGAGATGCTGTTTCGTCAGTTCCGGCTTGGGATCAAAGGTGTCGATGTGAGACGGGCCACCTTCCATCATCAGGAAGATACAGCGTTTTGCTTTCGCGCCGTGATGGACGTCTTTCGCGCCGTGAAGCAGCGACGAAAACGCGATCGAGCCGAGGCCGGTTCCAATGCCAAAGAGTGCGTCGCGGCGGGAGAGTGTTGTGTGTTGGATCATGGTAGGCATCAATTGATAGGTCAAATCAGGCAGAATCGTCGGATCAGTCGGAGCTAACGGATCTAATCCAGGTAAGCGAATTCGTTGAGGTTAAAGATCACCAGGCACACCTGTGCAAGCCCGCGTGTCTTCGCATCCAGACTCGATGGCTGGATGTCGGGCTGGTAATCCGTGTAGGCGGGCAGGTGTTCATCAAAGCTATATAGCTCGCCTGTTTTTTCCGCCATCACGGTCCGCCGGATCTTGTTCGGATAAGTTCTTACGTCATACGTCCTGGCGGACTCTTCCGTGATTGCACCGTTCCAATGATCAACGCAAGTGGTCCATTCCTGGTCGCTCGCGGCGCGTCCCAAAGCGAATTCGAACGCTCGATTGATCGTGGATTCATCATCAAGCTCTTCTCGCGTCAAGCGAACCGCCAAGCCGTACGCGCGATCAAGCACTTCTTCAGAATTGAATAAAGTCAGAGCTTGAGGCGTGATCGTGGAAGTCTCCCGCAGTTCGCATGACTTGTCTGGCCCAGGCTGATTGAACGCTTCCAGGAATGGATCACGCAGGCCGCGAGTCTTCTCTGCGTATAGACTGCGGCGATTTCTTTGCCTGGGCAAAGGATCGGGTTCATAAACCGATGCGGTGCCGCCCATGATCTGACGAGGCTGAAATGCGACTTCCAGATTCACATCCGGTCGCGCTGGTATGCCTCCGAGTTGTCGGTTCAATTCTCCGCTGGCGACAAGCATCGCGTCACGCAGCTCTTCCGCGGTAAGACGCCGTGGCAGGAACGAGGCGTAGAGATTTCGGCCTGGATCACGCTCGGCTTCTTCCCTGGGTGCCGGGTGGCGAGTGCTTCGCTGGTAGGCGTGTGAACTGACAATCAGTTCATTGAGTTGCTTGACCGACCAATCATGATCCATGAACCAGGTGGCCAGATAGTCGAGCAGTCCTGGATGGGTCGGCGCTCCGCCGGTACCGCCAAAATTATTCGGGTTGGCCGCCAGGCCTTTGCCAAAGTGCCATGACCAGACTCGGTTGACCATGACTCGCGCCGTCAGCGGGTTCTTCGGATTGACGATCCACTTCGCCAGCGCGAGCCGTCGCTTGCCTTTGCCGTCGGGAAATGAAGACGACTCCATTCCGCCAAGTGATTCCGCCGCGCTAAGCGCACCGGGACTGACGGGATCTCCGAGCGAGTAGACGTTGCCGCCGGTCAGAATCGTATCGGGCTCCAATCCGGTTTTCTGCCATGAATTGCCCGGCATCGGCATGCGACGGTCTACGTTCTTACGTGGGACAGTGCTTCCCGTGAACACACTCAGCGCGATCGGCTTGGTGCGATCCAGTTCCCAGCGATGACGTTTGATGTTTTTGCTCATCCGCGCGAGCGACGCCTCGTCACCAGGGTCCAATCCATTATCGCCGACCTTTGCTTTTCCGGTTTCCTGTTTACGTGCCTTGGCGACGCGTTTCCTGAGAGCTTTCTGTTGCCGTGAATAGGAATCAATCTTTGCGGTGACCCACTCGTCGGACTCCGAAAACCCCTTTCTGTTTTCGACTTCGAGAAAAGACGCGTCACGCTCGGAAAACTGCGTGGTGGAGAACACCGCCATCATCGAGTAATAGTCTCGCGTTGGCAGCGGATCAAATTTGTGATCGTGACACTTGCAGCATTGCATGGCGTGGCCGAGAAAGGTCTGGCCGACCGAATCCGTGACATCATCCAGCCATTGCTGCCGCGTTTCCTTGAAAACGCTCATGCCGGTTTGTTCCCACGGCCCCATCCGCAGAAATCCTGTCGCGATCAAATGCTCCGAATCATCGGCGTCGATTTCGTCACCGGCGATCTGTTCCACCGCGAAGTCGTTGTAGGGTTTGTCGTTGTTGAATGCTCGCACCACATAGTCGCGATACCGCCACGCGTTCGGTCGGCTGTAATCGTTCGCAAACCCGGCCGAATCCGCGTAGCGCGCTACATCTAACCAATGCAATCCAAAGTGTTCTCCGTAATGTGTTGACTTCATCAACTGCCGAGCGAAATCGCGAACGGCCGCGTCGGGGTTATTCGCAAAGGCCGATGAAAACTTTCTGACGTCGCTGGGCTGCGGTGGCAATCCGGTCAGACCAAAACTCATTCTCCGAACCAACTTGCCCGCCTCTTCAGCCGGAGCAGGTTCCAGCTGTGCCTCGGCAAGTTCCCGGTCGATGAACCAATCCACTGGATGCTCAGCGGCGGGAACCGTTTCGACTTGCAGTGGTCGGTAAGCCCATAGTTTTTTGGGTTCGTATCTCCGATTTTGCCAGTCGTCCGACAGCGCCTTCGAGGTCAGGACCTGTTCACCTTCGGCATACTTTTCCTGAATTCGCTTTACCCGTTCGTCATCCGGCCATGGCGCACCGGCACCAATCCAATTCCGTAGCCAATTCAATTCCTCGGCCGTTAGTTGCTCGGATTCCTTCGGGGGCATCTCAGACCATTCATCGCTCTTGCGCGTCGCGGCCAGATACAACGAGCTCTGCCGAGGCTTTCCCGGCACAATGGAAGGTTCGCCACTGTCGCCACCGGCGAGCAGTCCCGCCAACGCACGCACGTCCAACGATCCTTCCAATTCATCAGGATCGCTGCCATGACAACCAAGACACTTCTCGCGCAGCAACGGTGCGATGCGACGGGCGAACAGAATCTCAGAATCGGCCGCCGTCGAATTCTGATCGGGCAATTCCTGGGCGGGGGATTCAATGTCGAGGGTCGTCGCAGCGACGATTACGGTGAATGACAAGAACAGTTTTTGCATGATTCTAAAGTGCCAAACGGTGAACGGCATACCAGCACGAAGCGCGAGCGAGTGAATCGGCGTAACCGCAGATGTGTTCACTCGCTCGCGTTTCGTGCTGGTGAAAAGTAAACGAATTCACTTGCTTGCGCTGCGTGCTGGTATAGATAAACTCTGCTTCATGGCTTGCCTTGTTCGTAAATTATCCGAATCTCTTCCGCGGTAAGCGCTTCAGAATAGATCGCGAATTCGTCGATGCGCCCGTTCAACGAGCGAATGGCCTTTGCCCAGATCGGGTCAGTCCAATTCCCCAGATCAGCACTGCCAATTCGCAATTTCGGCAGAGGCTGATCCATGTTACTGCCACCACTGAACCCCACCGGCTGGCCATTGATGTAATGAGTGACACCAGGTTGTTTAGCGCGATCTGCCGTTGTCGCGAAAAAAAACCAATTGCCACTCTGGCTGGCGTCCCAGAAATTATCGGACCAGAATCGACGGTTCTCGGCCTGAATCTGTTCCCCCGTCGGCAACGCGCGGCCAGCCGGTGCGGGCGGAACACCCACAGGACTCGTCGCGAAATGCAGTGCCCCTCGGACCGAAATTTGCCAGTGGATTTCCCCCGGATCGTAATAGTCGGTGAGAAACAGCGAGTTCAGCTGGCGATCCAGTGCATCGATACGAACCCATGCGTAGAGCGTGATGGCATCGAACTCGCCCGGTATGTTGAACCGCACTCGATCGCCCTCGCCACGGAAATCGAGAGCTGGTTTCTTCGACCATCTCCCGTGCGTGATACGAGCTCCAACAATTCCCCCGTCGAGTTCACTACCGGCTCCGGCGACTGCACGGTTCGGCAATCTGCGTGACACGTCGGTCAGGCCTTCAAAATCGTAGTAGGCAATCAGACGCGGATCTTTGCGTCTCTCGATCGCTGCCGCTTTCCAGCCTGCATATCGCGACTCGTCCTGGCCACCAGATTTTTCGATCACCATCGCGATGTCAGGAAACGCTCCCATGTCGTCGGCTGTTGCTTTGGACGCTTCACCGTCGACGAGGCGTGCTGCATCGCCAGCGAACAGCGAAACCTCTTCGCCAGTGCGATCAATAACGCGCACCTCGCCGTCAAACACCACCACTTCAGACTTGCCGTCTGAGCTCGCAGCGATCCCAAAACTCGTCCCCAAATCTTCAAGTCGCACGTCCGCTGTTTGAATCTCGAAACCACGAGCCGCTGGCGGAACATCTGCTCGCACACGGCCGTTGTGCAGGATTGCCAGTTTGCTGGTTCGTAAATCGAG
>JAPYTO010000294.1 GCA_029941865.1 Fuerstiella sp. | reverse complement strand
CTAGAGGCCGAAGCGATTCCGTGCATTCGGCCAATAAGTGAGTTCGCCGCGTCGCTGCCAATGATGTCTCAGCGATCTGCGGTGCCTATATCATCGAATATGAATTGGCAAACTTGCGTCATAATTTCGCCGCAAAATCAGGGATTGCGTTTCGGGGTTTAGCGATTCTGCGGAAATTATGAGGATGGCAACGAAGATGGCCGTTTTGTTCAGATTGTCCGCAGCTGATTCCACGGCGTCAGATGCTTACAATTCCACGGATTCAAACCGAATCACGTCTTTCCGATGTTTCCGGGCAAAGAATGCGCTCACTGACAGCGTCCGGGAAAGCGAGCGGACTTTTCGAACGGCTTTTCTGATGTCTTCTCGCTGCTCCGTTTCCAGTTGTAGAGCAGACACTCGCAGGCGCTCACTGTAGAAGGCGCAGTTTTCGTGGGCGATCAGGACAACGCGTTCAAGGCCGTGAACATCGACCAGAAAACGCAGTTGTGCAAAAACGCCTTCGTCTTCCCGATACGTCGCGAAATGACCTGCCAGGCACGCGGCGCCGCCGGGCACCGCCAGACGATCGTACTTGGGCAGCTGCAGCGCATTGTGCAACAGATCGTCGAAGTGTTCCCCAAACCGTCCGTCGCTGCAGTACACGGCCGCAGCACGGATTCGATTGGCATCGAATCGTACCGAACTCTCGTAGAACAACGCGTCTTTTTTCTGTTCGTCGTGCATGATTTCCAGGTAGTCTGTCTACAGCGAATTTCGCTGAGTTTTGGCCGCGGTTGACGTTTTTCCAGAGTACAACGGCGGCCCCCTACAAGCCAGAATCGGTGCCGTCAATTGGTAAACCGCTCTAATGAATGGTCCTGCCGTGTTAGCGGACATTCATGCCATCATGTCGGCAAACAGTTTGATCATGAACGCTACGAATGCAGCCGCTGGAACGGCGTACAACAGGCGTAGCAATCGGCGAAAACAGAGCGCATCAATGACAACGTAAATGGACAGGATACCGCACGCACACGTCAGAGCAAGGAGCAGAAGAATCACTTTCGTTGGATCAGGACCGCCGAATACCGGCTGTATGGCCGGTATCTGCCATACGAAGTGTGCCGAAAGGAATCCCAGGCAGAACGCCACGGCCCCCACGGCATGAGCTACCGCGGTCCGCCACGAACTCGCCGTCTTCGTGACGTGGCTACCGGCTTCGGAGGAAGTGAAAGGAATGTACGGATTTTCTGACAACGTGCTATGGCTCCGACGCTGGCATTGCCGACGCCACACCACGATGGGGCGAACGACTCTGGCCGACTGAGAGATTATACCACCAGAGCGTCCACCGGAATGCAGGGAGAACTACGCGGACTGAATCTTCCCTCACGGTGATCATTTTCTCAGCCCCTCACCTCGGGCAAACATGTACGAACAGACTGCTCCGTCATGGTGCTGATGCAGGCCTTTCAATCGCACAACGGAAGGCACTGCCGTCACCGCCCGTGCCGAAGGAATTAACGGTTGAGCTACGGTTGATTGTATTACGCCGCCGCACGTTGCGAAACGTCGAAGGTAACTCCGCTCCGCGGCCGTGCCTTATTGTGCGAAAATCGAATCAAGTCAAGCGTCCTAACGGATCGTGCAATCAGGTAACGCAGCTCGCAGTGCCTCCTTATGTTGTTGGTTTTCCTGGTCAATAAATATGTTTAGAAAGCGAAGATTCTGCAGACCGTATAAATGCACTAATCCGGGGCCCCTGACGCCGTGCAGATCAAGTGTCAGGTGCTCAAGATCGGACAACGGTTTGAAGTGTCGCAGGCCGTCATCAGTCATGCCCCGACCGCTCAGGGATAGCCGTTTGAGCCCCGTAAGTTTGCCAATCGTTGCAAGCGTAGCATCGTCGACGTCCGAACCGTCCATGTGAAGATTCTGCAGTTGAGTGAATGCCGCCAATGTTGGGAAGTCACGATCAACCCGGCGAGAACCATGGAGGCGCAGACTTCGCAGAGTATCCTTGAGGGGCTCCAACGCCTGGAGCGACGTCCATTTTACATCCTCGGCCTCTCCCAAATTGTCAAGTTCCAGACAGTGGAGTGCGGACAGGCTGCCGATATGTCTGAGCGCGGTATCTGTAATGGGCGAATGATTGCGAATGGTCAGTTTATGTAGCTGGGGGATTTCACTCAGATGTGCCAACGCTGCTCCCGCAAGACGATCGGCAAAGATGATCGGCAAAGATGATTTTCAGTTCCGACAGGCTGGGAAGGTCCTTCAAGTATTTGATGCCTTCTCCAGTGAATCGACTCGAAGAGATGATTGTGAGCGTGTCAAGCCTCTCCATGATCGGAATCTGCGCCAAGGCATCGTCCGTGACTGTGTTTCCAATCAGCATTAATGCCCGGAGGCCGTTGAAGTGGCTCAAATTACCGATTTCGTCCGGAGACTTAGGAGCAAAACTGATTCCCTTGACGGTGGTTTCAGCCGAAGTCCATTGATCCAGAGTCGGGGGTGACGGCTGGTCATCAGTTGCAGATAGACTGGGAGGATCCGTAAACCAGACCCAACCACGGTTTCTCTCGATTCGTTCGACGATGCGTTGCGCCTCGCTCACGGCGGGTCGTCGAACTGCATTGTTCGTCGCGACAGTTGTCTGCTGTGCAGGCCGATCGCAAGCAGAACACAACAAGAGGAAGACGGGCAGAAGAAACGCTGGTCGCGGCATTTGCGTTCACCCAACGGGAAGCCTGGCCGACGCCGCCAATTGACGAAGCGAACGACGTCAAACAACGGTAGATTCTACCAATAGGACACCCGTTGAACAGAGGACGAAGGCGATCGCAAAGCGACTCTGCGGATGTTCATTGTTGGGCGTCAATCATGGCGGCGCGTCAATTCGATTTTTTTGTCGCCACGCTGTAACTTGAGCATTTCAGGAAGCGGATCAGGAGCAGCCCACACTTCGTACGGCGGGCCGTTACGCTCAGACCAAACTCAGAGGTATTGCACTTGCTCAGGTCCTGCAACCTGGACTCTGGGTTCTTTACCGTGATGAGGGCCCTTGAGGCGAACGACTAGTTGTTCTGTGCCAGACGCATGATCGGTCTCGGTCCAGACTTCAAAGACTTGATAGTCGCCAGGGTCGGCGTCGTGGGGTACGACATACTCAGCTTTCAAAAGGCCACGTTTGCGTGCGTCGTCCACCGAAGTCGAAGTTTGATAATACTGCTGACACCCGGCCAAAGGGACGAGCGCCAAAGAGATCACAATTGATATGGCAATACGCATGATCGTACAACCTTTGGCATGGCCGACGCCGATCCATACAGGAGCGAGAAACGTCGATCAACTTGATGGCCATGTTACATGACCACAGGTCGAATGAAAACGAAGGCGTGCACGTAGTGCCTTTGCGGCAGATGCTGTGTTGGTCGAGTCTGCGCGGCCCGTGGCTGCATTGGTCTGTTAACGGGCAATTGCAGTTGCCGACTCGATCGCTGCAAGCAGCTCTTGCGGCTGGTCAGTCCCGATTCTGTATCGGCGGTCATTCTTAAGCTGAATCTCAATCGCATCGAATCCCGACACGTTGTAGAGCCACCCGCCGCGAATTTTCTTGATGCCCCAACCGTTGTACCATCGATTGCGGACGATGCCGGCGGTTTCTATGTCATGAATAACGAAACTCTTTCGGATAAGCCCAATTCCGAACACGAGAGCAATCTCGTTGTGCGAAACGCGGACGGTCAACGAATGAAATAGAGCCAGAGCAATGGCAAGGATCACCGCGGGTATGGCGACCCTGATCGCCGCCTCCGCGCTGTTGCCAGTTGCCAGAATCGCGATAGCTGCGACCCCCAGGGGAAGCACAAATACCCCGATGAGAACGCGGACGAGTGTTCCCGATTGTGTGTGTTCGTATTCGTACAAAGGTGATGGCTCCAGCAAACGAGTCCATAGTACGGCGAACGGGGCGCATCGCCGTCGCCGCTCTTCGCGACAAGTCGTTCTGCCAACGGGAAGTTTGGCCGACGCCGCCCCTCAGCGAAGCGGTTGAATTTGAAGTGGCAGAAATAGTACCAACGTCACCGCCCGCTGCCAAAGAGCAACGGTGTGCCCGAAGAGCCTTTGCGTAACAAAACTTGTTGTGCGGCTTTACGCATCGACCTCAGTGTAGTCAGCACGGAGACTCCACTCACCGTCGCCTAAGAATTGAACCACGCGATCGCACAGTGAAACACCACAGACGTCAAGCAGTGCACGATTACCGGCGTCCAAATAGTTTGCGGCATTAAGAACGTCTGCAATCCTGTTCCGGTAGTCTGACATCAGATTACGAAACAGCATCTGCGACAGATGGTAGCTCAATTCATGGCCCTCGTCGGGCGAGTAAAAAGAATCACCTGACCAGAACAAATGAATGGTGTCGGAATTCCAATAGTCTCGGTGTCTACGCAGCGTTTCGTGGTCCACGAAGAAGTCTGAGCTACCCACCACCAAGTCCTCTATGACCTGAGTGACGCCTTCGTTGAGCCACAGCGGCAGCGGAAGATGGCGAAGCAGCGCGTGGTTTAGTTCATGGGCGATTGTGCGATGGTGTTCTCCCGCATACGCCATACACACGGCGAGATGGCCGTAACCGCGATCGAGAAACATGCCGCTGGAAAGTGCGAATTGACCCTCATCCGGGTAGAAATCAGCCACGTAGTCGTAGTAAGCGTCGGTATCACCGAAAGCAAATACAACGTGTTTGCCGTAGCCCTCATCGCGGGCAACGCCCGCAAGTGTCTTCAGGATGGTTTCCAGCGAATCGTCGCACCACCGAAGGATCCGATCGGCTGTAGGCGCATCGCCGTTGGAGAGGAGAATGAACTCTTGTGACTCAGTGCGCGAGTAGCCATTCGGCAGAGCCGAGATTAGTTGATCAACCCAATCGTCGGCCAATTGTGTCCACGCGTCGTTCAAGTCAACGTTGGCAACGTTGGCAGAAACCCAGTCCCGGACTACGGACCAGTCGGGCCGAGGAAGGCTGTTGCGAGACTCAAGTGAATTCGGAATGGATGTCAATGAGATTTGCACGCTCAGTTATTTTCCCACCCAATGGGAAGTTTTGCCGATGCCGCCCCGAACGAAGCGATAAACGTCAAACAACCAGATCAATCTACCAACGCCAGCCCGCGCGACCAACCAAAGAAGGCGTGCCGAAGGCCCTTGCGGCAAAACCATGTTAGGGCGCAGGCGGTGCTGGTGGCCTCGCGAATGTAGCCGACAAAGATGCAATGCCCCACCCGAATATAGCGCCGAAAGCGGGCATGACATAGTTGCTGCCATCGCATGGGAGGCAGGTGAAGAACGTAAGAGCAGAAATGGAACCGAGGGCTGCCAATACCACTCGAAACCTGACGTAGCCTGCGGCAGAAGCCATGCCAATTGCGGCGCCGAGTGCGAGAGCGTATGGCAGCAGACCAAACGCTCCACCGCCTTGTACGGAGCCGGGTAAATCTCCCACTTCTCAAGCGTGTATCCTTCTCTGGATTTGGAGCAAAGCTTCTTGGGATCGGGTTGTGGGGGTGCTTCAGGGAAGGCCATCAATTCCAGTAGCTTTACCCGAACGTTCAATCGCCATTCAGCAAATGCTGCCTCAACCCAACTGAAATGGAAGCCTTCCTCTCGGGCACATGGGTTCTCGACGTCACATGCAGCAAGACCGACATCATTGATGCGAACTGGCCTCATATCGACTTCGACTAGGCTGCGTCGGACTCCCGCCGTCCAAGCTGCCGCCCAACACAGCACGTGCCGCAAAGTCTGGCATCCATGCCAGCACGCCTTCTCCTTTCATTCGGCGGGTCGTGCCGTAGAATGGTTGCCTGACTGCTCATCGCTTTCTCGCCCTGTTCCGGGGCGGCGTCGGCAGTGCTAACCGTTGGGCGGACGTTTAGGTGGCCAGAAAAAATCCTACGCTGTCAACCGCTGAAATACTGAAGGCCGTCCGAAGTGCGGATGTAGACGACGTGATTATCTTTGAGCGCGAGACTGCCAAGCAGCGATTGAAACAGGGCGTTCGATACACGGGTCCGCGCTACTCTGGAAGAACGATTGAAGAATGGATGGACCGGGCTGACGCGGGTTTGGCGAGCATTCACGACATACGCAAAGCGTTCTATCGAATCACGCCCAAGGCAAAGGAATGTGTTCCATCATTAATGCGCTGGCTCTCGCATCGTCATAAGCATTTTCGGCACGTCGCGACTCGCACTCTCGGGCTCATCGGACCGGATGCTGCCGATGCCACGGACGAATTGGCGAGACTATTATCGGACGCCGATTCTTTTGTTCGTGGCGAAGCGCTTGCAGCACTTGAAAAAATCGGTGTTCGGAGAACTGAAGTCGCCAAGATCGCTAGTTGTGTAGTCGACAGCGACAAGTTTGTTCAGCGATCGGCGATCGACGCCCTTGCGCAGGTTGGCGTCGCAGCCGCCGAAGCAGTCCCGAAGCTGATGGCCGCACTGGACAACGACCAGCTAATCGGTCATGCCGCAAACGCACTTGCTGCGATCGGTCCCAAGGAGGAGGCGGCAGTACCGGTACTTGCACGCATCCATGCCAACCATGAGTTTGTCGAATATCGTTGTGCCGAGGCGGCCGCTCTGGGATGTATAGGAACTGATGAAGCGATCAAGGCCCTGCAAAACGGGTTGAACGATCGGCGAAAAGAGGTCCGAAAGGCAGCCGCCGACGCTATAAAGGCCGCCCAACAATGAACATCCGCAGAATCTTCTGATCGCCATGGCTCTTCTGTTAGCACCTGCCTTTGCCCAAGTTGCATTTGGAGCGGCTACTGAACGGATTGGCTCTGATAGCAAGAGCAAGTCGTATAAAACAGTTCCGCAACCTGGTTGGGCCGGCGGACTGATTAGACTACCTCGTCACGAATCCCGCGTTTACTCCAGATGGGTCAATGGCAATGAGGCGTTCTACTTCAACTCAGAACCCAACGAAATCACTGACCTGATTACGATGTTTTCAAGAATCCGGCTGCGTGACCATATCGTGGAAGTAAAGCACGGGAAGCCAGAAATCAGGTCGTTCAAGAAAAGCCGGTTCGTCTACAACGTACATCTTAATGTGGAGGGCGGCATTTCGCTGAGTCACAGACGTTCAGCAACAGCAGCCGCGCGGACGTTTGAACCGGTGCTGACAGTGTATGTGGGTGATGCCGATAGCCACGCCTCGCTCGAATCATTTGAGTGGCCCAGGAACCTGATCGTTAGAAATATCATCTCAGATCTTTCTCTCAGTAGCCCGGCTGAACAACCCAAACGCGATGTTTGGTATGCAGCCGTCAACTTTACAAACGGGCATCCCGCAGCTGACTTTGAGCACGGGATGTCAACGACCGTGACTCTCTGGGAAAAAGGCGAGACGTTTGGATTCGATCTTGGTCACGTTAGTCACAAAGGTCAGTTCAAGTCGGCTTTCTCCGAAACAGAAATCGCCCGTTTGAAGAATCGCGATATGTGGCTAACCATGACCGTCGGCAACAACCAACGAAAGCCATCGCCGGATCACCCGCAACTCACGGTCGAAAGCCTTGCAGTCAAGGAGGACAACGCCAAACCAGTCGCCGTTTCAAGACCAGGGTTGTAGCGGCTGGCGGTCCGTCAACAAGGTTTGGTCGCAGAGTTGCAGCATCCATGCCGCAAACGCCTTCGCACTTGATTCCCGTGATGTCCCGTTAGAAGATCAACTCACAGGCCAGCGTCTTTCGCTCCGTCGAGGGGCGGCGTCGGCAAAACTTCCCGTTGTCGGTCACAGCGTTATGCCGCTTCAAGACGCCAGTATCCTTGATACGCCAACACCATTTGAGAATTGGCTGGTTGCCAGTCTGTCGATTTCGCACGCCGCCGCAGTCGCAGTTCTGTCTGAACCACACTACGTTGAGAATGATCCTCGATTGATCTTCGCTGAAGGTGACGTCCAGTTGCCAATGCAAGTTGTTC
>JAPYTO010000293.1 GCA_029941865.1 Fuerstiella sp. | reverse complement strand
AACTCGATCCCGACGAGTGGACACCCCGCGTCCGCTGGGACGAATGGAAGAAGCTCCACGCCGACAGCAAAGTCCTGTACTGCAGCCATTGCGAGGATCAATAAGGCCCGTGATAATGTTCTGGAGGTCCGGCAGCGCAGTCGATTCGATGCCGGCAATGGTGAACGGCGTCGGTCCGCACAGCAGACCCTACTGTGCTGGTGGGTTACCCGGCACACTGTCTAATCCGAGCGGTAGCTGGAATCCAATGCGGCTGGTGCGACATCGTTGTACAGCGTGATGGTTTCGTCGACCATGCGGTCCACCGTAAACCGGTCTTCCACCAGATTCTGACCGGCGATCGCTATTTTGCGGGCTCGATCCGGGTCATTCAGCAGTTCCAGCATTCGGTCGGCCAGAGCACGGCTGTCGGACGGCGGCACGATCAACCCGGTCCTGTTGTCTTCCAGAATGCTCAGCACACCGCCGACGCCTGAGGCAATCGCCGGCCGCCCCAGTGCCATGGCTTCCAGCATGATAATCCCAAATCCCTGCTGCAAAGATGGCAGACAGAAAATATCAATCGCAGACAGATACGCGTCCATCGAAGTGCCGTCGTCGACAAACGTCACATGTTCGTCCAGTTCGAGCGACGTCGACAACCGTCGCAGATTGCGCTCTTCCGGGCCGGATCCCGCAACAACGATGCGAATCGGAACACCGGCCTCCAGAACGCGATGACAGGCGCGCAGAAAGAAGGATCCGCCTTTGATCACTTCCAGCGGACCGGCCATCCCCAGAACGGGAACGTGTCCTTCCTTCAGGATTGGAGGCGTGCGGTGAGTCACATCCAGCGGGACACCAGGCAGGATCACTCGCTGTTCGGTCAACTCCAGTCGCCCGGGCAGCGCAGACCGGACACTTTCACTGACGCAAACGATGGCTCTGCAGATCGCATTCTGGGCAGGCAAAGCCACGTGACCGGCTTCACCCTGATCTGTCAGGCCGAGTACCACGGGACGTTGCAGCAGTTTGCCCAGCCACAAAGCCTGAGGCAACAGGCGAGGCCCCAGAACGTGTATCACGTCCGGCGGTTGAGCACTGAGATTCTGCAGCACGGTGTGTTGAACAACGCGGCCCCACAAGGGAACGGAATACCCAGGCACGTTCACAATCCGTACGTTCTTCGTCAACGACGAGTCAAGAGAATGCCGCCGCGTACAAAGAACGATCGTCTCAATTTGTCTGGATTCCAACCCCCTCGCAAGCCTCAGCGCGTGGATCGACGCACCACGAAACGACAGTTCGTGGGTCAGCAGCAGGATTCTTTCGATAGGTTCGGACATCAGCAGGATGGATAGGTAGCCGGCGCCACTTTGTGGTTCAAAACCAGTATTCTTCGGCGATTGCGTGACTGTTGAGGATTACCAGCAAATACCGGCGGCTAGCGCCGTGCCGCTCACAGAAAGTGGCGCTGCCGCGTTAGAGACAATGGATTCCTTGATGAGTCCGGCACCGTACAGTTTCCCCTGCCGGCAGCCAGAAGCAAGCCAGTGCCCGCTGTTTCAACTCTTCGAATCCGGTAAATGCTGACCCGGCGGTGGAATCACAATGGCGGGGCAAACAGTGACGACCAACGAAGTGCCTTGGTAACGCGGATCGGCCGCACAAACTGTTTTTCTTGCCGCGTACAACTGCGAAAACGCAGGAATTCTCAGAGTCAAATCGTTATGGTGGCGAAAATCGACAGTTACAACCTTCCCTCCCTTCCCATCCGCGCCCTTTCATCGAAAACTTCCGGCCCATGAAAACGTCTCGAAGTCGCCATCGATCTCAGTGCCAGTCGTCCTGCAATTTCGGTTTCATGACCTGTTCAGCCATCCTTGGCGCCGTGCTCTGCTGCCAGGCCGTCGTCACAGCCGGCGAATCGCGCCTCTCATGGCCGTATCGCAACGGTCCGGCACTCAACGGCCAGGTTAACGCGGCCGACGCGAAGGGCCTGCCGACAAAATTCAACGAACAGTCGGGACAAAACATCAAGTGGAAGAAACCGCTGGAAGGCCTTGGCCATTCGACTCCCGTCATCGGAGCCGGCCGGGTCTGGCTGACAGCGGCGACGAAAGACGGCACGCAACAGTTCGTCTATTGTCTTGATGCCGAAACCGGAAAAGTGCTGCACCACAAACTGATCTTCGAAAACGAAGATCCGGAACCGCTCGGCCAAAACGTCAACACTTATGCGTCGCCGTCGTGCGCACTGCAGGACAATGCTGTCTACGTCCACTTCGGATCATATGGCACCGCCAGGCTCAGTACAGAAACAGCAGAAATCGTCTGGCAGCGACGGGATATCAAGTGTCGACATTTTCGTGGGCCGGGCTCGTCTCCCGTCATTTTTCAAAACCTGTTGATCCTGACCTTCGACGGCATCAACCGACAGTTCCTGATCGCTGTCGATACGAATTCCGGAGAAACGGTCTGGAGAACGAATCGCTCAACGGACTACGGTGATCTGGACGCAGACGGTAATCCCAAGCGGGACGGTGATCTGCGCAAGGCGTACAGCACACCGGGTCTGATCGAGGTCAATGGTCGGACTCAGGTTGTCAGTGTCGGCTCACGAGGGGCGTATGGCTACGACGCGGTGACCGGAAAAGAAATCTGGGGCATTCGCCACGGCGACTTTAACGCCGCCGCACCGCCAGCCTTCCATAACGATATCGCCATCCTTCACTCCGGTAGTGGTGGACGCAATCTGTTCGGGGTTCAGTTGAACGAATCGACGACCGGAGACGTCACGGAGTCTCATATCAGGTGGAATCGCACACAAGGCAATTCCAAACTTGCCTCGCCGATTCTGGTCGACGGCAGGGTTTACATGATCACCGACAAGGGCGTTGCCAGTTGTGTCGCAGCAGACACCGGCGAAGAAATCTGGAAAGACAGAATCGGCGGAACTCATGTATCGTCACCGATCTCAGCAAACGGGTTGATCTATTTCTGCAGCGAAGAAGGCGACACCACCGTGATCAAAGCGAGCGATACATTCGAAATTGTGGCAAGAAATCGTCTGGCAGACGGCACGCGAGCTTCTCCTGCCGTGGCCAACGGTCGGCTGTATCTTCGCACGTTCGGCCATCTGTACTGCATCGAAAACATCTCCTCGACATCGCGCAACAACTAACGAAACTCGGGCTTTTAGTCCTGAATGGGTGGCATTGGAAAACCGTCTGGGCGCCTGACACAAACACCGGAGACAATAATGAAACACGTTCTGATTCTGTCCGTTGCCCTTCTGCTGTGTGCCCCGTCAATTCGTGCAGCCGAACAGGAATTCAAACCGGGCGCGTGGGTGCAACTATTCAATAGCAAAGACCTGACAGGCTGGACGCCAAAGATTAGATACTCAAAGCTGGGCGAAAACTACGGAAACACGTTTCGAGTGGAAGACGGGCTGATGAAGGTCCGTTACGACCAGTACGAGGATTTCGGCCAACGCTTCGGCCACCTGTTCTATGCAAAGGAGTTTTCGCACTATCGGTTCCGAGTGGAATACCGGTTCGTCGACGAACAGTGTGCGGGCGGTCCGGGCTGGGCAATCCGGAACAGCGGTGTGATGGTCCACGGTCAGAAGCCTGAGACCATGGCTAAGGATCAGGATTTCCCAGTGTCCATCGAAGTGCAATTGCTGGCCGGAAACGGCAAGGATCCTCGCACCACGTCAAACCTGTGCACGCCGGGCACAAACGTCGTCATGGACGGTAAGTTAAAAAAGCAGCATTGCATCAAGTCCAGTTCAGAGACCCTGCACCTTGACCAGTGGGTGACCGCCGAAATCGAAGTGCGTGGCAACAAGGTCGTGAAACACATTCTGGACGGCAAGGTCGTTCTTGAGTACACAGAACCACAACTGGACGAACGCGACAGCAGTGCAAAAAAGCTGATCGTGGACGGCAAACTCGCTTTGCACGGCGGCACGATATCACTGCAGTCAGAAAGTCACCCGTGCGACTTCCGAAAAGTCGAAATCATGGTGCTGAAGGAATAGTGCGTGTCGCACGGACGTGTAGCGGGGCCGGCGAGCTATTTCGCAGCTCAACGGTGGCGGAAAGTCGCTACACCTCGGTGAATCCAGTGCGCGGTCCAGCCTAAGAATTGGGATGGAGCGACGACTGGTAGTGCAAAACGAAGTCCGAAAGCAAACCTCCAACCCCATGATCAAGCCTCAAAGAGGCACTACCCGACCGAAACATTTGCGTTTTCGGGGGTTTCCTTGCGACGGGGCGTGTTCAATTCGTTCTGTCGCCACTGCAGGCAGGTATGTCCAGCCGACATACGGTCGGCAATATCCGTCATACAGATCCCGGCTGCCAGCAGAATGATGTGGTCATTTTCACGCAACGGTTCAAGTTTGTTCAGCGCCAAAACCTCGTCCATGCGGGACATCAGCGTCGGCACGGACGAAGAAATCGTATTGCCGTATGATTCGAGATTATTCAGGAACTCGACGTCTGGAAACTCCATCGTAGCAGCAGCAATCAGGGCACGAAGAAGTTTGCCACTGGGCTGATGTGGGGCCACGATCACTCGTTGACCAGGTTGCCGATCAATGGACAGCATTGCCGTCCGCAGATTGTCCAGCATCAATTCGATGCCATTGATGAACACGGGTTCCGCATTCATCCGCATCACCGTGCGGTGGCTGGGCTGACCTCGAAAATCAAAGACGTCACCTGTCTCCATTCGAAACAGGGGGTTGGGATTCAACCGCCGGTCAGGCGGGATCTGAAAATCGTCACTCCTGGAGGCACCCATCGGAAGTCCTCGGCCCGATTCCAGGACGGCAGCGGTTGCTCCTGCGGAAACAATTCCGCAAAACAAACGATCAGCACCGTCATGCCAGAATTCAGGAGTCTCTACCGAGAGCAACGCCACCTTCGCTTCGCGGCCAAAGCCGTCCAGCACCATCGCACCTTCGGGCAGCAGTTTGATGAAGCCGGAACACCCGTGATTGAACGCCGCAATCGCCTCGCCGGAAAGACCCAGTTCCTGCGACAGGGCGTCCGCCAGCCGAACGCAGGCCTGCGAGTCGGTATTGGAGTGGCACAGCAGAATCGCATCGAATTCGTCCATCGAGCAACCGCTGACGGTTTCCAGCCTGCGACAGACCGCAACAGCGATATCCAATGGCCCAACGCCATCCCGCAACAGACGACGCGTGGTGATCCCCGTTGACCGGCGAATAGCGGCCGAGTCTCTGAAACCAGCGTTTCCGCCCAGTTGTGACAACTTCAGAACAGCTTCGTTGTCCAGCAGTTCAAACAGGTCTGCGCGATCAAACACATCAACCATTGTTGACAGGCCAATCGTTTGGGCATTCGTTGCTGAATGAAAATGCTTCACCAAGTCGTCCTGATTGGTACGTTCAAGAGGGGCGTCGACCCTTCTGTCCTGAACAAAAACCTTCTGCTGAGGTTTATCTCGCCCGGGAAAAGAAGCGTCCAGCCGACAGGTTATCAAGAAAACACCAGCGGAAAAGCATGATGGCGATGAAAAGCGAAACGACAGCAAGCATTCACAGCAGAACCGCGTTGTAGGCGTTAAACTGATCCCAAGTTGAATCTTGGCGCCATTTTGCCAGGTTTAGCAGCCGTCGGGAGCTGGATTCCCTTCCCGGGGGGCGATTAAATCTGATGGCGGACGTGCCACATTTGCAGAACGAGTCCACAGGAAAACGCTGAGCGAGAGGTCGAATCACGCTACAATGTTTCTGTGAGTTCGCCAGAATCTGCCCGAATCGATTTCCGTTGTTCTGAGCAGGTTTTTGCAAGTTGGCGTTCGACTTTCGGCCCTGGCAGCGATTTCCGTGGCGACGCTGCGGGCAGAGCGGCACACACATCACCCCAATGGTGTTACAAACATGTTTGTGGATCGAGTTTCAATTCTGTGCAAGGCTGGAGACGGCGGCAACGGCTGCTGCAGCTTTCGTCGAGAAGCCCACGTTCCCCGCGGAGGGCCGGACGGCGGTGACGGCGGCAGCGGTGGCAGCATTATCATTCAGGCGGACCGCAACCTGGGATCGCTGGGCAACATCGTCGGACATCGCCACTGGAAGGCCGAACGAGGCCAACACGGCCTGGGCAGTCTAAAAACAGGCCGCACCGGCGAAGACACAGTTATTCTGGTCCCGCCCGGGACACTGGTGAAGGACACGAAACACGAAAACCTGCTGAAGGATTTGCAACAGCACGACGATTCCGTCGTCATTGCCAAAGGCGGCTGGGGTGGCCGAGGCAACAAACGCTTCGCCAGCTCCACCAATCGCGCGCCGCGAGAATGCGAGATGGGGCACCCGGGGGAAGTGCGAGATGTGACGCTGGAGTTGAAGCTCATCGCCGACGTCGGTCTGGTGGGGAAGCCCAACGCCGGCAAATCAACTTTGCTCAGCCGTATGTCGCGAGCCACGCCGGAAATCGCGGACTACCCATTCACCACGAAGTACCCGAACCTTGGACTCGTTCAGGTCACATTGGATATCGAATACGTTCTGGCCGACATTCCGGGGCTGATCGAAGGAGCTCACCTGGGTGCCGGACTGGGGCACGAATTCCTGAAACACATCGAACGGACTCGCCTGATCGTCCACATGGTCGAACCGTGCCCCATGGACAATTCCGATCCGCTGAGCAACTACGACCAGATTCGCGAAGAGCTTGAAAAATACAATCCCGTCCTGGCCCGTCGCCCGGAAATTCTGTGCGTGACCAAGGCCGAACTTCCGGACGCCGAAACGTGTGCGGAATTGCTTCGGGAAACGTCGGGCAAAGACGTACATTTGATTTCAGCCGTCACCGGCCAGGGAATTCCCCAGTTAAATCAGATGATCGTGGCACGGTTGGCAGAACTGGAAGACGACGTTTCTGCAATCATGACGTAAGTCCATTTCCTGCCTCCTCTCCAGCACACTTCATGAAAATTCTTCTCGCCAACCCACGAGGTTTTTGTGCCGGCGTCAACATGGCCATCGAATGCCTCGACGAAGCCATTCGTCGAGTCGGCCCGGGGATCTATGTCTATCACGAAATCGTCCACAACAAATACGTGGTTGATCGTTTCACAAAACAGGGAGTGACATTCGTTGACTCCATGCAGGAAGTCCCTCATGGTTCCATCCTGCTGTTCAGTGCTCACGGTGTTTCACCGAAAATTCGTAGCATCGCCAAAGACCGAAACCTGCAGACCGTGGACGCCACCTGTCCGCTGGTCACGAAGGTCCACCTGGAAGCCATCCGTTACGCCAACGCCGGTTACCACATCATCCTGATCGGTCACGAAGGTCATGACGAAGTCATCGGCACTATGGGCGAAGCTCCCGAAAGCATCACTCTGGTCGAAACAGCCACCGAAGTTGGCAAACTGCCGTTCACCGGCGATGACAAACTGGCGTACCTGACCCAAACCACACTCAGCGTCGCAGAAGCCACCGAAGTCATCGGTGCGTTGAAGATTCGCTACGCGGGCATCGAATCCCCGAAAAAGGAAGACATCTGCTACGCGACAACCAATCGCCAGGACGCGGTCAAGATGCTGGTGGAATCAGCGGATGTGCTGATTGTGCTGGGCAGCCAGAACAGCAGCAACAGTCGCCGCCTGATGGAAATCGGAGCCAGTCAGGGAGTCCCCTCATACCTGGTCGACGGAGCAGTCGAACTGCAGACGGACTGGTTTGAACAGGATTCGACGGTCGTCATCACCGCCGGCGCCAGTGCCCCGCAAGTGGTCGTCGAAGAATGCACCAACTACTTAAGAACGCACTTCAACGCCGAAGTCTCCGAAGAAACCGTGCGCGAAGAAAACGTCCACTTCAACCTGCCGAAAGAACTGCAGCAGTTGACGCGTGTTGCAAATTGAGCATGGACGGCCGAAGCGTGATTCAAACTGACCAAAATCAGGACGACCGGCCGAGCCAGTGGTATGAGAAAGGCCTCTGCAAGGGGCCGTAATACCAATTCGAAGCGCCAGCGAGTGGGCCTCCTGCGC
>JAPYTO010000292.1 GCA_029941865.1 Fuerstiella sp. | reverse complement strand
TACGACGCAAAAATCAAACCGCTACCAGTCGACTCGACGTGCGATTGCCCTGGTGGCCCTGGTGGCCTGGGGTGGCCATCTGGTGGCTGGACTGAGCTTGCGAAGGAAGCCACGGGCTTTGGCTCGTTCTTCGCCCCAACCACCGGCCACCTTTCCGGTGTCCCAATATTCCGTGATTTCACCCGATGGTATTCGGAAGGCCCCTGGAAGGGGTCGCAATACAAGCTCGAGGCGCCAGCGAGTGGGTCTCGTGCGCTTGTAAAACACACTTGCTGGCGCGGTGTGTCTATATCGAAAACGGCAATGCCTCCTGAGTACTCTCCGGCAGAGCTGGTGGTTTACGGTCGAAGATTAAGAAGATGCATTCCCGCGACGATCCGCGGCGTCATCAATCGCCAGCGAATCCAGGGCCGACAGGTGTGTAAAGCTGTGCCGGTTCCAACGATGGATCAGGTAGTGAGCGTCGGGCACCATTTCGCAGGCTGGCGAGGTCGATACAGATAAGGTGATGATCCAGCTGAATTGCGCAAAATGCCAGTCGAATCTCGCTTGTGACCTTACCGGCAAGGATGCTGTAACGTGCTGCAAAACGTGTTTGCCTTTGTATTGCTCGTGACCACGACGGCGATGGCTGTCGGGCAGGATGTGCAACGGCGTCCCCGGACCGACTTACCTCACACGGCGTCCGATCCGGTGGAAGCGCCCCACATGCCACGGACTGCACAGTCACTTTCGCTGGCCGACCTCGAGGCACTGGCATTCCGGAACAATCCAACACTCGCGGTAGCAACAGCTCGGATGAATGTTGCTCGAGGGCGAAAGGTACAGGCGGGGCTGTATCCGAATCCTTCTATCGGTTATCACGCCACTGAGATCGGCAACCTGGGAACTGCCGGGCAACAGGGCGCCTTTATCAGCCAACGGTTCATCACCGGCGGAAAGCTGAAACTGGATCAGGCAATTGTCGGCAGGGAAATCAAGGAAGCCCACTTTCGGTTTCATGCGCAGGAAGAAAGGGTGCTCAGCGATGTTCGAGTTCGGTTCTACGATGCGTTAGCTGCTCAGCGACGAGTTGACTTGTCGCAGGAGCTTGCGGGCATCGGCGACAAGCTTGTGCAGGCAACGGAAAAGCTGATCGCAGGGCGGCAGGGAACAGAGAACGACCTGCTGCAGGCCGAAATCAGGGCTGACGAATCACATATTTTGTTCGACAACGCTGCCAACGAACAGGTCGAAGCGTGGCGACGACTTGTGGCCGTGGTTGGTGTTCCCACAATGCAGACCGCTGACCTGGACGGACAACTGGATGCCGCACTGCCCTCTCGCGACTGGGACTCCTGTTATGCGACAGTGCTGGATAACAATCCCACATTGAATGCGGCTCGGACACGGGTGGAGCGGGCCGGCATCGTGATTAGAAGAGCAAAAAAGGAACCGATCCCGAACATCGATCTTTTCGTCAGCGTTCGCCACCACAACGTCACTGACAGCGATGTGGCAAACGTGCAACTTGGGATCCCAATTCCGATCTTCAATAAGAACCAGGGCAACATTCGTAGTGCCGAAGCCGAGTGGATCGCCGCTTGCCACGAGGTTAAACGCATCGAACTCAGCCTGCAGGACCGGTTGGCGGTGGTTTATCGACGCTATTCCAACGCCCACCAACAGACGGGGCGATACCGACAACGCATGGTTCCCAGAGCCAGCCGATCCCTGAAACTTGTCACGGACGGCTACCAGAAGGGCCAGGTCCAATACCTCACGCTGCTGACCGCCCAGCAGACGTATTTGCAGGTAAACCTGGCGTGTCTGGATGCCTTGCGGGAACTTCGGACAGCGTCCAGCCTCATTGAAGGTCAGCTTTTGACGGATAGTCTGGCCGAACGGAACTGAACGGCCGTGTTCCAGGAAGTTCCGATTGCCCGCCGCTCCGCGTCGACGTATGATCGTCGGTGCATTGAGGAATCCGTCATGTTTGCTCGTATAATTTCCCTGGTACTGATTGCGGCGGTCATCGCATGTCCGCTGTCGTGTGGCAGTGGCGTTTGCCACGCCGATCAGTGCTGCGCCGATCGTGGTTGCGTATCGGAAGAACAGTGTTCGCAAGCCGTTTGTGCAGGACATGCAACAACGGACGGCGACTGCTGTGCCGAATCATCACACGACAGGGGCGAGCCGATACCTGCTCCCTGCCCCGCCAAGTCCTCATGCCAGGGTATTTGCGGCGGTGCTGTAATCGAAAAGCCCTGCAAACTGGGCAGCCCGGGCGCGTCCTTCATTCACCTGCAGCCCGGGAACGATCACACGTTCGTTTTCCAGCTATCCGTTTGTCGAACAACCGCTTTCGAATTTCCTGAATGCGTCAGGGCCGGAAATCAGGGGCGTTTCGTGCGCACCTTGCACATGTCGCTGAATTGCTAGATCAGAGTCGAGAACCCAGCCTCAAGGGCCACATCAGCAGCCGCTCTTGAATTGCTTTGCTGGATTCATCCCACTGCGTTTGACTGTCAGATGGGCTGCGCACTCTGTTGACTTCGGATTCTCGTATCGTGTCTTTTATGTTTCGCCTGCTCCCGTGGGAGTACGCCATCCGAAATCTGTTCCGTCGCCCATTGCGCACAACGCTGACGTTTGCGGGCCTGACGATGGTGATCGTATTGGTTCTGGTCGTTGTCGGCTTTATCCGTGGACTGGAACGCTCACTGGCCGTCAGCGGCGATCCGCAGACTGCGGTGATTTTTTCGCTGGGCATGGGTGAGAACCTGGAATACTCGTCAATCGCCATGCGAACCAGTGACCTTGTGCCTGCCAGTGTGGCCGGCATACAGGAGCGTTTTGGGCAGAAGTATGTGTCACCGGAATTGTATCTTGGCACACAGATCGGGGTGGGCGAACATGAACCATCGATGGGTCTGGTACGTGGCGTCACACGATCTGCGTTGCTTGTCCGTCGTCAGGTCGAAATTGAAGCAGGCGACTGGCCGGAAACCGGCGAAGTCATGATCGGTCGCATGGCGGCCGCAAAACTCGGAGCCACAGAAGCCGAGACCAGTGTTGGGCAATCGATCGAATTCGAGGGTCGCGCATGGCGCATCAGCGGAATATTCTCCGCAGGAGGATCGGCATTTGAATCGGAAGCGTGGTGTCGTCTGGACGAACTGCAACAGGCGATGAAGCGACAGGACCTCAGTATCGTGGCAGTCACGTTGGCCCCCAGTGCCGACTTCGCCGATCTGGATCTGTTCTGCAAAGAACGTCTTGACCTTGAGCTGCAGGCGATACCGGAGACCGAATACTACGCGTCGTTGCAGAAGGATTATGGCCCCGTGGTGTGGCTGGCGTGGCTGGTCGTTCTGCTGGTGTCCGGAGCGGGCGTGTTTGCCGGGCTGAACACGATGTACGGCTCAGTCGTCGGTCGTATTCCCGAGTTATCGACATTGCGGACAGTCGGTTTTGCACGGCGTTCCATCGTCGTGAGTTTGATTCAGGAAGGCGTGTTGCTGGCGGCAGCGGCAAGTCTGCTGGCAGCGTTGATCGCGCTGATTTTTGTCAATGGTGCCGCAGTGCGATTTACGATGGGAGCGTTTTCGCTTCGCATCGACAGCATGGCTGTGTTGATCGGCTGCGGCGTTGGTCTGTCGCTCGGTTTCTTTGGGGCCATCCCCCCGGCGATCCGAGCTCTACGAATGCCCATTGTTGATGGGCTGAAAGCGGTTTGAACAAGTCAAGGGTCGATGGACCAGAGTCAAGCGACTCCGGAATTCGACTGGTAAAAAAAGGTTTATTCAATGAAAACGTTTCTGCTCTTGCCTCTAGTCTCTTGCCTATTACCACTGGCCGGTTGCTCAGAGGACACATCGACTCCGTCAGCAGCGGATCAGCCGGGTTTGTCATCAGCTCCGGCTGTGGATGGATCGAAGTTTCTGCTGACCGCCGAGCCGGACGGCGCGGCCGATGTCATCAAAGTGCGTGAAGACGCAGCCGACGGAGAGGACGTCGTGATTGTCGGTCGTATCGGCGGCAGTTCTAACCCATGGATCGAAGACCGAGCAGCATTCTCCATCGTCGATGGATCGCTCAAAGCGTGCAGTGACATTGAAGGCGACGGCTGCCCGATGCCATGGGACTACTGTTGTGAAACGCAAAAGCTCCCGACCGCCACGGCACTGGTGAAGGTTGTCGATGAAGACGGTGAATTGGTGAAGGCCGATGCCCGTGAATTGCTTTCCGTGAAAGAACTGTCCACCGTCATCGTCAAAGGCAAGGCTCAGCGTGACGACGCAGGCAACCTCACGATTCTGGCCACTGGCGTCTTCGTACAAAAGAAGTAAATCATGAGTAATGAAGTTGACCTTCGAGAACTGGCGATCGACCGTGGCAGCCCGGGTCAGCCCGGGATTCGCGCCCGACGTGACATATTTACCCGGTACGTCTTGCCGTTGGTGTTAATCTTCGGCTTCCTGTCGCTGGTGGGGTGGGCGTCACGAGACCTGATGTTCCCGCCCCAGGCCGTGACAGTCGTGCCGGTGTTCTCAACCACAGCCGAAGTGCTACAGGAAGGCACGCCACTGTTTAAGGCGGCAGGTTGGATAGAACCCCGACCGACACCGGTGAGAGTGGCTGCGCTTGCGCCCGGAGTCGTTGAGAAACTGCTGGTGGTTGAGGACCAGCCTGTCAAAGCGGGCGACCCGATCGCAGAACTTGTCAAAGAGGATGCGAAACTGACTCATGAACGAGCCCTGGCGGATCTTGAGCTGCGGCAGGCAGAAGTTGATGAAGCCAACGCCGCCTTTACCGCTGCTGACAAACGATTCAAGCAACCTGTCCACCTGGAAGCCGCTCTGAATGAAGCAGATGCATCACTGGCAAGGATCAACACCCTGTTGAAAAACCTGCCGTTCGAACTTCGCCGCGCAGAAGCCGATTGCAAGGCGCTGCGGAGGGACTACGAAGGCAAGGTTGCAGCAAAAGGAGTGATCGCGGGAATCAAGATTGACATTGCCGAAAGTAAGGCCGACGCCGCCAAAGCACTTGTCGAGGAACTGGGTGATCGAGCCAGTTCTCTTGGCAAAGAACAAACCGCACTGGCCGGACGCAGCAATGCGATGAGAACACAACTGAAATTGCTGGCTGACGAAACGAAGGCCAGAGACAGCGCGCTGGCACAGATCAAAGCGGCAACGGCTCGTGTCGCTCAGGCTCATGTTGTTGTTGCCGAAGCCAGACTGCAACTGGATCGGATGACAATCGTTGCACCTATCGACGGTCGTGTGTTCCGACTCATCGCCCATCCGGGCGCGCGGATCGGCGGTGGCATGACCCAAATGTCAGGTCACGACGGCAGCACGGTCATCACCATGTATCGACCCGACATGCTGCAGGTTCGAGTTGATACTCGCTTCGAGGATATCCCGAAAGTCAGCCTGGGCCAATCCGTTGAGATCGATAACCCGGCACTGTCAGCACCGCTGACGGGCAAGGTGCTGTTCATCAGTTCCGAAGCCGACATCCAGAAGAATACTCTGCAGGTCAAAGTCGCAATCCCCGACCCACCACAGGTCTTCAAACCCGAGATGTTGGTTGATGTCACGTTTCTTAGTCAAGGGCCAAGCGCTGAGAGTCAAGAGAGGCAGGCTCGCGTGATTCGTATCTTTGTTCCTCAGAACCTCATTCAGCACGATGGCGATGATGCGTATGTGTGGCTCGCTGATCAATCTGCGAAACTCGCGGTCAGACAGACCGTGCAGACCGGTGACGTCGACAATCGAGGACTGATTGAAGTCACCAGCGGGTTGAGGGTTTCCAGCCGGCTCATTGTTACGGGAACCGACGGTCTGACGAACGGCTGCCGCATCCGCATAACCGGTGAAGAACCAAACATCGGCGCAGCGCCGGCACGATCAACATCCGGCTCCTGATTCCTGTTTCGCGACATTGGACTTAACGATGGCTCTTATCGAAATCAGAAACGTCACCAAACAGTACCACAAGGGCGACGAAACGATTACGCCGCTCGATTCGGTTTCACTGGACATCCAGCAAGGCGAATTCATTTCCCTGATGGGAGCCAGTGGCACAGGGAAATCCACGTTGCTGAATCTGATCGCCAGCATCGACAAACCGGACAGCGGCAACATTGTCATTGATGGTACGGACATCACTCAATTATCCCGGACCAGACTGGCAAACTGGCGCGCTGCAAACCTGGGCTACATTTTTCAAACACACAACCTTGTGCCTGTGCTGACAGCCTATGAAAACATCGAACTGCCATTGCTGCTGCTGCCGATGAATCGCAGCGAACGTCGCAGACGAGTCGAGATTGCCATGAGGGCCGTCGATTTGCTTGACCGAGCCGACCATTACCCACGTCAATTGTCGGGCGGACAGGAACAGAGAGTCGGAATTGCCCGGGCGATTGTCGCGCATCCTAAGGTTGTCGTGGCTGACGAACCGACCGGCGATCTGGATCCTGACACTTCAAGTCAGATCCTCCAGCTGCTCGAACGGCTCAGGGAACAACTCAAGGTCACTCTCTTGATGGTAACGCACGACGTCTCAGCCGCTGAAATCGCTGACAAACAGTTTCAGCTCGATCATGGAAAACTGGTACAAACCGGTGGCGTTGGCTATGCGTCCGCAGTTGCCTCCAAACCCATCCCCGCCGCTGGCTAAACCCGATTCGACGCACTATGTTCAAATTCGTTCCGTACATTTTCAAGACGTTGTGGCGACATCGCTCACGCACGATTCTGACCGTGAGTGGTTCCGCCGTCGCACTGTTTGTGTTCTGTTTCGTCGGAGCCGTGCAGGAGGGCATGGATGACCTGCAGCGACGACAGCAAGCGAAGGGGTCGCTGATCGCTTTTCAGGCCAACAAGTTCTGTCCGGCCACAAGCCATTTGCCACAGGACTACGACCAGCAGATTGCGAGACTCGACGGTGTCAAAGAGGTCATCCCCGTCCAGGTCTTCACTAACAACTGTCGAGCAAGTCTGGATGTTGTTGTCTTTTACGGCGTGCCGCCGCTGAAACTCCGCAAGGCTCGTGACTTCGAGCTCATTTCGGGCAACTGGGGCGACTTTGAACATCACCAGGATGCGGCCGTTGTCGGTCGAGCCGTCGCCAATCGACGAGCGATCGAAGTTGGCGACAAATTTTCCATTGGCGACCTCAGCGTCAACGTCGCAGGCATCTATGAGAGCGACGATCCGGCCGAGGAAAACTATATCTACTCGCATCTGGATTTCCTGCAGCGAAGCAAAGGCATGAACCTTGTCGGAACAGTCACGCAAATGGAGATCCTGCTGCACGAAGGTGTTGACCCGGCCGCCAAGTGCAGAGAGATCGACGACATCTACCGAGCCGGTCCAGTGGAAACGGACACTCGACCGAAAGGCGTCTTTCAGGCCAGAAGTCTGGGCGATCTCACTCAGTTAATCGGCATGGCCCACTACCTCGGCTATACCTGCGTCGGTCTGGTGCTGGCTCTCGTGGCCACGACAACAGTCATGTCCGTTGAGGACCGCATCAAAGAACACGCCGTGCTGCAAACCATCGGCTTCTCCGGCCCGAGAGTATTCCGGCTGGTGATGGTTGAGAGTATTCTGCTGAGCGTTGCCGGCGGTATCATCGGTGTGGGAGCCGCCATGTTGATGCTCAAACTCAGCAGCCTTTCGGTTGGAGCTGAAGCGGTCACCATTGCCTTCACTCCATCGGCGCGCCTCGCCGTCACAGGTGTACTTGTCTCCGCTGTTGCCGGAACACTGGCCGGAATCGCTCCCGCCGTTCACGCCGCAAGAACAGAAATTGTACCCGCGCTGAGACAGGCGTAAGACAACAAGGAGTCGGGAGTCTTTTTCTACTGGTTTGGGTCGGGTATATATTTCCGCGAGTCAGCTGTGGTGATGTTGGGAGATGGAAAAAGACTCCCGACCCCCTCCGTGCAACCCTTCTCGTTTAACCGCGTGGGCAACGGGCCGCCTTTTGGCGGCAAACACCGTAAAACGTGGCACGGTGCTGCACACCGAAGCGCGGGGCGTTGCCCAACGCGGTTAAGGATAAATCAGAGTGTTTGCTGTATTTCA